>SKON01000013.1 GCA_007120035.1 Myxococcales bacterium
GAAGAAGCCGATGGCCGCCGTCACCAGCAGGAGGCTCGCCAGCGCTACGAGACCCTCGGCGTCGATCTCCCCCTGGTCCTCGAGGGCTGGCCCGTCCCCCCCGACCGGGCTCGCCTCCGCCACGATGATCCCGCCACCTGATCGGTTGTGCCCCGGGCGTTCCTCTTTTACACTTCTCGGGACGACTTCTCCTCCCTACCTCTCTACCCGAGGGTCCTCCATGGTGCTCACCCGCCTGCTTGACCTGCTCAACCTGATCGACGAAGCCATCGAAGGCGAGGACCATCGCCGGGCGCTACAGCTCATCCTCAACAATTGGTACGGACTCCCCGACCCGTCGCCCCTTCGGGAGCGCGCCGGGCTCTTGCTCGCCACCGTGGGACGCAAGAAGGAAGCCGTCGAGGTCTACAGCATCGTCGCCAAACATTACGCGAACTCCGGCTACCCCACCCGGGCCCTGGCCGCGATCAAGCAGATGCAAGCCCTCAACCCCTCGTCGACCCAGCTCCTGGATCACTTCACGACCCTCTACTCCGTGCGGAGCCCCTTCCTGGAGCGGGGGCGCCAGCAAGCCGACTTGCCCCGCCCGGCCGGAAAGTTGCAGGACCAGGTCGCCGACGACGGGGAGCTCGACGAGCTCTTCCAGCAAGCCCTTCAAAGAGCCACCGATATGGAAGGGACCGCCGAACGACCCGGGGCGCTTCCCGCCCTGCCCTTGCTCAGCCTCTTGCCTCCCAAGACCCTCCGGCGCCTCCTGGATCTCGTGGAGTACGAGATCTTCGCCAAGGCCCAACCGGTCTTCAACGCCCAGAGCGGCGCCGGAGACCTGATCTGGTCGGTCAGCCCCGATCTCCTGATCACCGAGCTCGACGAACCCATGAAGATCCCCGCCGGCTCCATGCTGGGTCTCAACGCCTTCGGCCCCGACGCCCCCGACGCCAACCACACCGTGGTCAGCCACAAGGGCAGCGAGTGCCTGCGCCTGACCGCCGCCGCCATCGCCCAGATCAGCGAGGAGTTTCCCGACTTCCCCAACCGCCTAGCCACCCTACGTCGTCACGCCCTGACCGAGGGGATCTTCCACCGTCACCCGATGTTCCAAAATGTCGATCTCGACGTCCCCGACGCCCTTCCGGATCGATTGATGGGCCTGAAACTCCCTCCGGGAACAGTCTGCGTCCGTCAGGACAAGACCAGCCCCGGGCTCTACGTCCTCCTCGATGGCAAAGTGGATATCGTCTGCTCTGACGACGACTGGGAGTTGACCATTGGCACCCTGCAAGCCGGCGAGGTCTTCGGCGATATCGGGCTCGTCGATCCTCGGCCCAGCCCAGCCACGGCGATCACCACCACGGACTGCCACGTGCTCTACCTCTCCCGAAAATACTTCACCGCCTTCTGCGAGAAGTTCCCTTCCGTCGCCGAGTATTCCCGCGCCCGCGGCGCCGAGCGGGCCGCGGCCATCGAAGAAGCGATCGCCGCCATCGATTTGGCCGAGATGGAGTGATTCGATATACTACCTCTTCCGGGTTCCCATTTTGTCGGGAATGCACCCGGTGGTTACGTTCGTTGCACAGAGCGTGACCTGTCTCCAGACCAGGACTTTTCAGGATGATTCGATCTCTCACTTTTGGAACCAGCGCCTCGCTTGCCGCCTGCGCGGTGCTGGCCTTCGCCACGGTCGCCTCTGCCGAGGAGCCCACCATCGCTCCCAAGGAGCCCTGGAAGGCCTGCCTCGGCGGTGAGACGCCGACGACCCAGAACGTCCCGGCCGTCGACATCACCGGCCTAGACGAGATCCCCCACGACCTCTACGTCATGGACACCAACCCCCTGTGGGACGAGGTGATCCTGGACTTCGACGATCGCCTCTCCAACGAGGAGATCCTGGCGTTCACCCGCTCCGTCGGCCTCGACGCCTTCCTCCACAGCACCTACAGCGACGACGCCAACATCTTCTTGGCACGCGTCGAAGAGGGAGCCGTCCCCTACGTCAAGGATTGCCTGAGAGCCAGCGCTCCCGAGGGGTTCATCGAGCACATCGAAGAGAACTTCGAGTATCGCATTCAAGAATTCGTCCCCGACGACCCCCTCTTCCAGTTCCAGTGGAACTTCGATCAGGTCGGCGCTCAGCGAGCCTGGGATGTCTCCAGCGGCCGCGACGTCGTCGTCGCCGTGATCGACACGGGCGTCACCGTCGCCGACTCCGACGACGGTCGCATCCGGGTCGGTCAGGACATGCGGGGCGTCCGCACCGTCCCCGGCTACGACTTCGTCGATAAGACCGACTTCGTCTTCGACGGCCACGGCCACGGCACCCACGTGGCCGGCACCATCGCCCAGGCCACCAACAACGGCTACGGCGTCGCCGGCCTGGCCTTTGAGTCCTCCATCATGCCCCTGCGGGTGTTGAACAGTCAGGGCTTCGGCTCCGTCGCCGACATCGCCGCCGCCATCCGATTCGCCGCCGACAACGACGCTCAGGTCATCAACATGAGCCTCGGCGGTCCCCTGCCCAGCCTCGTCATGAAGAGCGCCGTCCGGTACGCCGACAAGAAAGGCGTCACCATCGTCGCCGCCGCCGGCAACTCCGGCCGCAACTCTCCCAGCTACCCCGCCGCCTACAAAGAAGTCTTCGCCGTGGCGGCCACCCAGTACGACCAGCGGACCACCTTCTACTCCCAGTGGGGCGACTTCGTCGATATCGCCGCCCCCGGCGGCAACACCCGGGTCGACCAGAACGGCGACGGGCGCCCCGACGGCATCATGCAGGAGACCCACCCCAAGGGGCGCACCGATAAGCACGAGTTCGCCCTCTACATGGGCACCTCCATGGCCAGCCCCCACGTCGCCGCCGCCGCCGCCATGGTGATCGCCACGGGCATCACCAACCCCAAGAAGGTCAAAAAGATCCTCCAGGCCACCGCCGACGACTCCATGAAGGAGCACTACGACAGCGCCGATGAGTACCATCAGCGGTACGGCGCCGGGCTCCTTCAGGTCGACAAGGCCGTCGAGAAGGCCGTCAAGACCCAGGGCAACACCCGCTTCGGCGGCGCCATCGCCCTGGTCTTGCTCACCCTGATCGGCCTGCGGCGCCGTCATATGTTGGAAGCCGGCACCAGAGAGATCGCTGTCCTCTTCGGGGCCGCCTCCACCGTCGCCGCCGGGGTCTATCTCTTGCCCCTGCTCCTGCCCGCAGGCGGAGCCCTGGGAGCCGTCGTCGGCGTCCTCGGTCGGCCTCTCGCACAGGCAGACATCATCTTCTTCGGCTTCGGCGCCGAGCAGAACCCCATCCTGGCCAGCTTCCTGATCCCCCTGGTCGGCTACGCCCTCCTGGCCTCCCGGCCCCTGGGCCGGGCCCTGGCCTCCGGGATCGCCCTCGGAATGGCCGCCTTCTGCTTCACCGAAGCCTACATGATGACCTCCGACGTGGCCCTGATCCCCGGCTACGGCGGCATCCTCGACCGGGCCTGGCTGGCTCTGAACGGGGTCGTCTGTCTGGCCATCGGCTACTTCGGGATGAAGAAGCGCACCTGAGCTTCTGACTCACCATAGAAAAGGCCCCGCCGAGTCACCTCGGCGGGGCCTTTTGCTTTCCTCCGCAGCGGGAAGGAACTCTTGCAGCTCAGGCCGAGAACTCCGGCAAGCTCTGATCCAACACGTGATCCCGTACCCAGTTGCGCAGCTTCACAAAGTGCGCATGAGAGATATTCGTAAATCGAACGCCCACGCGTCCGTCTTGCTCGTGAACCTTCGTCCCGGCCACCCAGATCGGATCCTCATCTCCGGGGAGCGCAAACTGCAGCTGTACCTGCTCTCCCTGACCCTGATGGGACTCGGCCACTCGCTCCAGCCGAATCCCGCCCAGAGACAGGTCCGTGGCCCGACACACATTGGTGTGCCCGCCCTCCACCTTGTTCAGGAGCATGTCGCACTGGAATCGATTCTGCCGTCGTTGTTCTTTCATCGTTGACCTCCTTGGTCCATGGTTTCGCGTTCCCTGCTTTGGCTCGCAACCACGTCGAGCCTCCTCTTCATGGATACCACCCCCGTGAGCACGCACAAGAAATTCGCCTCCTCATTGCAAGAGCCCTCCCCCCATTGCTACCCTGCACCCGATTCGCCTTTCCCACTTCCCGTGCCGCATGGATCAGACATGACCGAACAGATCGAACAGGCCATTCAGGAGAGCCCCCTCTTCAAGCATCTCGACGACAGCGATCTACAAACCCTGATCGCCGCCAGCTCCGCCCGGGTTTTCGAGCCCGGCACCCAGATCATTGAAGAGAATCAGAATATCCACCACCTCTACATCGTCCTAATGGGGCGAGTCCGCGTCTGGACCAACGGCCCTCGCGGCGAGGTAGAGCTGAAGACCATGGGCCCCGGCGCCTATTTCGGCGAGGTTTCCCTGATGAGCGGCAACGCCGCCACGGCCTCTATAGAAGTCAAGACCGGACCCGCCCAGGTCGTGGCCATTGAGAAAGAAGCTCTGATGGATCTCGTGAAACGCGATGAAAAGGTCCGTAAGATGCTCCAAGGGGTGACCCTGGCCCGCGCCAAGGACACCATCGGCAAAGTGTTTAAGTAGCCCGGATCGTTTTTATGACCTCCCTGTTTCGCCTCTCGATGCTCTCGACGCTCTTTCTGATCCTCCTCCTGGCGGGGTGCGGCTGGTTCAGCGAGGACGACAACTACACGCCCCCCGACGACGATCGCCCCTGGGTCCTCGTCGATATCTACCATACAGACATTCAAAACCCCGAGGATCACTGGCTCCACCGAGATCAGTACGCCTACCAGGGCACCTACGGATTCCGACAGGTCTTCGAGCACCTGGAGCGCAACGACTATCCCTGGAGCAGCTTCCGGACCATGCCCCTGTCCCGGGAGCGCCTGCAGGGCTACTCGATCCTCTTCATCAACCTGATCCACAACCGAAACCCCGACTTCACCCCCGAAGAGGTGGACCTGATCATCGAGTTCGTGGAAAACGGCGGTGGCCTCTTCGTGATCGCCGATCACACCAACGTCTATCGCCACGCCGAGCGCATCAACCCCTTCCTGATCCCCATGGGGATCGAGGTGATGTACCACACCGCCGTGGACTTCCCGCCCCTCTACTCCATCTCGGGACGGGGCTGGCTCATCACCCATGACTTCGCCGACCACCCCACCACCGAAGGGGTGGAGATGATCTCCTTTAAGACCGGCGGCCCCCTGGACACCGAGTACGGCGTGGCCTTCTCCTCGGAGCGCAGCTTCGCCGATTATTGGGATCCCGAGATGGACGCCGGATACTACGGAGACTGGCAGCAGACCGATCCCGAGCTCGAGCCCTCGGGCCCCCTGAACCTGGCGGCCGCCGCGGAGTTCGGAGAAGGCCGGGTCGCCGTCGTCGGCGACCAGAATATCTTCGGCGATGGCTGGCTCCACGTGGGCCACAACTTCGAGTTCGCCATGAATATCATCGAATGGCTCGCCGGAAACGAAGACACCGACACCCCGCTCCGCCTGCAGCCCCGGGCCGGCCATAACATCGCCATGGAGGCCCGGACCAACTACTACCAGGCCGCTCGAACCCCCAACCACGGCTATTACACGGCCTTCATCGAGGCCAACCGCAACGCCCACGCCACCACCCGGATCACCCCCAGCCTGGAAACGTTGAACACAGACACCCTCTTCTTCCCCTCCTCGGATATCACCTTCACCTCGGAGTACAGCCACCTCAACGAGCTGGAGTTCGAAGAAGACGAGCTCGACGAGATCGAGAGCTTCTTGCGCACCGGTGGCCAGGCGGTGATCAGCTTCGAGGCCAACGACATCCGGCATCCCACGGTGCAGCTCCTCCAGCGCCTGGCACCGGACTTCGAGATCCACTACGGCGACGACCAGGTCTGGGTCCCCGGAGACGAGGGCTCCCCCGACCCCGACTCCCCGGCCGGGTACTTCCCCATCTCATCACCACACCTGGACGTCGAAGATCTGGTCCTGGGCTCTCGGAGCTTCTTCCCCAACATCGGCGACCCCGACAGCAACGGGCCATTCTATCCCGAAGACTACGAAGACCTCCCCGGATACCTCTTCGAGGTCACCTCTCCCTGGGGTGAGCCCTTCCTCGACGCCGACATCGGCGGCTCCACGGCCACCATCGCCCGCCGGGCGGTCGTCGGTGACGGAGAGCTGATTATCTTTGTCCAGGACGGGTTCTTCCGAAACCGCACCCTGGGTAGCAACGAGCTCCTCCGCCCCCAGGCCAGCTTCCGGGTCAACGCCATTGAGCTGCTGCACCACTTCATCGACTACCTCTCCTCGGCCACCGAGTAAGACATGCGACGACTCTCCGCACTCCTCTTCCATCTGGCGATCACGGCGCTCCTCCTGCCCTCGACGGCGACAGCAGCCACGGTCCTGAAACACGACCTGGACAGCCTGGTCCGCCACTCCGACGCCATCGTCATCGCCTCCGTGGCCAACGTTGAGGCTCGCCGTCACGACGACGGCCGGGTCTACACCACGGTCACCCTGGAGGTGGAGGAGATCCTGAAGGGTCAGCAGCGTGAGACCATCACGATCCGCCAGGTCGGCGGTCGCGATCTGGAGGCCGACATCGCCACCGTGGTCCCCGGGATGCCCCAATTTGAGCCCCAGGAGCGGGTCTTCCTCTTCCTCAACGAGGGGAGCGACGCCCGGCCGACCGTCACGGGCCTCTCCCAGGGTAAGTTCTCCATCGCCCTCGGCCCCGACGAGTCCACGGAGTTCGTGATCCCTCGCCTCTCCGGCCTTCATCTCATCGCTGACCACCGTGCCATCCGCGGCGCCCCGGAGCCGTCCCTCCCTCCCGAGGAGCTCGCCGAGCGGCACCACCAGATCTTCGACCAGGTCCACGAACTCTCCGCCTTCCAGCGTGACGTAGAGCGTATCATCGATCTCCATCACGAGGTGGGTCAATGAGCCGACCCTTGCGAAGCTCCGCCGGCCCCGTCATCGCTCTGGCGGCCTTGATGGTGGTCTCGCTCCCCACGGCCCAGGCCGAGTTCGTCCAGACCATGACCTGCCAGCCCTCGGGCTTTAACCGGTGCGAACCTGGTGAGGAGCCCAAGCCGGTGCGGTGGTACAAGCAGTTCGTTCCCTACCGCGTGCACGACCTGGGCAGCCCCAGCCTCCACCCCGACTCCCCGGACATCACCGACGACCTCAAAGAGTCCGTCTTTAGCTCCTTCGACGAGTGGAATAATCAGGACTGCAGCGAGTTCGAGATGGTCTACGAGGGGACCACCCCATCGGACTTCACCGGCTACAACCAGAACATCGCCCACGAGGACAATATCAACGTCCTGGTCTGGCGAGATGACCAGTGGCCTCACGCCGGCTACCAGGCCGTCGCCCTGACCACCGTCACCTACCGGCCGTCCAACGGCGAGATCTTGAGCGCCGACATCGAGTTCAACACCGCCGACTACGTCTTCACCGACACCGAAGACTCCGCCGGCGCCATCATCGACTTTCGCAACACCCTCACCCACGAGATCGGCCACTTCCTGGGCCTCGATCATTCGCCGAACCCCGCTGCCACGATGTTCGCCACGGCCCCTCCCGGAGAGATCGCCAAGCGCGAGCTGCACCCGGCGGACATCGAGGGCCTCTGCCACATCTATCCCCTGGGACAATCCTTCGATCCCGAGGACAACATCGAAGACTACGTGCCTCTGCAGCCCGACGGTCGCGAGCGCCGGGGGTGGTGCTCCTCCACCCCGTCCACCCCGAGCCCCGCCCTGGTAGTGCTCGTCCTCGTCGTCCTCGGGCTCCTGCGGACTCGCCGGTGAACCCCCGGGGGCTCACCGGACCCGAGAGAGAGCTGACACTCTCCCCTCTCCTCCAGAGCGGCGTCGGCGATGAGGCCCTCTGCCGACGAGCCGTCGCCGAATGCCTCCTCATCTCCTTTCAGCACCGACTCCCCCCGGTCTTCCAAGGGATTCGCCCCTTGATCGCCTACGGTGCCCTGAACAGCACCGCCCGAGGGATCACCCTGGGCCGCCGGATCTACATCCGTCACGACGCCTTCGATACCACCGGAGGCCTCCCGCCCTACCTCTTGGTCCACGAGCTCGCCCACGTGGTCCAATTCCTCCGCGACGGCACGCCCCGATTCCTCACCCGGTACCTGACGGAGTACTTCGCCGGCATCCCCCGATACGGCTCCACCCGAGAGGCCTACCTCAACATCTCCTACGAAATCGAAGCTCGTCAGGTCGAGACCTTCCTCCCCGAGCACCTCCAGCGTTAGAGCTCCCCGCGCTCCAACAACCCCCGGGTCAGCTCCCGAAATTCACCAAAACTCACCCGCTCGGGCCGCACCTTCTTGCCCAGCCCCAGCTCCTCCAAGAGCTCCTCCACCAGGGCTTTCTCACAGCCCAGGGCCTTCAGCCCGTTCGCCAGGGTCTTTCGACGAGCCTGAAAGCCGGCTCGCACCACCCGCCGAAACGCCTCCCGCAGGGCCTCGTCCTTGATCCTGCTGCCCTCAAGCGGCTTCAGCACCACCACTGAGCTGTGCACCTTCGGAGGCGGCACGAACGCCCCGGGCTTCAGCGTCAGCGCCAGATACCCGTCGGCGAAGAGCCGCACCATCAGGCTGAGCACCCCGTAGCCATCGTCGCCGACGTCGGCCACGATCCGCTTGGCCACCTCTCGCTGAAACATCAGCACCATGGTGTCGATCTTCGCCGAGGACTCCAGGAGACGAAAGAGGATCTCCGTCCCCACGTTGTAGGGCAAGTTCGCCACCACCTTCCACCGGGGCGCACCCTCCAACAGTTCGTCAAGAGACACGTCCAGGGCGTCGCCCTCGTGCAGTTCCATGGGGAAATAAGGCACCAGGGCGGACCTCAAGAAGTGGGCAGCGTCCCGATCCTTCTCCACGGCCACCAGGCGAGCTCCCTGCTGCAGGAGCACCAGCGAGAGCGTCCCACACCCGGGGCCGATCTCCAGAACAGGATCGTTGAGGCGCAGATCCGCCAACCCCACGATCTCTTCCAGAATCCCCGGGTCCACCAGGAAGTGTTGGCCAAACCGCTTCTTGGCTCGCTCCTGATAGGCTCGGTACAGCTCCTGTGGCTCTTCAGGCGCCTCCGTCACGTCAGGAGTCTCCCTCGCTCTGGGACACATCGCTCAGGGGCACAGTCATCACGGCGCGGCTGGTCCCGAAGTAGACGCGCTGGCTCGTCGTCCCCAACCGGATATCGCTGTGGTCGATGTAAGCTCGGCGGCCCATCACGATCAGGTCTACTTCCTCTTGATCGGCCTGATCGAGGATGATCCGCCACCGCTGGCCGATCTCGATATGAAACCGCGCCGAGATCCCCTCGTCAGCAGCCTCCTCCACCAGGGCCTCCAGCCGAGTCTTGGCCCTCTCCATCAGATCCCCGAAGAACTCGTCGAACCCCTCGTCGTCCTCGTCGACGGCCTCGGCCTCCTCGCCGCCTCCGGCGATGGGCTCGATCCCGTGGACCATGAACACCTCTGCGCCGAAGCTTCGGGCCAGGGAGAACGCGACCTCCACGGCCCCCGTCGTCCACTGGCTAAAGTCCGTCGCCAACAGGATTCGCTCCATCGGGGCTTCTCTTCTGCTACTCATGGCTCTCCTCTTCTTCGTAGCGGCCTTTTGCGTCGAAGAGCCGCCTGGCGTTCTCACACACCCACCCTTCGATCACCGAGGCGGCGACGCCGAGCTCCTGCAAGGCGACGATCGTCTTGGGCACCCCCAGCACGTCGGCGCTCGCCGTCCGCAGCCCGGAGGTGAGCAAGACCCTCTCTGCCGGGCCGCTCTTCTCCAGCAGATCCGCCAGAAACCGCGCCGCCTGTCGGGGCTCGTTGGTCGCTGCCCCCACAGGATAGCCCGCGCAAAAGCCGCTCTCAATCACATTCTCCACCATCTTCTCGTCCATTCGATGCACCAACACCCGCTCCGGCGCCACCCCGGCCTTCTCCAGCCGGGCCATCATCTTATAGGTCAGGGTGATCTTCAGTTCCACCGGCGGCACCAGCAGGATCGCCAGCTCTCGCTCCACGGCCATCTCCACCTGGCGCAGAAAGAGCTGCCACTGGCTGCGAGTGTCCTCCCACACCCCGATCTCCCCGACGGCAACCACCACGTCTCGCTCCAAAAGCTTCGGTAGCTCCTCCCACACCTCGTAGTGAGTCCGCCGAGGTCGGGCGTCGGGCGGCACGCCGAGCGCCACATGTCCCCGAATCCCGCACCGCTCCAGACGCCTCACCTCTCCCTCGGTGAGCTGCTCCAGATACCCGATGAGCTGGGACGCCTTCTCAAACCCCTGCCCCCCATGGGCGACAGTCACCACCTCCTGGGTCCCGAAATAGGCCAGGTTCTTCAGGACCTCATCGGGCTGGGTACGGCTTCGAATGTAGGGGTCATAGATCTTCAAAATCCCACACCGGAGTGCTAAGTCTCTCTTTGCGCCTCTCTCAGGGACCCACCATGAATCTCCATTCTTGCACACCTCAGCGGTTCTGTCTCGCAGCCGGACTGCTCCTTCTGTTGGCCCTCGTGGGCTGTCAGACCGCGCCGACCGAAGCTGACATCTTCCTCCGCGACGCCTATCTGGCCCGCGACGCCGGCGACCGGGAAGAGGCCCGGGCCCAGGCTCAGAAGGCCGTCGACGACGGTCGACGCGCCCGAGAAGCCCGGGAGCTGAAAGCCTTTCTCCACCGCGAAGACGCCCGGGAGGCCCTGGAAACCGGCGACCCTGCCGCCGCCAAAGCCTCCTTTCTGCTGGCCGCCGAGGCTGAGCTCGACCGTATTCGCCGCGGCCGCGACCTCCACGCCGCCCTGCGAGCCGCCGACGAGATCCCCCTCGGCCCCCAGGAGATCCTGGACCTCATCGAGCGCACCCTCCGGGAAGACCCCCAGAACCACGACCTCCAACTCCGATCGGCTCATATCGCCGACGAGCTCGGCGATCTCGACCGGGCCGTCGCCCACTACACCTGGGTCATCGCCGCCGACCCCCGGGACATGCGCTCCACCCTCCGCCTGGGGATGCTCTACCAGGACCAGGGGCGGTACCGAGAGGCCGCGGCTGTCCTGCAGCGAGTCTATCAGGCCCAGCCTGACAACCTCCCGGCGGCCATGAACCTCATCGCCTCCCTAACGGAGCTCCACCGGACCGACGAAGTAGGCCCCATCTACGAAGAGCTCTTGCGCCACTTCCCGGAGCAGCCTGTAGTTCTCTCCCGATACGCCGACTTCGAGGAGTCCCAGGGCCGCCCCGAGCGCGCCGCCCGCCTCCGCCGCCAGGCCGAAGCGGCCTCCCCGGCCATCGAAGAGCGCGAGGAGATGCGGCCCCTCAGGTGAGCGCCCGCTCCAGGTCGCCCAACAGGTCATCCACGTCTTCGATCCCCACGGAGAGCCGCACCAGGCCGTCGGAGATCCCCAGCTCGGCACGCACCTCCGGCGGGACCGACGCGTGGGTCATGATCGCCGGATGCTCGATCAAGCTCTCCACCCCGCCCAGGCTCTCGGCCAGCGCGAAGATCTCTACGCTCTCCAGCATCTTCCGAGCCGCCTCCAGCCCTCCGCCCAACGTGAAG
This sequence comes from Myxococcales bacterium, assembly GCA_007120035.1. GTDB lineage: Bacteria > Myxococcota_A > Bradymonadia > Bradymonadales > Bradymonadaceae > SKON01. The sequence continues at coordinate 11,614 of SKON01000013.1, forward strand.
GTGATCATCCCTCCGAAGCCCCGCATCTGCTTCCCGGCGATCTCGTGCTGAGGATGGCTCTCCAGCCCCGGGTAGATCACCTGGTCGACGGCGCTGTGCTCGTCCAGATAGGCTGCGATCCGTCGGGCGTTGGCCTCATGCTGCCTCATCCGCACCGACAGGGTCTTCACCCCCCGGAGCACCAACCAGCTATCCATCGGCCCCGGCACGGCCCCGATGGAGTTCTGCAAGAACCGCAGCCGCTCCGCCACGGCGTCATCGTTGGTGATCACGATCCCACCGACCACGTCGGAGTGGCCGTTGATGAACTTCGTCGTCGAATGGACCACCAGATCGGCTCCCAGCTCCAGAGGTGTCTGGAAGTAGGGGCTCATGAAGGTGTTATCCACCACCACGGGGATCTTCCGGCTATGAGCGATCTCACAGATCTTCTCGATATCGCAGATCTTCAGCATCGGGTTCGTCGGCGACTCCAACCACACCAGCTCCGTCGAAGGCGTCAGTGCCTTCTCGAAGGCCTCCACGTCGGTCATGTCCACGAAGGAGAACCCGATCCCCATATCCCGAAACACCTTCGTGAAGAGTCGATAGGTCCCCCCGTACACGTCATCGCCGCTGACCACGTGGGCCCCGGACTTCAAGAGGTGCATGATCGTCGACGTCGCCGCGCACCCCGACGCAAACGCCACCCCGTGCCGCCCCTTCTCCAGACTGGCCAGGCAATCCTCCATGGCGTTTCGGGTCGGGTTGTGGGTCCGGCTGTACTCAAACCCCCGGTGTTCTCCCGGGGAAGACTGCACGTAGGTGGACGTCTGAAACACAGGGGTCATGATCGCCCCCGTGGTCGGGTCCGGCTCCTGGCCGGAGTGAATCACGCGGGTGTCCAGAGACCAGTTCAGATGCGCCAGGTGAGGCTTATGCATGGTTCTTCCTTTGGGTTTGATGCAAAATTGGCTTGATACAATGAAAACCGATCGAGCGGCGCTCATCATAGCCACTCGAATCGATTTGCCAACGGCCTCAATACACATCGAAGTAGATCGTCAGCCCACCTTCGTTCCGATTGGTCCAGCTCAGCTCCGCCATCCACCGGGGCAGAAAGTGGTACTCCGCCCGATAGATCGTGCTGGCCTGGTCCTCTTCAGCCCGGAGTTGCCGCCGGATGGACAGGTAGAGATCACTCCGCGGGTAGTGACCGATCTCCAACCGAGTCCCCCTCAGCCCCCCTTCTCCGGCTTCCAGGCGCACCACGTCGAAGGGCACCAGCCCCTCGAGCTCATCCTGGAGCATCTCCACGAAGATCCCCCCCACCGCAGAGAGCGCCTGAGAGGCCACGCCTTCTTCCTGCCCCACCCCGGTCCGGTCTGGCGGACGGCCCGTGAGCAGCACGTAGAGGATCTCCGTCTCGCTCATCGGCGGATCCGCCGACAGCTCCAGCCGCGGAGTGTCTGCTGTCCCCGAGACCCGGAAGACGATCCGAGGCTCTCCCGACGACGGGGTCCCCAACGCCTGGGCCACGGCCTGGGGCAAGATGTAATGGGCCTCCAACTGCAGCCTCGGGTTCGGGGGATGGGCCCCCACAAAGATCACCTGGCTCTCCTGCACGATGAACCGACGCCCCAGAAACTCCAGGTCCCCCCGCAGAGCGTCCACGTTCCCCGTCATGGTCACCATGGTCCCCGAGATATCGGCGCTCAAGTCGGCCTGGAAGTTCAACTGCCCGTTGGGGTGCCTCGCCCACGCGTCTCGTGCGATCACCACGTTGACCCTCAACTGTAGCCCCCGCGGACCCTCTTCGCCCTCCAGAAGATCTTCAGACAGCCGCTGGGCTTCTCGCCGCAGCACCACGATATCCTCGTCGAGCTCGGTGCGGTGCAAGGTCCGGTCCCACTCATCGGTGAGCTCCACGTTCAGGCCCGAGATCGATACATTCATCTCCCCGGGCTCTCCTTGCAGGTTCCCGTTTACCTCCGTCTCGGCCGTCACGAACACCGGGAAGTCGATCCCGAACCCGCCCAGGTTGAACTCATCTGCGCTCAATGACAGGCTCACCGCGTCGGGCACGAAGAATTCGTGCCCCACCGTGCCCGTCAGTGACAACGAGCTCGACCCGTCGGCCAGCTCGAACCGGCTGATCTCCAGCTCTCGATCATCGAAGTCCATCCGGCCGTTGATATCCGTGAACCGCCGGGCGAACTCCGGCAGGGTCAGCGCCCCCTCGTCGATCTGCAAGAATCCGCCGATCCGGGGCTCCTCCCAATTCCCAAACACCTCCACGTCCAGGGCCAACCGCCCGTCGGGATCGACCAGAAAGTCCGAAATCAGCTGCGTCGGTATCACCCGCGCCAGGTCGATCTCCTCGCTCTCCACGTGGAATCGGAGATCTCCGGGCAGCTGCCACGACGTGCCCCGCGCCAACTCGACGATATCCAGAAGGATCGGCGCCCGACCGTTGAACGACAAGAACGGGTCCACTCGATAGCAGAGAGCTCCGTCGATCTGCACCTCGTTGTCTCCGCCGGTCACCTCCACGTGGAAGGTACCGGGATTGCCGTCTCCCAGCTGGGTGTTGAACACCCCGGCTCGGGCCCGGAATCTCGGGTTTCGCAGCGTCCCCCCGAGTTCCACAAAGGCCCCCAGAGAACCCCGGACCCGGGCGAACTCGTAGTCGATGGGGCTCAGCCGCGAGATCGGGGTCTCTCGCAACTCCCAACGGAAGTTCAACGGCACGTCCTCCACGGTCTCTCCGGCGAGGAGCGGGGCGATCGGAAGCGGCACCGACCCGTCAGCCATGAAGATCTCATCGTCGCCCCAGGAAAAGCTCAGCTCGTCGATATGGGCGTGCCGATCCGCAAGCCGCACCTCACTGACCAGGGAGAGATCCTGGAACCGGTCCCACCCCAGGCTCTTCAGATCCATGGACACCGTCCCCCTGGGATCTCCCAGCGCCCCGTCGAGATCGATGTTCAGATCCACCTCCCCCCGAAGCCGCTGTTCCTGAAGGCTCTCCAGGGGAATCCGCTCCAGATCAAACCCGGGGACCATCACCCGCAGCCTCAAGGGGAGCTCCAGAAACTCCTCCTGCCAGTCCAGGGGCTCCTCAGACTCACTCATCATCGCGTAGAGCCACCGCTCCAGGGGCAACGGGGTCTGCAGCTCCAGCTCTCCTACAGGCTCCCCTTCCCACGTCGCCACCGCCGACGCGTCGATCCCATGGCCTCCGCTCTCCGGGGACGCGTACTCCAGCCGGGAGCTCACCTCTACGTCGCGCAACGAAATGAAGTCTCCGTCCACCTCCCCCTCAAACCGGAACCGCCTCAGGTCGAACCCCAGGTCGATCACGGGATCGTTGAGCTCTCCCCTGAGCCGCATCCACCCCTCCACCTCTCCATCGACGCCGAAGTCGTTCAGCTCCGGGATCGGTTCGTGAAACTCACGCAACTGGACGGGCAACACCCGAGCGTCGGCGGCCACGGGGCGATCCCAGATCGGCTCGGCCTGCCCCTCGAGATCGATCACCATCGGCAGACGGGCCGTCAGCTCGATCAGCTCCTTGCCATAGGCCGACGCGTCGAACCGCTCCACCTCCAGGACCTCATCTTCGTATCGCACCTGAAACCGGGCCGCGAAAGGGCCGTACCCTTCAAAGCGCCCCTCCCGGAGCGACCCGCCGGCCTGCAACACCGGTCGCTGCGTCGTGCCCGAGAGATGGGCCTCCAGCCCCACCACCCCTGCCACGTCGGGGATCATCTCCTCCAGGTGGAAGTCTCGGCGCAGATCATCGACCCGAACCCGGCTCAGGTTCGCCATCAGATCCTGAGAGTGCCCCGGCCGCATCCAGCCGTCGACCCCCATGGATTGCTCCCCGTTGTCCAGGGTCATCTCCTGAGCCTGCAGCTCCTCGTTCTCCCATCGCAGCACGCCACCGTCCCGGGCCACCCACTCCACCCGATCCGACCCCAACCGCAGGTCCTCCACGGCGAACGCCTCGTACCCCCGGGAGTACGCCACGTTGGCGCCCAGGAAGTAGTACTTCTCCGGCGAGAGGTGGGCCTGCACCAAGAACTCTCCTCGCCGCCCCTCCAGGAGCTCTACCTCGCCGACTACGCTCTGAAAGTCGAACTCTCCGGCGCTCACACCATCGACCTCCAGGGAGACCGTCCCCTCCGGCGCGTCGAGAGCTCCCGAGAGCGCCGTCGACACCGTCGCCGATGTGACCCCGACCTCCCCGGCCCCGATCTCCCGCACCGACAACTCTCCGACGGCCTCGAAGGCCCGGACCAGGTCGAAGGGTTCGGGGATCGCCTCCACCTCGAAGGGGACGAGATCCACCTGGGTCTGAAACCCCGCCTCCGCCGCCGCCACCGTGATTTCACCGGACCGTAAACCGTCCACCTCCCCCTCCAACTGGGCCCGGATCCGCCGGGGTAGCCCGGGCCGCTTATCGACCCGGGCCGACAAGAGCCCTCGCTCCATCGTCAGGTCCGGGGTCCGCACCCCTCGCGCCTCCACCTCCAGGTTGTTATTGAAGGCCCGTACCAACTCCATGGGGTCTTCTTCGCTCAGCCGGACCGTGAACTCCCCGCGGTCCGTGAGGGTCCCGTCCCGAACCACGAGCCCCGGCACCACCAGGCCGTCCACGGAGGCCCTGGCCAGGTAGTCGCCCACCACGTTCCCCTGGCGCCCCGCAGACCCTCGCCCCCGGGCCACCACGGAGCCCGTGCTCCGCGCGACCCGAATGTCTTCGGCCTGAAAGTCCTCGAACTCCCAGGTCCCATCCACGTCGAACCCGTGGATCCCGTCCAGGAACTCTTCGGCCTCGAACCGCTCCAGATCGACGGGGTCGAACCGCAGATCGCCATCCACGATCAGAGTCGCCGTGGACGGCCGGGCCTCGGCCCATCCCCCGAGCGTCCCCAGACGCGCGACCTCGTCTGCCTGCTCCCGGTCCGCTGTGGTGCGCACCGACGCCCGCGCCTCTCCCTCCGGGTCGAACCGGAAGGTGGCGTACACGTCCAAGTAGGGGGTCAGCGCCCCCAACCGGTGCCCTTCAAACACCCCCTCCACAGCCTCCACGTCGAACTCGAAGAGATCCACTTCGTAGGTCTCTTCCACCCGAGCGTTCACCAGCGCCCCCCGCAGCCGAGCCGACAGGTCCGCCGGCTCAAACCCCTCGCCGGTGGCCGCCACCAGGAGATCCCCCTCCACCTCGGGCAGGCCCTCCTCATGGAGCCACCGGGAGAGCACCATCCCATCGCCCCGGGCCGACAGTGCGTAGCCCGGGCGGTCCTGATCGTAGTCGCTCATCTCCACGGCCACCGACACCGGCGACCCATCGCCCACGGAGAGGTTCGCCGTCAACGCCAGCTTCCTCGCGTCCAGGGCCAACCGGGCGTCGAAGTTCACCGCCGACGGCAGCGGTACATCCGGCACGGCCCACCCCAGAGCCAGCGGCCCGACTTCTCCGCTCTCGATCTCGAAGACCATGGCCTCCATGGCGTCCTCGGATCCCTCGGGAGCCACCCGAAGCCCCAACCACAGCCCCGACGCCTGAAACCACCCCGGAGCCGACACCTCTGGAATCGCCACGGTCACAGTGCTCGCCGACACCTCCACGTCGACCTCCGAGACGGAGACCGCGAGTATCGGCGAGAAGAGGTCCGCCCCCACCTGTGCCGCCACCTCCGTCAGGGACACCACGACCTGATCCCCGGCCACCTCGGCGGCCCCCTCGGCCTTCAGATCATCGACGAAGAGCGCCACGGGCCCACGAGGTGTCGCGTAGGCCGGCTCCATCATCCCCTGAACCCGCCAGGCCTCTCGCCAGGCTTCGGCCACCTCGGCGCCGCGCCGGAGCCCGTCGAGTTCCTCGATCCGGTCACTGCGGAACCCCGAAAGGCCCGGCACATCCTCGTAGGGAGCCATCTCGTCGAGGTAGGCCACCTTCGCTCCCACCAGCACCATCTCGGCCACCACCACCTGGGCGTCCGGGGCCTCCTCCTCCACGGTCTCCTCCGTGAGGGTCAGCCAGTTCAGCACCCCGTCGTCGTAGGTCCGCACCACCACCAGCGGCCCCTCCAACCGCACTTCATCCACCATCACTCGCGTGAAGAGCAGCGGCAGGATCTGAAACCGGAGCTCCGCCACCGGCGCGTCCGCCGCCAGCCGGCCTCGCCCGTCATAGATCCGCACTCCCTTGGCCCGGGCCTGCCCCAGCAACGAGCCCTCGAGCCGATCCACTTCGATCGTCCCCGCCAATTCGTCATTCACCGCCGAGAGCGTCCGGTCCAACACGAATCCCCGCACCGCTTCGGTCTGCAACACGGCGACGAGCAACAGGACCAGCACCACCATCACGAGGAGCAGGACCACGAAGAACTTGGCTATTTTGGATAACCAGCGAGTCATGACCGCAAACCAACGCCTGGATCGGGAGGACCACCACGGCAGGTTGTAGAACATCGTCGCCGGCCTGACTATTGCCAACGGATGGCCCCCGAACGCTCGGTGCCTTTTCGTGGGTTCGCGGCAAAGGACATCGGAACGTCGGGGTTCGCGAACCTCCGAAGACGGGTTGCACCCTCCACGAGCCCCGAGGTAGAATCTTGTAGCGTTCTTCTCCCATCGATCGTCTCTGGAGCCACCCCAATGCCACGAATCTCCCATCTCCTCGCGCTGGCAACCCTCCTGCTCTGCTTGAGCTTCTCCGCCACGGCCCTCGCTGACCAGCCCTCCACGGCCGATGCACTGCAGCATATCCGGTCTGGAAACGACGCCTTCGACGAAGGCGACTACGAGACCGCCTACGAGCACTACCTCGCCGCCCACGACATCCTCCCGGAGCAGGCGATTCGATACCGCCTTGGCCAGTCAGCCATGCGTATGGGGCAGGTCCGTAACGCCATCTACCACTTCGAGGCCTTCCTCCAGGAGAGCGAAGACGAGGACCGCCTCGCCCGGGTCCAAGAGTGGCTCCCGGAGCTGCGGGCGAATATCCCAGCCATCGTCACCGTGACCACCCGGCCCGAGGGCGCCGCGATCTTCTCGATCACCGAGGAAGAAGAGGTCGGCCTCGGCCGCTCCCCCGGAGAATTCGAAGTCGCCCCGGGCACGATCCGCCTGGAGGCCCGCGCCCCGAACTACGAGACCGATACCTTTGAGGCCACCGCCGAGCCCGGCGAAGAGCTGACCTGGGGTACGGTGCTCACCCCCAGGGACGCCCCCCCCGTGGAAGATGGCGAGGGCCCCTCGACCCTCACCATCGCCGGCTGGACCAGCACAGGGCTCGGGGTCGCTCTCCTCGCCACGGGCGGCGCATTCTCGTTCCTCCAGATGCAGTCCACGAACCTCGTCAACGAATACGACAAGCAGGCCGACGGAGCCTCTCGTGGCGAGCTCGAGGCCTTCCGGTCCGACGCCGAGACCTACCACGGCATCGCCCGCATCAGCTATGTGGCCGGCGGCGTCCTCGCCGCCACCGGCATCGGGCTCCTGGTCTACGAGGGCATGCAGGACGACTCCGACGCTCGCGTCAGCCTCTCCGTGGGCCTCACCCCTGACGGCGGCGCCCTGACCCTGGGCGGTCGATTCTGATCCTCTCTGGAGCCCCCATGTACCCCCTCCTCGCCCAGGTCGCCGACTACATCCAACTCGCCGAAGGCGTGGGGTACGGCACCAGCGCGGCTACGGTCTTCGCCTTCGTCGGTGGCGTGGCCGTGGTGGTGGTCTCCATCGGCACCGCCATCGTCGGCATCCGGTGGTTCCGCGCCAACCGGTCGTCGAACACCTCTCCCCCGGTCCAGATCATCCCCCGGGAAACCCGGGAGCGGGCCCAACGAGCCCTCTCTACCGGCGAATACGTGGCGGCCGGCGACATCCTGGCCCGGGCTGGCGAGCACTTCGAAGCCGGGGAGGCATACCTCCACGGCGGCGCATACGAGAAAGCCGCCCAGGTCTTCGAGGAGTCCGGGGTTCTGGCCCGCGCTCTCCATGCATACAAGCGTGCTGGGCGCTACGAACAGGCCGCCCGCATCTACGAGAAACTGGAGCGCCCTCACGACGCCGCCGCCGAATATTTCCGGGCCGAAGCCTGGGATCGAGCCGCCACCTGCTACCTCGCCGCCGGCGACTACCGCCGCGCCGGTGAGAACTTCGAGCGAGCGAACAACTTCCTGCAGGCCGCCGACGCCTTCGAGCAGGCCGACCGCCCCATGCAGGCCGCCGAGTCCTACGCCACCTACCTCCGGTCCCACCTCGGCGACGACGAGCTCGACGACCTCCCCGAGTCCGAACGGGAGCGGGCCCGCCGGGCAGGCGAGCTCTTCCGAGAGGCCGGAGACCACCAGCGCGCTGGCGAGATCTTCCTGGCCGCCGGGTTCGCCGACGAGGCCGCCGAAACTCTTCGAGTCTCCGGTGACTTCACCCGAGCCGCCGAGCTCCTGATGGAGGCCAACCGCCCGCGACTGGCCGCCAAGTTCCTCGAAGAAGCCGGCGAAGAACAAGAGGCAGCCCGGATGCGCGCCGATGCCGCCCTCGAAGAGGGCGACATCGTCGAAGCGGCTCGTCACTTCCGCGAAGCCAACGATGGCGAACGGGCCGCCCAGCTATTTGAAGAGGCCGGCGAGCTCGATGAAGCCGCCCAGGTCTACGAGGAACTCAAAGACCACGAGAAGGCCCTCGAGCTCTTCCTCTCCATCCAACGGTACGCCCATGCCGCTCGCTGCGCCGAGGCCCTCGGCAAGCTCGCCCGCGCCGTGGAGTACTACGAGGAAGCCGGCGACATCGACGGTCAGCTCCGGGTCCTCAAAGCCCAGGGAGACTTCTTCCGTGCCGGCCGCCTCCAATTCGAGCACCGGATGTACGAGGACGCCCTGGAGTCCCTGGACTCCATCGACTCTCGCGACGCCAACTACGCCCGGGCCATCGAGCTCCAGGGCGACGTCTTCCGCGCTCAGGGCCGTGGCGAAAAAGCCTACAGCAAGTACCGGGCAGCCCTGGGCAACCGAGACCCCAGCCCCGGAACCCTCCCCCTCCTCTACAAGATGGGCCGGGCCCTCGAGGAGGAGCCCGACCTGGCCGGCGCCCTGGAGTGCTACACCCAGATCATCGAGATCGACGAACACTTCGAAGACGCTGAGCTCCGCGTCAAGGCCATCCGCAAGCGCATGCGCCGGGGCTCCATGACGGGCCGCACCAACAGCGGCATCTTCGGCCCCGACAGCGACGGCGACGAGGCCTTCCGGTACGAGATCATCGAGGAGATCGCCCGCGGCGGCATGGGCATCGTCTACAAGGCCCGCGACACCGTCCTCGGCCGCACCGTGGCCTACAAAATCCTCGGCGAGAACCTCCGGGACAACGAGACCGCCGTGAAGTACTTCCTCCGGGAAGCCCGGGCCGCCGCCGCTCTCTCCCACCCCAACATCGTCACCATCTACGACGCCGGGGAACAGGACGGCGAATACTACATGGCCATGGAGTACGTGGAGGGCACCACCCTCAAAGACCTGATCCGCCGACACGGCGCCTTGAGCGACGACAAAGTCCGGTACATCCTACGCGGCTGCTGCCGGGCCCTGAACTACGCCCACAGCAAGGGCATCATCCACCGGGACATCAAGAGCGGCAACGTGATGACCACTCGCGACCGGGCCCTTAAGGTCATGGACTTCGGCCTGGCCAAGTTCCTCCGAGAGTACCAGAACAACCACACCCAGCAGGTGGGCACCCCCTTCTACATGTCTCCCGAACAGATCATCGGCAAGGACATCGACTTCCGCAGCGACCTCTACAGCCTGGGCTGCACCATCTTCGAGTGCGCCACCGGAACCGTGCCCTTCTTCAAGGGCGACCTGAGCTACCACCACGTCCACACCCCGCCGCCGGCCCCTCGCTCCATCAACCCCGGCCTCTCCGAAGAGATGGAGGCCTTGATCCTCAAGCTCCTCGAGAAGGATCCCGCCGACCGCTTCCAGTCCGCCAGTGACGTCCTCGATACCCTCGAAGACTGACCCCCCTCGGGTGTGTTCCACGTTGATCGGTTGCTCCGCAGCCCGCAGCGGGCCTTGGCCCGCGAGGACCCTCGGGCGTAGCCCGACTCGCGAAGCCTCGTGGCCTTGGCCCGAGGGGAGGTTCCGCGCCGCCCTCTATTTCCGTTTCACAAATCGGTCTTCCTCAGCGGTTCGTCCTCCAGCGATCCCAGGAGGCGAACCTGGCACCACTTCCGCGAACGCCAATCGGTCCTCCTCGGCGGTTCATCCTCCAGCGACCCCAGGAGGCGAACCTGGCACCTCTCCTCGGGCCAAGGCCCGCACCCCACCCCTCTTTCCAGTTGACAACCCCGGCCCTCGTCGTTAGGGTTCGCCGTCGCTTCCCCGGGCGCGTGAGGAGATCTTGTATCTTCCGGCAACATCTTTGCCACTTCGGGGCGGGCTCTCGCCCGATCAAACAGGTGGAACCGCTCCATTCGATGGGCCGACCATGGGGGTCGGCCGGTGGGTCCCCGTTATCGCTTTGGCTGTTTTCAAGCGCACGAAACAAGGTCGTCAATGACTGTTGAACAAACCGAATCCTCTTTCCCGACCACCGATGACTTCGCCGCTCTCCTCGAAGAGCAGGACGACTTCACTCCTACGGTCCGAGAAAACGAAATCACCCCCGGCAAGATCCTCGAAGTGGGCGACGACTACGTCCTCGTCGACATCGGATTTAAGTCCGAGGGGCGCATCGACATCTCGGAGTTCACCGACGAGTTCGGCAAGGTCGGCGTGAAAGCCGGAGACGTCGTCGACGTCCTCCTCGAAGCCCGCGAAGACGACTCCGGTCAGTGCGTCCTCTCCAAGGAACGCGCCGACAAGATGAAGGTCTGGGAGATCATCAGTACCAAGGCCGACGACGATAAGCTCGTCCGCGGCGTGATCACCAACCGAGTCAAGGGCGGCCTCCAGGTCGACATCGGCGTCAAGGCATTCCTCCCCGGCTCTCAGGTCGAACTGCGCCCCACCCGCAACCTCGACAAGTACCTGGGCCAAGAGTACGCCTTCAAGATCATCAAGTTCAACAAGCAGCGCGGCAATATCGTGCTCAGCCGTCGGTCCCTCCTGGAGACCGAGCGGGCCGAGCTCAAGCGCAAGACCCTCCAGAAGCTCAAGGCCGGCGCCGTCATCGACGGCATCGTCAAGAATCTCACCGACTACGGTGCCTTCGTCGACCTCGGCGGCATCGACGGCCTCCTTCACATCACCGACATGAGCTGGGGCCGGGTCGCCCACCCCACGGAGCTCTTCAACGTCGGCGATGAGATCCAGGTCAAGGTCCTGAAGTTCAGCCCCGAGAGCGAGCGGGTCAGCCTGGGCTACAAGCAGCTCACCCCCGATCCCTGGGAAGGCGCCGAAGACCGCTACCCCGACGGTATCCACGTCCTCGGTCGCGTGGTCAGCCTCATCGACTACGGGGCGTTTGTGGAGCTCGAGGAAGGCATCGAAGGTCTGGTCCACATCTCCGAGATGAGCTGGACCCGACGGATCAAGCACCCCAACCGGGTCGTCAGCGAAGGTGAGATCATTCGCTGCGTGGTTCTCAACCTCGACACGGACGCCAAGAAGGTCAGCCTCGGGATCAAGCAGATCGAGCCCAACCCCTGGACCCTCCTGGAAGACCGGTACCCCGTGGGTACCCGAATCCTTGGCAAGATCCGCAACATCACCGACTTCGGTCTCTTCGTGGGCATCGAAGAGGGCATCGACGGCCTGGTCCACATCAGCGACATCAGCTGGACCCAGAAGATCCGTCACCCCTCCAGCATCTACGAGCCCGGCCAAGAGGTGGAAGCCGTCGTCCTCAACATCGACGTCGACAACGAGCGGTTCTCCCTCGGGATCAAGCAGCTCGATTCCGATCCCTGGGAGACCCTCCCCCAGCGGTATCCACCGGGCAAGATCATCAACGCCACCATCACCAAGCTCACCGACTTCGGCGCCTTCGCCGAGGTGGAAGAAGGCATCGAGGGCTTGATCCACATCTCCGAGCTCGCCAGCGAGCGCATCGAGGAGCCCGCCGAGGTCGTCAAGGTCGGCGAGGAGCACAAGGTCGAGGTGATCAGCGTCGATCCCAAAGAGCGCAAGATCGCCCTCTCCATCAAGAACTTCGTGCGTCGCTCCGAGTCCGGACACCTCACGGAGTACAGCGAAGAGAGCGGAGCTACCGCTCAGCTCGGTGACCTCCTCAAGGGCAAGCTCGGTGACCTCACCGGTGATTCTTCCGACGAGGAAGAAGAGCCCGCGCTCGAAGCCGCCGAGGAAGCGGAAGCTCCCGAGGAAGTGGAAGCCGAAGAAAGCGCTGAAGAGAGCGCCGGCGACGAAGATGGCGACGAAGAAGAGAAGACCGAGGAGTAAACCTCCCCGGCAGTTCCTTGGAAGAAGGGCGGCTCTCGGAGCCGCCCTTTTTTCATGGGCCCACGGTTGACACTGCCGGCGACCCTTTCTACAACCGAGCGATGATCCGGCGAGAGCCGCGAGGAAATGACCTGATGCTGCTCGATCAACTCCTGGACAGACGCATCCTCTTCGTCACCGGCAAAGGTGGCGTGGGGAAGAGCACGACCACCGCCGGCCTGGCCCACGCCCTGGCCAAGGCGGGCCGTCGCACCCTGGTCTTGGAGACCGACACCTTCAGCGCCATGGAGTCCTTCTTCGACTTCCAGTCCACCGGCCTGGAGCCCGTGTCGATCACAGACAACCTGTGGGCCTCCAACCTCGACTCCGAGGAGTGCTTCATCGCCACCCTCAAGCGCTTCGTCCCTGGCGAGCGGGTCGCCCGGGCGGTGATCAAGAACCGGATCGCCCGGGTCTTCTTCCGAGCCGCCCCTTCGGTCAACGAGGTCACCATCCTCGACCAGGTCCGGGTCTTCTACGAGCGCCAGAACCCCGACGGCTCCCCTTACTTCGACCACATCATCGTCGATCTCCCAGCCAGCGGGCACGCCGTGACCTTCCTCAACGTCCCGGCCACCATGACCGGCATGATGCGGGGCCGCGGGCCCATCGCCAAGATGACCGCGCAGGTCTCGGCGCTCATCGAAGACCCCTCGGTCACGGCGGTGGTCGCCGTCTGCCTCCCGGAAGAGATGCCCGTCAACGAGACCATCGAGCTCGCCGCCAAGCTCGAGGAGGTCTTGAGCAGGCCCCTGGACATGACCATCGCCAACCAGGTCCACCCCGCCCCGCTCAAAGGCGACGATCGAGAGACCTTCCAGACCCTCCACAAACAGGTCCGAGAGACCCACCCCGATCTGGAGACTCTCTTCTTCGAGACCGACGGCAGCGAGGGCGAGACCACCGCCCTGGCCCGCGTCGTCGAGGGCAACGCCCTCTCCCTGGGATGGCACGACCGAGATCAGACCTACCTCAAGCTCCTCCACGACCGCCTCGATCTGCCGATCATCGAGGTGCCCGTCTTCTACGAGGCCACCGGCTCCGACGTCGTTCGACATCTGGCCCGATTCTTCCTCGGTGAAGCCGACTCGCTGGAGGCATCTCAGCCTCAGGAGGAGTCCCGACCATGACCCGCCCCTCGGACACCACCAACGGCGCTTCCAAAACCATCAGCAAGGTCCTCTCCAAGGGCCGACTCGTCGTCTGCGTCGGCCCCGGCGGGGTCGGCAAGACCACCACCGCCGCGGCCCTCGGCCTGCGAGGCGCCCTCGCCGGCCGCCGCACCATCGTCCTGACCATCGACCCCGCCCGACGCCTTGCCAACAGCCTCGGGCTGGAGTCCCTGACCAACGATCCTCAGCCCATTGACCTCCCCGACAACGACACCGACGGGGAACTCTGGGCCATGATGCTCGACTCCGAGCAGACCTTTAATGACCTCGTCGACCGCCTCGCCCCCGACAAGGGCGCCCTGAAGCGAGCCAAGCAGAACAACATCTTTCGGCTCCTCTCCTCGGCTCTCCACGGGATGCAGGAGTACATGGCCCTCGACAAGCTCCACGACCTCTACACCGGCGGCCACTTCGACCTGGTGATCCTCGACACCCCGCCCACCAAGAACGCCCTGGAGTTCCTCGAGACGCCCTCCCGGGCCGCGACCTTCTTCGACGAACGGATCATCAAGTGGTTTCTCCCGGGACAGGGCGAGCCCGGGTTCTTCGGCCGCATGTTCAACCCCAGCTCCATTGTCCTGACCCTGATCTCCAAAGTCCTCGGTGAGGATTTCGTCAACGATCTCGTAGAGTTCTTCGGCACCTTCCACTACCTGCAGGAAACCCTCCAGCAGCGCGGCGAGATGATCGAGTTCATCCTCCGAGACAACCGAACCCACTTCTTCGTGATCACCAGCGCCGATCCTCGCCGCATGAAAGAGGCCTACTACTTCCACGAAAAGCTCGGCGGCCTCGACCAGCGGGCCGATATGTTCGTGATCAATCGCGTGATCCCCAGCTTCTCTGCCGAAGACATCGCCCACCTCGATGACGATGAGTTCGCCGCCCTCCTGGAAAACCAGGGCGTCACCGACTCCTCCCAGGTCCGCTCACTGCGCAGTCAACTGGAGGCCCAGTACGCTCGACTTGCCAAGCTGGCGCTAAGGGATCGCGACGCCATCGCCACCCTCTCCCGCCGGGTCGGAGACGACGCGGTTCGGCTGATCCCCCTCCTCGGCGAGGACGTCCACAACCTCTCCCACCTGCTGAAACTCAGCGACTTCCTCACTCCCCTCGAGGACTCCTGACCGCCTCGACCCGGGCTCGCAGCACCCTGAGGACCTCTTCGATGGTCATCTCCGTGGTGTCCACCACGACGGCGTCCTCCGCCTGCTTCAGGGGGGCCACCTCCCGCTCGGTGTCCCGCTTGTCTCGGGCCACGATTTCCTTGAGCACCTCCTGATAATCCCCGTCCTCACCGCACTCTTCCATCTGTTCCAGCCGTCGACGGGCTCGGGTCTCTGCGGAAGCGGTCACAAAGGCCTTCACCTCGGCATCGGGAAAGACCACGGTGCCGATGTCACGGCCTTCGAGGACGCTGGAGCGTCCTCGCCCGACCCGCTGCTGCTGCTCTACCATCGCCGTCCGGACATCGGGGTGGGCCGAGATGATGCTCGCCGCACGGCTCACCTCGGCGGTGCGTATCTCCTGATCCAGGGCTTTCCCGTTGCAGAAGACCACGTTCTCTCCTTCCACGAACCGAAACTCGAAGCTCAGCGTTCGGGCGATCTTGGCCACAGCCTCCTCGTCGCCGAGGTCTACCCCGGCGTTCAACGCCTCGAAGGCCACGGTTCGATACATGGCACCGGTGTCCACGAGCTGGTACCCCAGGGTCTTCGCCAGCTCCTGGGCGACCGTGGACTTTCCCGCCCCTGCCGGTCCGTCAATGGCAATGATCATCGGCCTCCCTCCACCTGGTCCAGAGCACGCTCCAGCGCGCCCAAGCAGCGCTCCATGTGAACCGCCTCGGCCAGGGAGATCCGCAGATGTTCGGGCAACCCGTACCCGGCCATCGGCCGCACGATCACCCCGAGCCGCAACATGGCGTCGTAGACCGGACGAGCCTCCACGGGGAGCTTCACGAGCAGGAAGTTCGTCTCGCTCGGCGTCCAGGAGACACCCCGGTCGGCGAGCCCGGCCAACCCCTCTTCCAGGGCCCTTCGGCCCTCTTCGTTCACCGTCACGGAACGCTCGATGAACTCACGGTCCGAGAGGGCCGCCGGCACACAGACCTGGGCCATCATATTGCTGTTGAAGGGCTCCCGAATCCGGTCCATGAACCCCACCATCTCCGCCGGGGCGATGCCGTACCCGGCTCGTACGCCCGCCAGGCCGTAGACCTTGCTGAAGGTCCGGGTCACGATCAGGCGCTCGTGCGCGTCTCGCATCTCGAGGGCGCTCTCATAGGCTTCGGCCCGCACGTACTCGTGATAAGCTTCGTCCACCAAAGCCACCACGTCGTCGGGCAACCGCTCCAAGAACCGGCGCAGATCCGTCCCCGACACGGAGGTCCCCGTAGGGTTGTTGGGGTTGGCGAGGAACACGATCTTCGTCCGCTCGTCGACGGCGTCGAGGAGGCCGTCCAGGTCGTTGACGAACCCCTCCTTCACCGGCACCTTTCGGACCTCCACGTCCTGAGCCTGGCTGACGATCCCGTAGGCCGCGAAGCTGTACTCCGGCATCAACGCGACGTCCGAACCGGACCGACAGAAGGTCCGCACCGCCATGGTGAGCACCTCGTTGGAGCCGTTCCCGGTGAGCACCTCCTCTCGGCTGACGCCGTGGGCCTCGGCGATAGCCTCCCGCATTCGGTACGAAGCCCCGTCGGGATAGAAATGATTGGACTTCAGCACGGCCCCCATGGCTTCCACGGCCCGTGGGCTCGGCCCCAGCGGGTTCTCATTGCTCGCCAACTTGATCGGATCATCGACCCCCAGCTCCCGCTGCAGCTCCTCCAGGGGCTTGCCCGGCACGTAGGGCTTCAGGGTCTGGATGTGCTCTCCCACGAGTTTCTTCATCGCTCTACCTCTTACGGACGCCGTTAGCGCTGCACGTTATAGGGGTCTACCTCGGCCCATTCAAGGCGTGGCTTGCCTCCCCCCAGAAAGGCCTTCAGATCGTCGACCACCGCCGGCGGCACCGCGCCACCCCGCAGCACGGGCGCCATCACCCACCGGGCCCCGGGCTCTCCTCGGAACCAAGAGATCTGCCGCTTGGCATATCGGCGGGTCCGCCGCTTGATCTCGTCGATGGCCTCGTCACGATCTCGGCCGTCTCCGAGGACCTCCACCATTTGTTTGTAGCCCAGACTCTGCATGGGCTTGACCTCCGGCCCGATCCCCCGCTCCAGGAGGCCCCGGACCTCGTCCTCCAGCCCGGACTCGACCATCACATCCACCCGCCGGTTGATCCGATCGTAGAGCTCCTCCCGAGGCCGGATCAGCACCAACTTCAACGCGTGGTACTCGGGACGGCGAAACCGATGCTGGCGCTGGTGCTCGCTCAGCGGCGTCCCGGTCTGCTCGGCCACCTCCAACCCCCGGATGATCCGGACCTGGTCGTTGGGGTGGAGCTTCTCAGCCAGCTCCGGGTCCACCTCTTGCAGTCGCCGGTGCAGCGCCGGCGCCCCTTCGGCCTCGATCACCGCCATCAACCGCCCCCGGATCTCCTCGTCCGGCTCGGGCCCTTCGAAGAACCCGTGCACCAGTAGCCGCAGGTAGAGCCCGGTCCCTCCCACGAGCAGCGCCGCCTTCCCCCGGCTGTGGATCTCCTGGATCGCCGCCCCGGCCAGTCGGCGGTAGTCGGCGACGGTGAACTCTTCGGTGGGCTCCACCACGTCGATCAGGTGATGGGGCACCCGGGCTCGCTCCTCGGCGCTCACCTTGGCGGTCCCCACGTCCAGGCCACGGTACACCTGCAGGCTATCGGCCCCCACGATCTCGGCGTTCAGCGACTCCGCCAGGGCCAGGGAGAGCGCCGTCTTCCCGACCCCCGTCGGCCCCGCCAGGATGATCACCCGGGGCAGCCCCTCCAGATCTTCTTCGGTGTGGTCGAACTCCATCATCGCCTGTCGAAGGCCTTCTCCAATTCGAAGAGCGAGATCCGATAGTACACGGGTCGCCCGTGAGGACAGTTCCCCCGAAAGTCGATCTGATCCATGTCCACCAGCAGGGCTTCACACTCCGCCGTGGTCAGCTCCGTGGGTCCCCGGACGACGGAGTGGCAGGCCATCCGGCTCAGCACGGAGTCCACGGCCTCCTCCACTCTAGCCGTGTTTCCCACCTCCGAGAGATCGTCCAGGGCGTCCCGGATCAGGCGCTCCTGATCGGCCCCCTGCAGGGCCGCCGGGATCTCCTTCAGCACGTAGGTCTGCTCTCCGAAGTGGTCGATCTCGAACCCGGCGTCGAGGAAGAACTCCCGATGCTCGGCCATCACGACGGCCCGCATCGCGTCGAGCTCCAACCGCACCGGGAAGAGAAGCGGCTGCCGCTGGCCGTGATCCCGCTGGAAGTTCTCCTTCAACACCTCGAAGGCCAGCCGCTCATGGGCGGCGTGCTGATCGATCACCACCAAGCCCGATGCGTCCTCACAGAGGATATAGGCCCGTCGAAACTGCCCGATCACCTTCAGCGTCGAGAAGTATGCCCCCTCCTCGTCGTCGGGGGGCATCACCCCGGCCTCGCCAAGGTCCACCCGCGGCGGCTCCCGCAACGGGGTCAACCCCGTGGCCTTGAACCCCCTCTGGGCCTTCCACAGCTCCGGGCGCCCGGCCTGCTGCTCCGATAGCCGGCGCCCGCCGCCGTTCATCGGCTTCACGGCCAACGCCCCGGGCCGAATCATCGACGGCGCCTCCTCGTCGGAGGCCTCCTCCCCGTCTCCATAGACCCTCCGAGGCCCCAGCTGATAGGTCTTCGTGTTCCCCTCGGTCAGCCAGGGCGCCTCGGCCAGCGCGTCCGCCACGGCGTGGTACACGGCCCGAAAGATCGGCTGGGTGTCCTCGAACCGCACCTCCGTCTTCGCCGGGTGGACGTTGATGTCCACCAACCCGTGGGGCACATCCAGAAAGAGCACCACGCTGGGATACCGCCCCTTCTGCAGCATCCGGTCATAGGCCCGCTTGATCGCCGCCCGGATCGTCCGATCCTGGACGAACCGCCCGTTCACGAAGGTGTACATATTGCGAGCTGTCCGCTGGGAGTGCCCGGGCTTGGAAAAGTAGCCCCGGGCCACCACCCCGTGGATCGCCGGATAATCAAAGGTGGGATAGAGGTCGTCGTAGACCTCCCGCCCCAGCACGGCCAGGATCCGGTCCTTCAGGCTCTCCGCTCGCGGAAGATCGAGGCGCACCGTCCCGTCTCGCTTCAGCCGAAACCGCACATCGGGCCGGCTCAAGCTCATCCGCACGAGCATCTCCGTGATGTGTCGGCTCTCCGTGTTGGGGGTCTTCAAGAACTTCAGCCGCGCCGGCGTGTTGAAGAAGAGCTCCTCCACCACCACGGTGGTCCCCGGGGCCTTCCCCACCTCTTCGATCTCGGAGATCACGCCCCCTTCCACGAAGATCCGGGTCCCCGCCACGGCGCCGGCCGGCTTGGTCTGGACCTCCATCCGCGACACGGAACCGATGGACGGCAAGGCTTCGCCCCGAAACCCCAACGTCCCGATCGCGAAGAGGTCCTCCACGGTGGTGATCTTGCTCGTGGCGTGGCGCTCCAGGGCCCGCAGGGCGTCCTCCCGCTCCATCCCACACCCGTCGTCCTCGACGCGGATCAGGTGTCTGCCCCCCTCTTCGATGGTCACCGTCAGGCTCCGAGCTCCTGCGTCCAGGCTGTTCTCCACGAGCTCTTTGACCACCGAGGCCGGACGCTCCACCACCTCCCCGGCGGCGATCTGGTTGGCCAGCTCCGGGGGAAGGACGGACACACGACGGGTCTCGGTGGCCACCGCGTCGGCGGCCCGATTTCTCCACGTCTTGTCCTGGATCTCTTCCATCACCGACACACTCCTACCTCAGTCTTCGTCCCCTGAGTGATGGCACGAAACATCTGGGCTCGCAATCTCGGCTCAACTTCGCTACCACTTCCGCCCGTCGCAACTCGGCCCTGTTTTGGTAGTGCCCGATCATGATCACACCTCTGAAGAAGCTCTACGACTTCGTCGGCGACGCCCTGCGTACCCACGACGAAGAGGCCCGCCACGCCCAGCTCTCTCGGCCCCCCGGGGTGTTGGACAGCCAGGTGATCTGGGTCATGGTCCTGGCCGCCGTGATCCTCACCCTCCTGGATTACTATGGTGGCTCCGGGGATTGGCGCACCCTCGAGCTCTTCGTCAAGCCCTTCACCGACGACTACGCCCGAGTGCTCGAGAATATCTTCGTCCACCCCGAATACGGCCGCCTGGCTCGGCTGGCCTACTGGAGCGGCACGACCTTCATCGGCTACTTCGTCCTCCCCGTCCTCTTGATCAAGCTCGTTCTCCGCCAACGCCTGCGGGACTACGGGATGCCCTGGCCGGGCTCCCGGGCGCCCTTCGGGATCTTCCTGGTGCTCTACCTGATCATGGCCCCCTTCGTGGTGGGCGTGGCCTTCACCGACAGCTTTCAGTCCACCTACCCCTTCTATCAGCAGGCCGACCGAAGCCTCCTGGAGTTCTTCGTCTGGCAGTGCATCTACGCGGCCCAATTCTTCGCCCTGGAGTTCTTTTATCGGGGGTTCTTGATCCATGGCCTTCGCCACCGGTTCGGCGTCTACTCGATCCTGATCTCCATGATCCCCTACTGCATGATTCACTTCGGCAAGCCCTTGCCCGAGACCCTGGGATCGATCATCGCCGGCATCGCCCTGGGGGCGATCACCTATCACTACCGGTCGATCTGGCCCGCCGTCGCCATCCACATCGCCATCGCCTTCTCCATGGACGTGTTCTCCCTGAGCGCCCAGGGACGGCTCTTCGCCCTCTGGCCCTTCTAGACGTCTTCCAGCCGTCTCGTTAGATCCGCCGGAACACCCCCACGACGACCCCCAGGATCTGGGTCTGCCGGGCCTCATCGGCCCCCACGAAGATGGGCTCCATCGACGAGTTGGCCGGCTGCAACCGCACCTGCCCCCCCTCACGGAAGAGCCGCTTCACCGTGGCTTCTCCGTCCACCATCACCGCCACGATCTCCCCGTCCCGGGCGTCGTCCTGCTTCCTCACGAAGATCGTATCCCCGTCGAGGATCCCGTCCTCGATCATGGACTCCCCGGTCACGGTCAACGCGAAGACCTGCCCCCGCTGCCGCCCCAACAGGCCCTCTCCCAGCGCCAGAAACGCGTCGGTCTCCTCGATGGCCTCCACGGGCGACCCCGCCGCGATCCGCCCCACCAGCGGCACCTGATGGATCTCCACATCGTAGTCGGGCCCATCCTCAGCCCCGCCTCCGGCCCCCGGATCGTAGGCCCTCCCGTCGGGCCAGAAGAGGGGCCGCATGGTCCGCGACTTGGCGTCCTCCCGCGACAGATATCCCTTCTTCTCCAGGGCTTTCAGGTGGTCATTGACCCCGTTGGTGGATCGAATCCCCAGAGCGTCGCCGAGCTCTCGGATCGTCGGCGGATACCCCACCTCCTCGATATGCTGCGCGATCATCTCCAACACCGTGGCCTGTCGCTTCGTCAGAGACTGCGTGGGCTTCTCCATCGCCTCAACTCCTCTTGGGAACTCTCGACACTGAACAAAGATCCCCCGGAATGTACTGAACAGGTGTGCTGCCGTCAAGTATGTTGGCCGGGATGGGTGTGATCGGTTTCCGTCGATGGGTTGTCTCCATTCCGCAGCGGGCCTTGGCCCGCGAGGACCTTCGGGCCGCTGGTTCAGGCCCGACTCGCTTTAGCCTCGCGGCCTGGCCCGATGCCGTGGCGACCAATCAACGCGGATCACGGTCTACCTACGGTTGGGATCACCGAAGCAATGTGGCAGAGTACCGAGGGTGGTCCCCTTAACGATGCTATGAACTACGACGCTAGATCTCCCCAACTCCAGGAGTACCCATGTGTGCTGAGACGGCAGACCTCTTCTCGGAGCTTACCGAACGAAAGCGAAAAAACATGGGCCCTCGCCTCCAAAAGATCGACGATCCCAACGGTCATGACCACGAGCGGGCGCTGGAGAAAGCTGTCTCCTGGGACAAGACGGGGGCTCTTCTCTGGCACTGGCCCGGCTCTTCGGAGCCGACGAGGAGTGGGACCAGGCGCTGATCGACGCCGCATTGAAGGGCGAGTGGATCAACTCGCCACAGATCGCCGACGCGATTCGGCGCGTGCCCACCGACCAACTACCCACCCTCTTGCTCGGTGGCGAGAAGAGCGGTCTCATGAGGACGGATACGCAGGAAACGGCCGTCTTGAAGGCCCTGGAAGAGCGTGAAGACGACGATCCAGAGGTGCTGCTCGCTTCCGCTCTGGAAATGATGGACGCCGCGGAGTGGCCCCCGGAGGACCTCTGTGAGCTCCTGGGTCTCTACGCGGCTGCTCGCTTCGGAGAGCTGAACCGGGCCGTCCCCGAAGAGCTGGATCGCCTGCTCACAGGGCGGTTCGTGTCCAATCGATTCCCGCGGATCGCGCTGGCCATCGAGGGCTTCCGCGCGCTGCCGGCCGCCCGTGCTCACGCCATCGCGCGACGGGGGCTCGAGGCTCGGGGTCTCAGAGGTCCCGACTTGATCCCCCTGGCGGCCCACTTCGATAGCGATCTCTTCGACGCCATGCTGGCCAAGGACGACCAGCTACCGCTCCTCGACCCGGCCTGCGTCGGAGCCTTCGGGGCCCGTAAACTCGGGCTACTGCTGGATCTCTACGAAGAGGCCGACGAGTATCGGCGGCGCGATCTGTCCAAGGGGATCCTTGTTGCCATGGCCCTGATGGCGGAGGAGCCGCCGGAGGAGCTGGATCGGTTCATCGACTTCGGAGGGAGTGGAACCCTTTATGCAGACGACGCCGAGCTACAGAGACGCGCCTTTGAGCGCCTGCCAAAAGAGCGACGGAACAGGCTCGTGACCGGGGCCCTCGAAGAGCAGGTGCGGCCCCTGCAGGTCTTGAAGGTCGTCGCCTCGCCGGAGTCACCGGCGCTGGTCGAGTCTGTGCTCGTAGAGATCTTTCAGGACTGGAGAAGAGTGTCCCTGAAAGATCTCCGGAAACAACTCGATCCCCTGGGAGCCGAGGGGATCGAGATCCTGGAGAGAATCTTGCCGGGGGCGCAGAACCGGGAACAGCTCTTTCAGTTCAACGGCCTGAACTCGGTCTACGACGGAGAGATCCTGGAGAGGCTTCGCTCCGCCGCCGGTTCGTAGCGTGGTACCGCGGCGGTTTGACACTCTTTCAAGCCCCGTGCTAGTCAAAAGCCCAGCTTCGGGCGCCCTCGCTCACGCGCTCGCCTCCGGGTCCCGTACCACGCCCGCTAACCAGTTGAGATCCTACGATGGTTATTGCTGATTATCTGCCGCTTCTCGTCCTCACCGCGATGGCTCTCGGGGTCGTCACGGTGATCATCTGCCTGGCGCAGTTCTTCGGCCCCAAGAACCCTACGCCCGAAAAGATGATGCCCTACGAATCGGGCTCCGATCCCATCGGTGAGCCTCAAGCCACCCGGTTCAGCGTCAAGTTCTACATGGTGGCCATCAGCTTCATCCTCTTCGACCTGGAGACCATCTTCGTGATCCCCTGGGCCATGAGTTGGCAGGACAGCGCCGCTCTCGGTCACGGGCTTTACTCTTTCGCAGTCATGGCTATCTTCCTGTCGATCCTCACCGTGGGGTTGGTCTACGAATGGAGCCAAGGAGGTCTCGAATGGGACTAGAACATCAACTACCGGAAGTACTTACAACTCGACTGGAGAGCGCCGTGGGCTGGGCCCGCAAGCACTCCCTCTTTCAGTACCCCTTCGCCACCGCCTGCTGTGGGATGGAGTACATGGCGACCGCCTCGTCGCGGTATGATATCGCCCGGTTCGGGGCAGAGATCCCTCGGTTCTCCCCCCGACAGGCCGACCTTTTGTGGGTCGTGGGGACCGTGAACCACAAGCTCGCCCCCTTTCTGCGGCGAATCTACGAGCAGATGGCGGAGCCCAAGTGGGTCATGGCCTTCGGGGTCTGTGCCTCTACCGGCGGGTTCTACGACAACTACGCGACCGTCCAGGGGATCGACAAGATCATCCCCGTGGACTGCTACATCCCGGGGTGCCCTCCCCGGCCGGAGCAGGTCATCGACGGGCTTTTGGCCCTGCAGTCCAAGATCCAGGCCGAGCCCTGGATGAAGTACGCCTACGAAGAGAAGGCCAAACGCCGCGCCGAGATGGAGCGATCCGGCAACCCCCTCTTCACCCCTATCGACGGCCAGGAGACCTAAGACGATGTCCAAGAAGTTGATCGACTTCGTGGCCAAGCACTTCGCCGACGAAGTGTTGGACTCTCACTCTCGCCTCGGCAACGATACCGTGGTTCTCAAGCGCGACCGCCTCCCGGAGATCGTGGAGCGTCTGCGCGACGACGAGTCCACGGCGATGAACATGCTCCGGGCCATCACCTCCGTGGACTACCTCAACCGAATCCCCCGATTCGAGGTGGTCTACGTCCTCTACTCGATCTCCAAGAAGCATATGCTCACCCTCCGGGTGGTCGTCGAGGAAGAGGACTGCACCGCCCCCTCGATCCACCACCTCTACGGCGCCGCTGGATGGATGGAGCGAGAGGTCTGGGACATGTACGGCGTCGAGTTCGACGGCCACCCCGACCTGCGACGGGTCCTCCTCTATGAGGAATTTGAAGGCCACCCCCTTCGTAAAGACTACGCCAAGCAGGCCTCCCAGCCTCGCTTGGATCTGCTGGTCCGCGAGCGGGATAGCGTCGAGGAATTCAACGTCTTTTATAAGAGCAAGCCCTCCGAGGGCTCCCGCGACTCCTGAGAGAGCCGCGGCCTTCCATCTCCCGGTGAGTTGTTACCATGGCCGAAGACATCTACCAGCCTCTGGATCAGGACATCCACACCGAGCCTATGATCCTCCAGATGGGGCCCAGCCACCCCGCCACCCACGGCACGGTGCGGTTCACCCTCACCCTCGATGGCGA
Organism: Myxococcales bacterium; assembly: GCA_007120035.1. Taxonomy (GTDB): domain Bacteria; phylum Myxococcota_A; class Bradymonadia; order Bradymonadales; family Bradymonadaceae; genus SKON01. The sequence continues at coordinate 36,186 of SKON01000013.1, forward strand.
GAAGGTGATCAAATGCGACACCGAAGTGGGCTACCTCCATCGGGGATTCGAGAAGGAGTGTGAGAACTCCACCTGGACCCAGGTCTTCCCCTACACGGACCGCCTCAACTACGTCAGCCCCTTGCTGAACAACTTCGGCTACGCCCTGGCCGTAGAGCGGCTCCTGGAGATCGAGGTCCCGGAGCGGTGCAACTGGATCCGCACCATCATGGGCGAGATCAGCCGCCTGTCGGACCACCTCACCTGCGTCGGCGCCGGCGGCCTCGAGCTCGGGGCCATGACGGCATTCCTCTACGCCCTGGAAGGCCGGGAGCTGGTCTGGGACCTCATCGAAGAGGTCACGGGCGCTCGCCTCACCGTCAGCTACGGCCGAATCGGCGGCGTGAAAGACGACCTCACTGAGGACTTCGCCGACCGGTGGGCCTACACCAGGGGCCGCCTCCAGGAGATCCACGCCAACACCCATAAGCTCCTCACCCGCAACCGAATCTTTTTGGACCGGATGCAGGGCACAGGCGTCCTCACCCCGGAGATGGGGATCTCCTACGGCTACACCGGCCCTGTCCTCCGCTCCACCGGCGTGGACTACGACGTCCGCAAGGACCACCCCTACTTCATGTATGGCGAGGTCGACTTCGACGTCCCTGTGGGCGATACCGGCGACAACTACGACCGGTACCTGGTCCGCATGGAAGAGATCACCCAGTCGATCCGGATCATCGACCAATGCCTGGAGCGTATGGAGCCCGGCCCGGTCAACTCCGATGACCCTCGAGTGGTCCTCCCCGAGAAGGAAAAGGTCTACAACTCCATCGAAGGCATGATCAATCACTTCAAGATCATCTTCGAAGGCATCCAGGTACCCCCCGGTGAGGTCTACAGCTACACCGAAGCCGGCAACGGCGAGCTCGGCTTCTACATCGTCTCCAACGGCACCGGAAAGCCCTGGAAGATCCACGTCCGCTCCCCCAGCCTGATCATGATGGGGGGGCTCCACCACCTCATCGAGGGCGGTCTACTGGCAGACATCATACCCACCTTCGACACCATCAATATGATCGGTGGCGAGTGCGATAAATAACCGCGAGTCTTCCCATGCCCAAAGTCACGATCAACGGCACCGAGATCGAAGTCGAGAAAGGGACCACCCTCCTGCGAGCCGCCGCCCAGGCCGGCTACGAGGTGCCCCACTTCTGCTACCACCCGGCGCTCTCCATCCCGGCCAACTGCCGGATGTGCCTCGTCGAAGTCGAAGGCAACTGGAAGCTCCAGCCCGCCTGCTACTCCGAGGTCACCGACGGAATGGTGGTCAACACCAAGAGCGATCGGGTTGTCAAAGCCCAGAAGGCCGTCTTGGAGTTCATCCTGGTCAACCACCCCGTGGACTGCCCGATCTGCGATCAGGCCGGGGAGTGCAAGCTCCAAGACTACTACATGGCCTACGACGCCCAGGAGTCCCGGCTCCGGACGGAAAAGCAGTCCAAGGTCAAGGTCTTCCCCATCGGCCCCGAGGTCCTCTACGACGGCGAGCGTTGCATCCTCTGCACCCGATGCGTCCGGTTCTGTGAGGAGATCACCGGGACCAACGAGCTCACCATCGTTCAGCGAGGCGACTCCGCCGAGATCCGGACCTTCCCGGGCCGAGAGCTCGACAATGACTACTCGGTCTGCACCGCCGACATCTGCCCTGTGGGCGCCCTGACCTCCCGTGACTTCCGGTTCAAGTGCCGAGTGTGGCTCTTGAGCTCCACGGACAGCGTCTGCACCGGCTGCTCCCGAGGCTGCAACATCCACCTGGAGCACTTCCGCAACGAGATCCAGCGCTATCGACCCCGGTACAACCCTCAAGTCAACGACTACTGGATGTGCGACGCCGGTCGACTCACCTACAAAGAGGCCCACGAAGACCGCCTGTTGCGCCCCATGAACAACGGCGTACAGCTCAACTGGCACGCCGTCGGCGAGGCCACCGCCGATAAGCTCCGTCGAGTCCTCAAAGACGACGGCGCCGCCACTATGGCCTTTGTGGTAAGCCCCCAGGCGAGCTGTGAAGATCTCTTCCTGGCCCGGGAGTTTGCTACCAAGGTCCTGGGGACCACGAACTTCTACCTCGGCGGCAAGGCCGACGGAGACAGCGACGACTTCCTCATCGAAGCCGACAAGAACCCCAACCGGGAAGGCCTCAGCCAGGTCTTCGGTGGCCTCGACGACCTCAAAACCGCCGTCCAGCTCCTCCAGGACCTGGAAGAAGGGACCCTCTCCTCGCTCTACATGATGGAGAGCCACCTCCCCTTCGACAGCGGAGAGCGGACCCGGTTCATCGACGCCCTCGACCAGCTCGACCTCTTCATCCTGCAGGCTCAGCACCGATCCGACCTGGCCGCCAAGGCTCACCTGGCGCTGCCGACCTGCTCCCATGCCGAGACCTCCGGGACCTTCGTGAACTCCCAGGGCATCCACCAGCGGTTCGACCAGGCCTTCGCCCCTCATGGCCAAAGCCTGCCCCACTGGCAGATCTTCACTCGTCTGTCCAAGGCTCTGGACGCTCCCCTGGAGTACACCTTCGTCCATCAAGTGCAGAAAGAAATGTTTCCCGCTCCCGAAGAGGAAGACGACGCGGCCCAGCCCGCCGAGTGACTGCCTCCCTTGAGCCTCTCGTCTGTTTCATGAGGACGCCTCCATGGCTGAGATCCTTCTAAGTGTTGTTAAAATTGCGGTGATCGTCTTCGGCTTCGTCATGTTGGTGGCGAGCTTGATGACTCTCCTGGGTGACCGGAAGCAGTCGGCGAAGATCCAGAACCGAATCGGCCCCAACCAGGCCAGATTCTTCGGGTTCAGTCTGGCCGGGATCCCTCACTTCCTGGCCGACGGGATCAAGATGATCCTCAAGGAGAACGTCACCCCTGCCCAGTCCAATAAGTTCCTCCACACGATCGCCCCCGGGCTGGTCTTCGTGCCCGCCCTGGTCGGTTGGGCCGTGGTCCCCTTCATGGACCACTACTGCACGGGGACGGTCCAGACCCTGCCGCAGATGAATTACACCGAGGTCTGCGTCGGCGGAGAGTGGAAGAACTACTTCTCCATCATGCACTTCAACTCGGGCCTCCTTTTCGCGTTCGCCATTGCCGCGGTCTCTGTGTACGGCGCCGCCATCGCCGGGTGGGCCTCGAACAGCAAGTTCAGCCTCCTCGGAGGTCTTCGGTCTTCGGCCCAGATGATCTCCTATGAGGTCTCCATGGGTCTGAGCCTGGCTGGTGTCCTGATGATCTACGGCACCCTGAACCTCAACGAGATGGTTCGGATGCAGGGCAATATGTTCGGCGACTGGCTCCCCATGTGGGGCGTCGTCGTGCAGCCCCTGGCGTTCTTTCTCTTCTTCCTGGCCGGGCTGGCCGAGACGAAGCGAGCTCCCTTCGACCTCCCCGAGGACGAATCCGTGATCGTCGCTGGTTACATCACGGAATACAGCTCCATGAAGTTCGCCATGATGCAGCTCTCGGAGTACGCCGCCACGGTCTTCATCGCGGCCCTGATCGCCGTGATCTTCCTGGGCGGCTGGCAGGTCCCCTACGTGTACGCCGACGGGATCCGGTTCCTCGACAACCACTGGGTGCCCTTCGGCGAGGACGCCTGGTACTGGATCTCGATCTTCCTGCGCATCGGCGCCATGGTGTTTAAGATCCTCTTCCTTGTGTGGTTGCAGTTCATGATGCGATGGACTCTGCCCCGGTTCCGTTATGACCAGGTGATGACTCTGGGCTGGAAGATCCTCCTGCCTCTGAGCATCGCCAACCTCTTCGTCACCGCGCTTGTGCTGGCGATCCTCTAACTCGAACGATCAACCTGGAGTCGAGCCCCATGGGCAACGTCACCGTCAAAAATGTCGACCGTATCAAGCAGACCCTCTGGGAGAAGTCCTATATCCCTGAGATCCTGCGCGGGCTCTCGGTCACGACGAGCCACTTCTTTCGGAACCTCAACCCGAACAAAGAGAAGCGGACCATCTTCACCCGGGAGTACCCGGAGGTGATCACCGAATACCCTGAGCGATACCGGGGACTCCATCGGCTGATGCTCCGGGATGACGGACAGGTTCGATGCGTCGCCTGCATGTGCTGCTCCACGATCTGTCCCGCCGACTGCATCCACATCGAAGCCGGGGAGCACGACGACCCCACCATTGAGAAGTATCCGACGGTGTTTGTAATCGACGAACTTCGGTGCATCGTCTGCGGCCTCTGTGTGGAAGCCTGCCCCTGCGACGCCATCCGGATGGATTCCGGCCGACACATCCCCCCCTCGCTGGAGCGGGACGAGGCTTTCTTCGATCGGGACCTCCTGATGGAGCTCGGCGGGCTCTCGGAAGCCAAGCAGGGCGGCCAGCGCTGACCCCCACAGCAGCCCACAGGTAGGCCCGTGTCCCTACGTCATCGCGCCGCTGCTCTGACGGTCCTTCTCCTGGTGGGCGCCGCTCTGGCCTCGCTCTTCGCCCAGTGCTCCTTCTCCCGCGCTGCTCCTGACCCTTCCGACTGGCAGGCCGCCGCCGAGGCCGCCGTTGCCAAGGCTCAACCCACCGACGGCATTCGGGTCCACCCCACCTGGACGGAGACCCCCCTTCCCTTTCTGACCCCCGTGGGCAACCTCCTCCACCGTCACCACGAGCCCTACCTGGAAGACTACGCTCGCATCGAGCGGGTGTTGATCCTCACCGAGACCGCCCGCACCGGCGAAGCCCTGGAATCGCTCCCTTTCCCGGCACCACCCCTCTCGGAGATGGACCACCAACGGTTCGGGGAGATCCTCCTCATCGTCGCGCCGATCCCCGAGGAGTGGCAGCTCCACGCCGACGCCACAGACCACCTCTCGGAGGCCACGGTCACCATCATCGAGCCCGCCGGCGGTGAACCCCACCGCTGCGGCCCCTTCTCTCCGGCAGACCGCACCTGGCGGTGCGACGGTCGCGACGCCGACGCCATGGTCCGCCCCATCCTCCTGGAGATGGTCGACGATCCCCGCCGCTGCGTGCAGGCTTTTCCCCCGACCGACCGCAGGGTCCTCTCCGTGGAGCTCCCCTTCGACGTCCCGAACCCGATCCTCCGAGTCCGAGCCGGCCTGGACCAGCGCTCCGCCCGGATCGAGACCGGTGACGACGTGATCTATCGAATCTACGTCGACGACGAGCTCCTCCGCGAGGAGCGGCACCCCGCTCATGAGTCCACCTGGGACGCCACAGATATCACCCCCGGCACAGACCGGGTCACCCTCCGGGTGGAGGTCGAGTCCGTGAGCCCCCGGCCTGTTCAACGGCGGTTCTGCTTCAACGCCTGGTCCTTAACGGAAGACCAGGCTCAGAGGTCGAATCGATAGCGCTGAATCGAGCGCCCCGACTCCACTCGAATGTTCACCTCTTTGGTCTTGTCCTCGGTCCGCAGCTCCAGATCGTACTGACCGGGCTCCAGTAGCGTATCAAAGGGGGTCCGCCCCACCTTGTCGCCATCGTAGTAGAGGTCGGCGGGCTCGCTGGAGACGATGGACACGATGTTGCCACCGGAGTGCCGCCAGGCGCTGCGCTCCTCCTCCTGCCCCTCGTCGTCGGTGATCACCTCGGCCAGCTCCGGGTTGGTGTCCGTCCCGGAGTGCCGCACGAAGAGAAACCCTCCCACCACGACGGTCGCCAAGAGCCCCAGGATCATCACCACAAAGACCGCGATCAGCCCCAGGGACATCCCCTCGGACTCGGCCTTGACCTTCAGGGCCCGGGTCATCCCGCTGCCCTCCCGCCGCGCCTTCTTGCGAACAACCGGTCGCTCCGCTGTGGTGTCCTTGAGTGCAGGCGCCGCCTCTTCGACCTCCAACTGCTGGTTGACGGTCATCCGGGGGCCGGCCTTCTCCACCCCGTGCTTCTGGAATCCGAAGAGCTGATCCGTGGGCTTTGACGTCGGTAGATCCCGAAGCTGCCGAACCATCACGGAGAGCTCCCGGCTGGTCACGGCCTGGCCGCAGCTCCGCAGGTATGCCTGGATCGCCTGATCCATCTCGGCGGCCGACGTATACCGCTCCTTCCGATCTCTCTTCAGAGACTTCAGGATGATCTCCGCCACGGCGTCGGGAATGTCCTTTCGGATCGTTCGAGGATCCGGGACCGTGCTATCCGCCGAGATGATCAACGACACCGCCCGGAGGTCTTCCCCGAAGGGCTTCTTGCCCGTGAGGAGCTCGAAGAAGAGGGTTCCCGTGGCGAAGACGTCGACCCGATGGTCCAGATCCTTGTTCTCGATCTGCTCCGGCGCCATGTAGGCGAACTTCCCCTTCACCGCCCCGGTCTCGGTCTTGTGGCTATTGAAGGTCGCCTTAGCCACGCCGAAGTCCACCAGCTTCACGACCCCATCGTTGGAGATCAACACGTTATGGGGCGACACATCTCGGTGGATGATCCCGGCGTGATTCCCCTCGCGGTCGATGAAGTTATGGGCGTAGTCCAAGGCTGTGAGCACATCGGAGACGATCTTGGCCCCGTAGGACACAGGGAGGCTCATCCCCCGATCGGCCACCTCCTCTCGAAGCTCCGCCAGATCGACGCCGTCGATGAACTCCATGGCGATATAGTAGTCGCCGTCGTCCTCCCCGAGCTCAAAGACCTGCCCGATGTTGGGGTGGGTTAGATAGGCCACGGTCCGGGCCTCGTCGACGAACATCTGCATCATCTGCTTATCGTCGGCGAGCTGGGGCAAGATCCGCTTGATCACGATCTCTTTGTTGAACCCACTCGGTCCCCGCTGCTCGGCGAGCCAGATCTCGGCCATCCCACCGGTGGCGATATGTCGGATCAGGTTGTATTTTCCCAGGCGGTTTTCGGTCATCCTCGGCCCATGCGAAGGGGGACGAACACCCTCGCCACGGTAGGTCAGGTCGGCGATGGTGGCAAGTTCAGCGACCCTGGGATACTCTATTCCCTATCTACCTTTGCCTCTACCCTCAGGATCGTAATGCGAAACCCCAGGTGGCTCTTGGCCGCAGGCTTAGCTGCACTTCTCTTCTTCGGCTGTACCAATGAAAGAGAGACCGCCGGTGACACCGGAGTCCCCGACGCCTCCACCGGCGAGGACGTCGTCGACGAACCGGACGCCCCGGACGCTGACGAACCGGACGCCTCCGAGCCCGACGCCGACGCCGGCGAAGATCCCGACCCTTCGGCGGGTATCGAGCCCTTGCCCCTGGGCAGCGGCCCCATCATCTGGGTAGACAACAGTTGCCCCACCAACGGTGACGGCACCACCGACGACTGCGACGACGGCGAATCGGGCCCCTTCAACGATCTTCACCTGGCCCTGGCCGCCGCCGAGCCCGGAAACACAGTGCAGATCCTCCAGGGTACCGGGGACTATGTGACCAACCACATGGGCGACTACCGCCCCCACGTGGACGGTGGCTTCCACATCGAAGCCCCCATGGGCTCCACAGACCCCATCACGATCCGGTCCGCCCCGGGCCACCAGCCTCGCTTCGCCAACTGCGCCATCGACGACTTCGAGAACTACTGTCCCAACCCCACCTTCACCGCCCGGGGCGGACGAATCGTCTTCGACGACCTCACCATCCAGGGCGGGATCGTGATCCGAGGTGACGGCGCCGTGACTCGCTCCCGCCTGAGCAAAGGCTACGAGCCCCAGGGAGACGGCAACATCGGAGCCATCAAAGTGATCAACCCCGGGGGCTGGGAGACCGCCCATGTCGGCCCCTTCCGCAACAATTACTTCCACGACTTCCACGGGCTCGAGACCTCGGCCTTCACAGGCTCCTGGATCTACATCTTTCACTCCCGAGATGTGGTCATCGAGTACAACACCTTCGAGGGATTCGAATACACTGGCGGCCACGGGGCCCTCGTGGACAAGCATAGCCACTCCGAGAACCTGATCTTTCGCTACAACTTGATCATCGACGGAAAGGCCGGCCCCCTGGGCAATCAGACCGACTTCCAATCCTACGGCAATGTGATTCACTGCGGCGGAGACACCCGATCCGCCATGGAGGTCGCCAACGGGGACCAGTTCCACAACACCGTCGTCGACTGCACGGTGGGCCTCTACGTCAACCAGGAAGATCCCCGGTACCCGGAGCGGCTCGGGACCCGTGACGGCGAGCTCTACAACAATATCTTCGCCGACATCCACGACGCGAACCTTCGCCGCTGGGAGCCCTGGGACGAAGAGCCCGACTACTTCACCGGCCTGGAGCGTATCGACTTCAACGCCTACACCCCGGGTCGCTACTTCTGGTGGATGCACAGCCACTACGGGATCTCCTGGCAGGAGTGGCAAGAGGGGATCGCCGAGGAGTTCGGCTTCGACCAGAACTCCGCCGAGCTCGTCTGCGAGTTCCGCGACCCCGCGGCACACGACTACCGGCTGGTTCCAGGCTCGGTCTGCACCAGCTTCGGCCGGGAGGGCGGGGTCACTACGGGAGACCCCGTCGAGCTCGGCGCATTCGCCGTGACCGACTGCGTAGGTCACCTCTGCTATCCCGGAGCGTCTTTCATCCCCTACGACTCGAGCTGGCGGGCCGCCGCGCTGCAGTAGTCGTTACGAAAGGAGAAAAAATTTCCCACACCCCGATTCTCTCCTACACTTGCCAGTGAGCCGCCGCGTTTGTCCTACATCGGAATACCCGACGGCTCAGAGGTTCCACGGACGGTTCAACCTCGGAGAGAACATGGTGTCCCCAAAGAAGATCAGCCTCGCCGCCGCCTTCCTCGTCGTGACCATCGCTTCGGCGACGGGATGCTCCACGACGACGGCTCCCTTCCACATGTACTCCTCGCCATTGTTGGAGGGCGAGGCCTCGTCTCATCCCACGGCCCCCGGCGGTGAGGAAGGGACGGCCGGCGTTCAGGCGCGTCAGGTGTACACCTTCCAGCGATGGGGCACGGACACGGTCCAGGGCACACCGAGCCGCCAGATTCGGCAGCCCTCGGAGCGGCGCGGGCCTCGTCGAGACATCGTCGATGTCCCAGATCGTCCCGTCCTCGCTCAGGCATCGACGACGGGCACCGGCGCCGGACGGGCTGTGGCCGACGCCGGCACCAGCTCCCCTCGGCCGCCCATTGAGGCCCCCAGGGTCGACGTCGACGACAGCCAGCGGGCCTCCACGGCCGCGGCCTACGCCCACGCCGTGCTCTCCGTCAACGACGTGGAGCTCCCCGACGAGGCTCGGGAGAGCATCCCCGAGCTCTACAGACAATGCCGGGCCGCCGGCGGGCTCTATCACTCGAACCAACCCAACGTGGGTGACCTGGTCTTCTTCCACAACACCTACGACGCCAATCAAGACGGTCGCAACAACGACTGGTATACCCTGGTGGGTATCATCGAGGGCGGTAACTCTCGTGGCGGCGTAGACTTCTTGGCCTTCCACGAAGGCCGGGTCCAGCGCCTGCAGATCAACCTCGACGCCGTCGGCGACCGGGCCAGCAACAGCCGCTTGCGCCAGGAATCCGCCGAGGATCCCCCGTTTACCCAGTACCTCTCGGGACAACTCTTCGCTGGCTACTGCGACATCCTCGGCGACCGATCCGATCTGGTGGTGATCGACAACTGGACCCCCGATATGGACCTCACCGACGAGCCCTGAGCTCCCCGGAAAACCTCTCCTCCAGCAGCGGCTTTGGCTCTTCTCCGAGGACCACGAGCCGGTTCATCATCGCCGACCCCACAAAGAGTCCGCGTTCCTCCCATGCTCGAAGTGCCCTCAGGGTCTGGCCCCGATGATCATCGAGGACCAGAGAGATGTGGGGTACCCACCGGTCCGCTTCGTAGTTCGGCCGAGGTCGGAACCCGGCATGGGCCGTCACCTCAGCGATCTGGTGAAAGAGATGATCCAGCCAGAAGGTACGAACGACGGTCACGTAGGCAACCGGACGAGGCCACCGAAAGAACCCGAGACCCCGGAGCTCAAGGGTCACCGGCGCCGTCCTCTCCGCCAGCCTTTGCAGCTCCTCTCGGACGGCCAGGGGCAACGCCCGGTCAAAGAGTTGGAAGGTGAGATGGGGAGACCAGATAGGAGCCGTCAGCTCCTCACGGCCCGCCCCGATCAGGACGTTCGTCACCTCCGTGAAGAGGCCTGTGGTCTCTTCATCGAGCCCTCCCACCACAGCGGCCCTGGCGACATCGGGTCGGTCCACGCCTACTCGTCTTCGGTGTACCGCTCCTGAGCTCGCCGACCCTTACGGGCCAAGAGCGGCCCCAGGAGACGCGACATCTGCGGTGCCGCCCCGGCCGCCCGGGCCAGGGTCGCCCGCCCCAGGGGCAGGGTCACCTCCAGAGGTCGCTTCGGTAACACCTGCCGAAGGAACAACTCCGAGACCTCCTCGACACTCAGAGGCCTCTTCCCCGAAAAGGTAAGCGCCGCCTCTTCATAGTCAGCCTGCAGGTCCAACATCGGAGTCTTCACGGCGTCCAGGAGCACCAGGGTCACGGCCACCCCTCTGGGGCGCAGGTCCTCGGCGGCCGAGAGGGTAAACCCCCGCACGGCGAACTTCGACGCCACGTAGAGGCTCAGCCCTGGCACGGGGCTCAAGGAGGCCAGGGATCCGATATTGATGATGTGTCCGCGCCCCCGGGGCACCATCACCGCCGCGGCCGCCTGGGTGCCCAAGATCACCCCCTTGGTGTTGATGTCCAGGTGCCGGTCGACCTCGGCGGCGCTCACCTCCTCCACCCGCCCGGGCCGAAGATACCCGGCCACGTTCATCACCACGTCCACGGGACCCATCGTCTCTTCCGCTTCCTCGATCACCTGCCGCCAGGCGTCGCCGTCGCGGACGTCGAGGTGCCGGGCTACCACCTGCTCCGAGGTGTAGCCGCCAGCCTGAATCCACCGGGCCATCCCCTCTTCATCGATGTCGGTGCATACCAACCGATGCCCGGCCTCCAAGAGCTCTCGTGAGAGGTGGCGGCCGATGCCGCTGGCGCTTCCGGTGATCACCATCACCTGCGGGTCAAAGCTCACCTCGAGCCCTCCGTCGACGGATAGGTGGGGCTCCCAAAGGAGAGGTTCCCGAACTGCAAGGTGGGCTTGATCCCGGGAAACACCCAGTACGACGCCAGCTCCGAGGAGCACACCACGTTGGGAAACCGTACGTCCCGCACCGACGGGCCGGCGATGGTCTTCTCCAGGATCATCGAGATGTACTGATCCAGGCCCCGCTCCAGGGTGTTGCCGTTGAGCACCACCTCCATGCCGGTCTTCTCCGCGTACTCCCGCACGGGACGCAGCTCGCTGGAGAGCGGCGCGTAGCAGTCCGGCCCCACGCCGTTCTCGCTGGTGACCATCACCCCCTCAGGGGTCCTCACCGCCACGGAGTGGTTCCCCTCGGTGTGCCCCGGGGTCCGAATCAGGGCCACCCCTTCTCCGAGGATCACGTCCCCGTCGAGCAAGATCACCCGATCCATGTCGACCTCGTCGATCCCGTCAGGGCAGTACCACGGCTCCTGGGGAGGCAGGAGGTTCTGGGTGGAGATCCACTCCTGGCGCATCACCAGGAGCTCGGCGTTCGGGAAGAGCCCGGGCTCCTCGGGGGTCCCCATCCACCCCCGCAGATCCTGGGTGTGGAGGTGGTCGTAGGTGATGTAGTCCACATCCTCGGGCTTCAACCCGGTCTGGGCCAGGGCCTCCTCCACGGAGGCTTCCTGAGGAGCCATCAACCGCTCCCCGGTCTTGCGAAAGGGCCCGAAGGAATCGGAGAGGGCCTTGAAAAACGGGGTCTCCCCGTTTCGATCGGCGTCCGACGGCGATACCAGCAGGGTCTTCAGCCCGTCGTCGGAGGGAAACTGGATCACGAAGAGCCGGTTGACGATATGCACGAAGGGGCTCTTCAGCCCCCGAACGTTATGGAAGGCATACCGCGTGGGATAGGGCACCCGCACCAGCTCAAAAGACCGGTAGTAGGGAACGGGCTCCATCTCCATCATCAGCTCGTGGATCTCCTGACCCCGGCGACGCACCTCCTCGAGCCGCTTCTTCGGCGCCGGCTCGTCGAAGGCCCCGTTCATCACACCCAGGGGCTTGATCACCCCTTTCTTGTCGATGCTCTTATTCTTCTTCTTGGCCATCTCTGGACTCATCCTTCGGGACAGAACTCTTCGCCCCAGATCATGCCATTCACCGGCCCGAGAGACAACCGGAGGTCCGCTTGCCGATCCGCCGTCTGCGCTTAGCTTCGCATGCTGAGCGAGTCGCGGTCCGTGCCTCTGACCGCTCACACCTTGACATAGGGATTGGCGATTTGCGAACTTCTCGCCACCTCGCTCCCTTCAGGAGCGCATCCACGTGACGAGCATTTCATGAGTAAGCGCGACTACTACGAAGTCCTGGGTGTCGGCCGGGACGCCACGGACAAGGAACTCAAGAAGGCCTATCGCAAGAAGGCCATGGACTTCCACCCCGACCGAAACCCCGGAGACGCCGAGGCCGAGGCCAAGTTCAAAGAGGCCGCCGAGGCCTACGAGGTCTTGAGCAACCCCGAAAAGCGTTCCCTCTACGACCGGTTCGGTCACGAGGGGGTCCGAGGCGCCGGTCGGGGCCCGGGATTCGGGTCCATGGACGACGTCTTCTCCCAGTTCGGGGACATCTTCGGCGACGTCTTCGGCTTCGGCGGCGGCGGTGGCCGCCGACGGGGCGGCCCCCAGAGAGGCCCCGATCTCCGGTATGACCTGGAGCTCACCTTCGAAGAGGCCGCCTTCGGCACCGCCAAGAACCTTACTATCCCTCGCCATATCCCCTGCTCCACCTGCGAGGGCTCCGGCGCCAAGGCGGGCACCTCGCCGACCACCTGCCCCACCTGCCAGGGCCGCGGCCAGGTCCATCATCGCCAGGGCTTCTTCACCCTCTCCTCCACCTGCCCCCAATGCCGGGGCTCCGGACAACATATCGCCGACCCCTGTGCAGACTGCGACGGCTCCGGCCAGGAGCGGGTAGAGCGAGAAGTGGAGGTCAAGATCCCCGCCGGCGTCGACACGGGCACTCGACTTCGCCTCCGCGAGGAGGGCGAGGGTGGCAGCCGTGGAGGCCCTCCCGGCGATCTCTACGTCTTCCTCCACGTCGCCGAGAGCGAGGTCTTCGAGCGGGACGGCGAAGATCTCCACGTCCGCCAGGAGATCTCATTCGTTCAGGCCGCTCTCGGCTGCGAGGTGGAGGTCCCCACCCTTGGTGAGCCCACAGTGGTCACCGTCAAGCCGGGCACTCAGTACGGCGACAAGAAGGTGCTTAAGAATGAGGGCATCGCCCGGGTCCGCGGCTCCGGTCGAGGAGACATCGTCGTCCACTTCGACGTGAAGATCCCCACGGCGCTCTCCAAGAAAGAGCGAGAGATCCTGGAAGCCTACGCAGAAGAGGCCGAGATCCCCGTGAAATCCGGCGGGTTCTTCAAGAAGATGAAGGAGAAGCTCAGCAGCTGAGGGTTTGCATTTGTCCGCACCTCAAGGCATCCTTGAAGGCCAGGTAACCCTTTCTCGGATCTCCTGATGCTGCTGCGATTCTCTCAGACACTGGCCACGTTCTCCATCGCCCTCCTCTTGACGGGCGCCACCTGCGCCGAGCCCTCGACCGAGGTCTCCGACAAGTCCGAAGAGACCGAGGAAACCGACGAGCAAGGCCTCACCGCCGATCCCCCCACACCGGTCGCTCCCTCCCCGGATCCCGTCGAGCCCGCTCCTGCCTACGAAGAGGTCGAGATCCTGTGGGATGAGGCTCGCGACGCCCATCGCATCGATCCGGCGCGGATCTCCGAGGCCTCCCGACAGGCCGCCACGGAGTCCCCGGTCCCGGTCCTCCTCCCCGACGATGACGAGCTCCTGGCCGCCGCACAGATCACCTCCGGCCCTACCTGGTACGCCGTCAACATCCCCGCCGAGGGCCACGTGATCACCATCCACGGCACCAACGTTGTCCACCCCATGCCCGGGCTGACCACCAAGGAAGAAGCTGGTGAGCCGATCCTTCCTGACGGCGACGAGGAGCTCCGCGTCAGTCGCACCCACGGGATCATCAACGTCTCCTTCCAGCGGTTCGGGGCCGCCTATTCCCTGGACATCGACTGCCAGAACCCCCACGAGAACCCCCATTGCGCCGAAGATGACTACGCGCTCTCCCTGATCGACGGCGCCGGCGTCCTGGATCTGCAGCCATGAAGCCACTGACTGGCCGAGCGTTCTTCCCGACCCTCCTCCTGGTGGCCTTCTCCCTGCCGATGGCCGGCGAGTCCGCGGCCCAGGAGTTCACCTACCAGCCACCGGGGACCCTGGTGGACGGCAGCGGCACGGGCCGCGTCGATCACGAGGTCTATGTCCCGGGGATGCGATTCCCCATCGAGAACTCTCCGGCCTACCCCAACTCCCAGGTCTGGGGTCACGGCGGCATGAACGGCCCCGGCGGCGGCCAATGCCACGCCGACAACTACTCCTACCCCTGGTGGGACAACTACTGCGAGACTCGCCAGTGGACCATGCCCCTCTGCCCCGGCGGCACGGGCCACCAGGGACAGGACATCCGCCCCTCCACCTGCGAGGACAAGGCCCACTGGGCTGTGGCCGCCGAAGACGGCACCATCACGGGCATCGGCACCTATTCGGTGAACCTGATGACCGCCGACGGCACTCGCCATCGATACCTCCACATGGATCCCCCCACCCTGGCCGTGGGCGTCGGCGATACCGTCCAGAAGGGTCAACGCCTGGGCCTGGTCTCCAACGCCTTCGGCGGAACCCCCACCACCATTCACCTCCACTACGACATCCAGCGAAACGTCGCCCCCCACGGCACGGTCTACGTCCCCACCTACATGTCCCTGGTCCGGTCCTACCAGGATCTGATCGGCCAGCCCGAGACCCCCTGCGGGTTCATCGGCGCCACCGGCGGAGTGATCGACAACCAGGACGACTGCTTCCGTCTGATGGGCAACATCGGCACCTGGCGCACCGAGTCCTCCGGTCATGACGGCTCCCTGTACTGGACCTACGCATACGACGGCGCCCAACCCGACGGCTACGCCCGGTGGACCCTCCACATCGAGGAACCCGGCGACTACGAGGTGGCGGTCTTCATCACCCCTGAGTTCGCCCAGAGCACCCAGACCCGGTACGTACTCCGAGCGGGCGGATCCAACCAGGAACTTCGCCTCGATCAGAGCGCCGCCGACGGCTGGACTTCCCTGGGCACTTTTTCCTTCGCTGGCGACGACGACGAGTGGCTCGAGATCTACGACAACACCGGCGAACCCTTCGCCGACCGCCTCCAGTTCGTCGCCGACGCCCTCCGCCTCTCCCCTGACCTCCCCGACGAACCGGGCGCTCCCGACGCCGGCCCCGACACCCCCGACGCGGGCTCCCAGACCGACGCCGGTCTCCTCGACGACGCCGGCCCCGACCCGGCCGCCACCGACGCGAGCCACACCCAACGGGTCACCACGAGCTCCTGCTCCACGGCCCCCGCCTCCCCCTCCCCGCTCCTCTTCATCGTCGTCGGCGCAGGCCTTCTACTCGTCCGGTGGCGACGGATCTACGGCCCCCACGATACAGCCCACCCGGTTTTCTGGCGGGCCAAATGAGCTACTGGGCCGAACGCGTCCTCGCTGGTCCATGGTCAAGTCTCCTTCCAACCCACTACAGGCTGGCTGTAGCTCGTTGACCGCGTCTACACGATTCCCGACGAAGAAAAAACTAAAGAGACTCTCCGTGCTTGGCATGTGGGTCTTCGTGGTCCCTCCGTTGTCCTCTAGTCCACCGAGATCCAGGTTCGCCCCGACCATGAAGAAGGCATCATCGTCGGACAGCCAGCTCTCGCATGCGTTCGGCACCAGGTTGGTTCGGATCACATAGCCTGTCCCCTGCTCTGGATCGTTCAGCAGCGACGTTACGACCGCGTGCCCCCCACAGTCTAAAAGACCGTTCCCGTAAAAGAGCGCTCCAACCAGGCTCACGAAAGGACCTGTCCGCCCTTCCTCGAGCCCACGACGCAGCGCCTCGTCCACGTGCAGACCGAACCCTCCTCGTTCAGCCAAGCCGAGATTCTGCCCCTGGTTCTCCACAACCGTCACGTACCGAAGACGAGCCACCGGCTCAGAAGTCTCTACCGGCCCCAAGATCAGTACCCCCGCGCCGGCTGCGAACGGTGGGACGGTCCAAGTCGCGTCTTTGCCCACACGATTGCCGCTGACCGTAGAGTTCTCCATCTCCAACAGGGAATCCGCTTCCACTGCCTCCATCACGATCCCGCCCCCTCCAGCATAGGAATCCAAATCTTCGGCTCCGCCAGAGACCAACACTTGATTGCCGGACACCGTCGATCGCTGCAGCCGAATCCGCCCGGTCCCCCGAGCGCTGAGACCACCCCCGACCCCGGCGATCGTCGCGTCATCACCGCGATTCACAAGCCCTGATCCCAGGGATACATCGATCTCGTTGCCGTCGATGGTCACCTCCTCCATCGTGAGGTCGCTGTCCTCCAGATGAAGGGCCCCGCCCCGGACATCCATCCCGAACGCTACGCCGCCGGCTTCGTCGATCTCGACCGCGATCTCATTCTCCACAAGCCGGACCCGGGACATCTCCACCACCGAACTCCGGGCGTAGAGGCTACCCCCACAGGTGATCGCTGGCACCAGAGAACTCATCCACGGTGACCATGATGCTATTGCCCGTCATCTCCGAATCACTGACGTGCACCTCGCACCCTTCGGCCCGAATCACGCCGCCATACAACTCCAACCCCTGCCCACCGGTCACCTCCGCCCGGTTGTCGCTGATACGGCTGTCGTTGATGGCCTCGAACTCACCGCCATCGCAATCCACCGCCGCCGGACCCGAGTCATATCGCTCCAGGTTCACGAGCGCCCCATCGTCCAACTCCAACCTCCCCGACGGCCCGACGTGAATCACGGCCGCCCCGTCCATCTTCACTCCCTGAATCCGAGTCTGCTCCACCCGGACCTCCCCATGCACCTCCACGAGGGGCTCCCCGAAGGGGTCAAGCCCGGGGCTGGCCTCCACCACCAGGCTTCGGAGCCGAACCGTGGCCCCCTGGCTCACGTTCATCATGGGACCGTCAGCGCCAACCCGCGCTCCGCCGCCGCCCCCCCGGATCTCCACATTCCGATCCACGTGCAACGCCACCCCATCGCTGGAGACCGCCGCGGTGAACCCACCGGGGACCTCGATCACCGCACAGCCCGACTCATAGGCATCGGCGATCGTCGCCACCACGTCGCCATCGACAGTGCACCCCGGATCCACAGGTACCTGGTTCTGCTCCCCATTCAAGAGATCTGCCGGATCCCCGATACAACCGGCGACCATCAGGACCAGCGCTGCACCAACCAACTCAAAGGTATGTCTCATCTTCGACCATCCAGGGCAGAGTTCGCCCCCCGACCGTAGAACCAGGATAATCCGAATCTTATCCCACTTCCACCCTGCGCCCTATCGTTGCCCTTCCCATCGAAGCCGAGGATACGTTTGGGTGGCACCGTTATGATACCAGATCGTGTCAAGATCCCAGTCCCCGAACTGCGAAGGGTTTCGAAACTCTTCCTCACTCAGGGGTATCCCTATGTGGGTGTCTCCCGGGTTTCTGGTGCTGTTAAAGAACGACCCATTCACCTGCCCAGTCACCGCCCCTTCCTCCGGGTTCAGCGGCCCCCCTAACAGCCCACCGGAGAGATTCGCTGCTCCGTCGGCGTCTCTGACCTCCCCATAGGCAAAGGAGTCTTCGATCACACCGTCCTCACCATGCCCACCGACGAGCCCGCCATGAATGTCGCTGCCTTCGACCGTTCCGTCGGCGTAGGAGTTGATGATGGTTCCCTCGTTTCCTCCCACCAGTCCCCCCACTGCCACCGCGCTCGTCAGAAGGTCAGCTCTGGAGAAAGACTCGCTGATCTTTCCCTCGCGCACATTCAGACCTACCAGCCCCCCGTATAGAAACGCTTCGCCGACGGAACCACTGGAGTTGATCACACCGAACGAGGAAGATCCACGGATCTCCGCGCGGTTCATTCCCACAAGCCCACCGATACCGACGGACCGTCCCTGCATGGTGATCTCCGCCGAGGAGTCGACGATGAGCGCCGTGTTCGTCCACGACAGTGATAAGCCGACAAGACCTCCGGCAATCGCCACCCGGTTCACTTCGCTGTCCCCCCAAACCGAGGGCGTCGGGCCTCCGTTAACGTCCACGTTAGAGCTGCGGACGTGGGAGTCACGAATGACCCCCTCGTTCCATCCAACCAAGGCTCCTGCGACGTTTTCAGCTTTCACCGCGGCGTTCTCGACGATCACATTAGTCACCCTCCCACCCGATCCGAGAGTCCCAGCAAGCGCCCCCACGCGGGTCCCACCACTGATCTCAGGGTCCCAAAGACCCAGAGCATCGATCCGTCCAGTGACGTTCCCGAAAAGCCCCGCCGCCTCCGTGGTATCCACTCGAAGATTCGAGATCCTGAGTCCATCGCCATCGAAGTCCCCGGAAAAGGGTGTCTCTTCATCACCGATGGGCTCCCAGAGGTCGGTCAGCGTGATGTTGGCTCCCAGCCCGAAGTCCAGGGCCCAATGCTCTCGAGTCGCGGCCAGGCGGCGAAGGTCCTCCTCGGAACAGATCACATAGGGAGCCCGCGCCGTGCCTTCCCCACCGCTGTACGCCTCAGCGTCGGACTCGCAGGGATAGGCTCGACTGCCATCCACGAACTCCGCCGGGTCCCCGATACACCCCATCAGTGCGAGCGCTGACACCACCATGAACCCACCGACAATCGTCTTCCATGTACTCATCGCCACGTGACTCCCGAAACGTCCGCGTTGCTCGAACCCCACCTACGATAGAGCGGATCGACCCGGCTTTCCACCTCAACCCCGCCCGGCTACTCCACGTCAGTGATGCTCTCGCTCCGCCCCAGATAGGGTTCCAAGGACGCCTGCAAGAAGAGCCGCGCCCGGTGCAGCCTCGTCTTCACCGCTCCCTCGCTCAGCTCCAGGACCTCACCGATCTCTTTCAGGCTCAGTCCCTCCAGCTCCCGCAGCAGAAAGACGGTCTGGTACTTGGGATCGAGCTCGTCGATAGCCGCGACGATCTGCTCCCGAAGCTCCTGGTTCTCGGCTGCCACATCGGCCTGCACTCGCCAGGAAGTAGGCACCGCGAACGCCCCCTCCTCGGGCTCCGGCGCTTCCGGTGAGAACCCGGTCTCTCGCCGGCGCTGCTCCTTTCGAATCCGCATCAGGGCCGCGTTCACCACTACCCGGTAGATCCAGGTGCCGAGGCGAGCGTCACCGGCGAAGGTGTGGAGCTTTCGGTAGACGTTCAGGAAGGCGTCCTGCACCACGTCCTGGGCGGCGGCGTCGTTCTTCACCAACCCCCAGGCCAGGCGATAGGCCTTGTCCTGATGGCGGACCACGATCTCCTCAAAGGCCTCGTAGTCGTCCTCGAGGGCCCGGGAAATGAGCTCCCCCTCGCTGACCTCCTCAAGACCCATCACCGCCTGCCTCCATTTGGCGAAACTCGTCGGCCCACTGCGCCTGGCCGAGCTCGTCCATCGCCCGGGCGGCCTCCTGCAGGATCACCTCCCGACGCCCTGGCGACGCCAGGGAGGCCCGCAAGAAGGCTCTCCGGGCGGCCCCGGCCTCCCGGGCCTTCACTGCACCACGAGCCAACGCCAGATGGGCCTCGGCGTCCATCGCCGCGATCTCCGTCCACCGCCGGGCGGCGCCCACAGCTCGATCGTAGTCACCGACCTCTTCATAGGCGACCGCCATCCTCCGGGCCAACCCCGGATCATGGGGGCGGCGCTCAAAGTACTCCCGTCGAGCCCATCGGACAAACCTCTCCTCCCCGGCCGCCTCGGCCGCCGACATCAGGGTCGACCAGGCCTCGGGGTCGACCTCGGCCAACATCGCCCCCGAGAGAGCATGCACAAAGGCTTGCTCCGTCTCCTGAGCCAACGTCGACAGGCGCACCATGTCGAGCCGCAGGTCCAGGCCCTCCACGCCCAGCCCCAACGCTCGCCATCCCAACTCCAGGCCCTCCTGGACCTCCTCCAGTAGCCGATGCAGGTGAACCAGGACCACCAACACCGCAGGCTCCTCCTCGCCACGGCGCAGGGCGTTCTCCATCTGCAGCCTGGCCTGCTCTCGGTTCCCCTGAAGAACCGCGACGAGCGCCCGATAGGCCGCCGCCTCCCCACGGGAGCCGTGCTCCACGTCCTCCCCCTGTGCCATCCGCTGCACCCGGGGCCAGTCGATCCACACCTGGGTCAAGAGTCCGGCGTAGCGATCTTCGAGCCACCCTCGAAACTCCGCCTCGAGCCGGGAAAAGTCGGTCCCCAGAGCCACCTCAAAGACCTCTCCCGTCTCCCGGTGGTCCCCGTAGGCCTCCAAGATCTCCACGATCGCGTCAAACCCCCGGGTCTCCTCCAGGAAGATCATCACCAGGAGTGACACTTGATAGGCAAGGATCACGTCCAGACCCCTGCCCGTCATGAACACCTCGTCGAGCTCCCCGATGGACCACAGCCGGTCATGGGCGATCAGCCGAGCGATGTCCACGTCGTGGAACCTCGTCCACGACGGATCCCGCCGATAGGTCTCGTACTCGGCCAGCCCCTCCGTAAACCACGCCGGCACCCGATAGTCCGAGAGCGCCAGGTGGAAGGAGTGGGCCAGCTCGTGCCACACCACAAGCGACCAGTTGAAGTCCCCCTCGGCGGGGTTCCTGGTCAGGATCACCGGCCCGAAGCAGATCCCGTGAGGATCCACGTTCGGCAGCCCCACGCTCCGTACGGCGAAGCTCTCCCGCTCGGCGTAGACCTCCATCGTCAACGCCGGCAGCACGATCCCGTACCGCTCCTCGAAGTCCTCCAGGGCCTCGCCGACCAGGGGCTCTGAGAGCTCTCGGATCAGATCGAAGTGATCCACGTGGGCCCTCAGCCGAAACCCCTCGACCTCCATGGTCAGATAATCTCGCAGACCCCGATCGTAGAACTCGAGCATGTTGTAGACCCGCACGTGGTACGGATCCACTCCGAAGGCGTCCTCCAGGTACCCCAGCCCTCGAGACTCCTCTCCCACCCGGGTCAAGGCGATGCCGATCCCCGTCAACGACGGAGCGTGCTCACCGTCCCTCTCCAGGGCCTCTTCAAAGAACCGGATCGCCGCTGAGTTTCGCCGATTGAACGCCGCCGCCTCCCCGGTCCGGCTCAAGAGGTCTGGCCGGCCCGCCCGTCGCTCGTCGAACCGCTCCCGGGTGGCTTGAAACTCCCCATCGCGCCCCAGAAGAAAGGTCGCCGCTGCCCGCAATGAGAGCCCCTCCGTGTCCAGGGGGGCCCGCTCCAGAAGGTCGTCGGCCTGTCTCATCCCCTCCTCCCATCGCCCCTGGGCGATCAGGAGCTCCGCCCGGGTAGCCTTGGCCACGGGATCGCCGGGGTAGGCACCCAGAGCCTGATCCACGAGTTCCATGGACCGGGCAAACCGGCCGCTCCGATAGAACTCGATCCGTGCCATCCCCGCCAATGCCTCCGGGTGATCCCCGTGCCGCTCCAAGACCTTCTCGAAGGCCCCTTCGGCCTCGGCGGTGTTGTAGTGGCTCCACATCAACTCCCCGAACCGCAGGTTCGCCTCCAGGTGGTCCTCATCGTCCCGCAGAACCGCTCGATAGGCCCGGTTGGCGTCCCGAGGGCGACCGGCCGCGGCCATAGACCGCCCCAACCACACCAGCTCTTCGGCGTCGGTGATCAACCCGTCGTTGAACCGCCGCGCCGGGGCCTCCAGGATCCCTCGTCCCTCGTCCTCCTCGCCATCGTCGATCAGAAACGAGCCCAGCCAGAACCGGGTCTCCACCTCCTGGGGCGCCTCAGCCAAGAGCTCCCGCAGCTCCGCCACCGCTTCGTCTCGCTCTCCCCGAAACCACCGCAACACCGCTCGATCTCGACGGGCCCTGCGGACCACCTCTGGCCGCCCGCCGGCGTCGACGGCGGCCACCAAGAACCGGGCCGCGTCGTCATCCTCGCCACGCAGAAAGGCAAACCGCGCCCGCATTCGCACCGAGTCAGCGTCGTCCCGATCCAGAGCCTGCCGGGACGCCTCGGACCACCGCCCGGCGTCCCAGAGCTCCGAGGCGCTCTCCTGAGCGCTCAGCCCCCCTGCGCACAACGAAAACACCACCGCAGAGATCGACGCCACCAGGGCCGGGCCTGCTCTCCTGGGCGCACGTAGGGTCACGATTACATCCCGCCGATGATCCGCCAGCGATCCCCTTCCCGAGCCAGTTCCATTCGGTTGACGTCCCGACCGGCGTCCAGCTCTTCTACGTCGCCGACCCGGAATCGAAAGGAGTACTCAAACTCGAAGTCGATATGAGCCTGGTTGCCGTCGACCTGCAGGTCCTTGACCAACACCCGATACCGGATCTCCTCGGCGTGTTGAGCCATCAGCTCGAAGACGCTCTCCAGGTCCGACCGGGTCCAGTCGTCCGCCGTGGTCTGGGTCGTCCCGGCGTTGTCGTAGTATTCGTCGGACACCAGCCGCGTCAGGGTCCCAAAGTCCTTGCTCACCAGCGCCTGACGGTACTGGTAGAGGACGTTGAGCACCTCTCGGGCCTCCGTGGTGTCCACGATCTCGGCCTCGGCGTCGATCCGGAAGTCCCGGTCGTCGGGGTAGAGATCGTCGGATCTCAGGTGAC
The DNA here is from genome assembly GCA_007120035.1 of Myxococcales bacterium. Taxonomy (GTDB): domain Bacteria; phylum Myxococcota_A; class Bradymonadia; order Bradymonadales; family Bradymonadaceae; genus SKON01. Next base: position 58,902 of record SKON01000013.1, read on the forward strand.
CTGACCCACAGGCCGTCAACATCAACCCCACCATCACCAACAACCCCAACGCGCTCATCCTGATCGGCATGCTTTGCTCCTTCACGTGTCGTCGCCGTCCCAAGCCTACGGGAGTGACAAACCGGGCCTCGTCGAGTTCCTATTCCTCGCCATCTTCCAGGGACTCGGACCAGTCCAGACGCTTCAACCACAACCGGGCGGCCTCACGGTATCTCGTGATCTCCGAGAGGGCCAGATCTTCAAAGATCTCTCGGGCCAGCGTCGGCTCGCCCGCCTCGTAGTAGCTGTGACCTAGCATTAGCCACGCCTCGGCGTCCAGAACTTCGACCCCCATGGCGCCGGCGGCGTCCTCCAGATGCTCCCGGGCCTCCTCGTAGTGCCTCCCGGCCCACAGCCGGCGCCCCAGAAGATAGGCCGCTTCCGAACGATGGGGCTCCTCCCGTCGCCATCGGGTCAACAGATACATCGCCCGAACCCCGTCCACCCCGTCCACCAGGAGCTCCCGGGCGGCCCCTCCCCCGTCATCGCCGACCAATCGGCTCTTCATCACCAGATTGCGCTCCTGAGCGACGGGCACCCCCAGCCCCAACGCCTCCTGGTAGACCCGGCGCGCCTCGACCTCCGATCCCGCCTGCCAGTGGAGATCCCCGGCGAGCTCCAGGAATTGGGCTCGCTGGACCAGAGAGATCCCCTCAGGGGGCTCCAGAGCGATCGAGAGGGCTTCCTCTCCCCGCTCCATGCGCCGCAGCAGCCGTCCGTACTCCAACCTCACCGCGACGTCCTGAGGGTCGTCAGCGAGCACGTGCTCATAAGCCGACGCCGCCCGGCTCAAGAGCCCGGCCCGGGAAGCTCGCCGCGCCGTCAGGCGCCGCTCCGCCAGGGCCCTGGCGCAGACCTTCCCGAAGATGCTCGGCCGATCAAACCGGAACCGGGCTACCTCCTCCTGGCGCTCCGTCAGCTCGATCCGGTCCAAAAACTCCTCCCACTCCGCGATCAGCTCCTCCACGGGTCGCCCGTAGGCCCCATGAAAGTCGCCGTCTCCGTAGGCCACCTGAAAGGTGTCCATCCCCCAATGATCCACGAGATACCGCACGAAGGAGCCCATCGCCGTGTACGCCGGCCCCGACGCCTCCGTCCAGAACCCTCCCACCCCGAGGATCGTTCGCAGGTCGGGACCGATCCCCAGCCGCCGCATCGCCGCCGACGCCTCATGGGGGGTGAAGTCCTCCGCCGACCACTCCGCCGCCGAGGCGATCCCCTCCACGAGCCCCATATTTACCCCCACCAACCCCTGCATACTCAACTTAAGCGGCCCTCGCCCAAAGGGCGCCGTGAACAGGTGAGCCAGCTCGTGGGCCAGCATCCGATCTCCCGTTCCGCTCCACAGAATATGCATCTCTCCCAGCCAGATCTTAGCCACCATCGTGTCCCGGCCCCCCATCAGCCGCCCTTTGGCGTCCCGGTTGGGGTACACGAAGCTCTTCAGCTTCTCCCCTCTCTCCGCCACCGGATCGGTGCCGAAGAACTCTCGCATCTGGTGGTATCGAAACTCGTGATCCTCGATCAGGCCCTCCAGATTCCCCCCGTACCCCATGGCCTCCGGGTAGTAGATCACGAAGTGCTCCGTCTCCACCTCCCCGCCCAGCTGGGCCTGCACGTAGCCCCGATCGATGTACAGCCCCGCCTCTTGTCGGTGAGCGAAGCTGACCACCAGCAGGATCGCCGCTCCCACCGTCAGCGCCACCTGCCACCCGAAGTGCTGCCCCCGACGGATCCGGAAGGTCGCCTCCAACCCGGCCACGATCACCACCACCGCCAGGGCGTGAATCCCCCGGAGCACCACCAGGCTCATAGGCACTCCCAGTGCCTCGTCGTAGATCGACCCCCCGAAATACCCCATCCACATGTGGTGGCCCACGATCGACGGCCCCAGCGCAAGATGCCCGAGGAGCACCGCCGTATCCAAGAGGGGGATCGCCAGGGCCAACACCCAGATCCGCCGAGGCTTCCCGGCCAGCGCCGTCGCCGCCACCCACCCACAGGCCTGACCCACCAACACGGCGAAGAGCGGGATCAGCCCCCAGAACAGAAACCCCGCCACCCAATCGCAGTTGGGCACCCGAAACCCGTTCAGGCTCAACACCAACAGGGGCCCCACCAGTAGGGAGAGGTGGATCAGCGCCAGGCGCCCGAAGTCCCCCGAAGGACCCCGGTTCCGCTCCTCGGAGAGGGGCGCCTCCACGGCCCCGGAGGTCACGGCGAAGACGGTCAAGACCAGCGCCAGAACGCCCCCGACCACCCCGAAGATCGCCGCCGATTCGTACCCCAAAAGGTTCAAGAGCGGCACGAAGGAGAGCGCCACAGCTACGGCGATCACCAGCCCGTGGGCCGCGATCACCGCCCGCGGGTACTTCTCATTGGGCAGTCGGCTGATGAGTCGGGTCCACATCAAAGAGCTTCATCCTCGATCCGGCTTGAATCCCGACCTCCCCGGCCAGGCCTCCATTGATCTCCAGGACGTACCGCGACAACCCATCGACGCTTCGTGGGGTCTCCGTCAGCGGCTCGGCCCTCTCCACGATCCCCACCACGACGCCTTCGCCGTCGATAAAGATCATGTCCAGCTCGATCAGGGTGTTTCGCATCCAGAAGCTCAGCTCCCGATCGCTGGGGTAGATAAAGAGCATACCCCAGTCATCGCGCATTTCCTCCCGATACATCAACCCCCGCCTCTGCTCCTGGCGGCTGACGGCCAGCTCCAGATAGAAGCTCGCCAGCTCCTCCCCGTCAGGGGAGTTGAAGGTGGCTCGAGGCGTCGACTCCGTCACTTCTCCTGTGATCGCTGGCGGCACGGCGCACTCTCCCTCGATACAGCGAAGATACCGATCACAGTGGTGATCCCTGTGACACTCCGGAGCGCTCTCGGACTCGCCGCCGGACCCACCGGCCCCGGCGGTCCGCTCCGGCGTGGTGACCGGCCCGCCCCGATCACAACCGATGATCACAGAACAAGCCATAATCAGGAGGAGCGTCCCTGTCGCGCCGACCATCCCTGGATTCACGCACACCTCATCAGATCTGCTGAAGTTTGGTCCGCAAGAACTCTTGGACCTCCGGATCTCGCTCCCGCTCCAGTCGCTGCTCCAGCTCCCCCCGGGCCGCCGCGCCCTGCAGCCGGGTCAAAGACTCGATCGCCTCCCGCCGCACCTCGGGCTCGGGATCTCCCAGCGCCGACGTCAGAAGTGGCCGAGCGCTGCTATGCCCGGTGTCCGCCAAGGCCCGAATCGCCGCGATCCGCAGCTCCGTGTCTTCCGCGCCCACCTGCAGGGCGATGTTGGTCACCGCCAACTGGCTCTCGAACCGACCCAACTGGGCCAGCGCGATCAACCGCACGTGCTGCTGGGAGTCGTTGACGGCGCCGCTCAAGGTGGCCAGATGCTGGCGCACGGCGGCCTCGTTGTCGCGATCCAGGAAAGTCGTGGCCGCTCGGATCGCGCTCCCCCGAATCAGGTGGTTGTCGTGGCCCACCATTCCTCGGATCCGCTCCGCCGCCCGGGCGTCCTCCCGCTGCTCCATGGCGTCAATGGAGGCAGCCACCACCCCGGGATCGCCGTCGTCGAGGTATCCCTCCAATGTGTCGGCGTGGGCGTCAGAAAAACTCCCCAGCGCCAACGCCACCTTTCGTCGCACCTCGGCGCTGGAGTCCCCGGTCATCCCGCTGAGCACCTCCAGAGCCGGGTCGGTCCCCAGCTCTCCCAACGCCAGCGCCGACGCCCCCCGGATCGCCGCCGACCGATGGCTCGCCCCGGTTTGAATCGTCGACAGCACGTCGTTACCGCCCTGGGCGGAACCCCGCTCTCCCACGGCCTGGTAGGCGAGTTCTTGGACCGCCACCGAGCTGGCCCGGGTCTGCTCCAGGATGGTCTCCCAGGGCTGGGCCACCATCAACTGATAGGCGGCGTCTCGCAGCAGCTGAGTCTCGGGCTGACTCTCCGACGCCGAGAGCAACGCCGGCGCCGCCTCGATGTCGCCGCGCTCTCGCAGCGCCGCCGCCGCGGCCAGCCGTTGGCCCCGGGAGTCGGAGGTCAAGAAGACCTCCACGGCCTCTCGGGCTGCGGGGATCGGCAAGGTCGCCATCGCCGCGATGGCCTGGTTGGCGTGACCCTCGGACCGATTCGACGCGATATACTGATAGCCCGCCAGCCGAACCGCTGCAGGCTTCCCGTCCCCGGCCAAATCCTGGGCCATCTGCAAGCGCACCGCCCCATCGACGTCGCCGTCGCCCAGGGCCGCCACCCGCGGCTCATGGCTCCCCAGAGCCTCCAGGGACTCCGCGGCTGCCGTCGCCACGGCGTCTCGCTCGTCGCGCAACGCCTCGCTGAGCTTCTCCACGGCCCGGGCGTCTTCCCCGAACTGCTGGAGCGCCGTCACCGCCGCCTGGGCCTCTTCATCGCTCCCGTGATCTACGAGATGCATCGGCTGCAGCACCCGGTATTGAGCGTCCCGGGAGCTCCCCAAAAACTCCGCCATGCTCTTGGCCAGGGTCTGGTTCGACTCCTCTGCCAGCGCCGCCGCCACCCCCTGGAGCACGTCGCCGTTGTTCTCCTGGCCCTCCAGCGCTCCCAGCGCTTCCTGACGCACCCGCGCCGAGGAGTGGGTCAGAAGTGGCGTCACCTTCGCGACCTGAAGCTCCCCGAGTTCCGGCAGCACCCGGAGCACGGACCGAACCGTGTGCTCCACCCCGGACTCCAGATAGGAGTACACCCCGTCTACCAGGGTAGCTCGATCGCTTCGCCACTGGGCCTGTACCTCCGAGACCGGCACCAGCGTATCGTCGGGCATCCGCACCTGGGCTGTCGTCAACGGTCCCGGCGGCACCACCTTCCACAGGGGCACCGTCAGGCTGTACGCCGCGAACGGGACGTCGGCCCGGGTCAACCCGCCCTCCACAACCCCCGGGAAATGAACCTCCGGGATCCCCATCTCCGTCAGGGTGTACACCGACTCAGCGATAATGATCGGCGCATAGCTGCGAGCGTTGGCCGCGATATGCACCTCGACGGTGGCCCGGTTCGGCAGCTGCCCTCGGACGTTGGCGTAGGAGTTGCCGTAGGTGGACCGCTTGGCCTGGCGCAGCCGCTCGAAGGTCTGCTCCACCATCTGGGTGTTCACCTCGCCACGGATCGTCCCCTCCGCCACGGGCACCAGCACGAACTCCCGATCTCCGGCCACCCGCACCTCTTCGTAGGAGTAGCGAACCGCTCCCCCCTGGGCCCAGGCCACCTCCGCCGTGAAGAACGCCACCAGCACGGTGGCGGCCACCAGGCCCATCCTACTCTTCATCTTCATGCTTCTGCTCCTCGAGCGGTCACCATAGACCCTGATCCTTGTCCAGAACGGGCGCTCTAATCAAGATCATTCCCCCGAGCCACGTCCTCTGCGCAAATGAAAAAGCCCGCTCGGTGGCGGGCTCTTCACTCTGGCGACGACGGCCTCAGGCCGCTGCGTCCAGCAGGCTCCCCAGGTGTACACCGTGCTTGCTCACCACGGCCAGGCAGGACTCGTTCTCACAAACCCACACCATTCCTCCCGGCCCGTCGGTGTATCGCATCACCCGGGTCATCTGCATCTCGGTCTCACAGACCGGGCAGTTCCGGGTCTGGGGACGGCCTTTCTTCTTACTCGCGATTTTCGCCTTTTTCTTCGCCATGATCTCTTCCTCTATGAACGGAACACGACAGAATCGCCGTGAAACGGGTCACAACAACCGCGGATTGATAGCCGAAGGGCCCCCCAATGTCAATCCCTTCGGCCCGCGGCGTTGCTCCCCTCAGAAGTACTCCAACTCCAGGAGCTCTCCGTCCGCATCATAGATGTACCGACGGCCCGACTCGTACTCCTGATCACCGTGGAGCACGACATCGCTCTCTTCCGTCAAGAGACCCGCCGGATCGAAGACCCGAGAGAACCTGCCCGTGCGCATCAACTCACCACCGGGCAGGAGCAAAGCTCCGCCCCGCCGCTCAACGAAGCCCCCCCGCGAGCCCCTGCCTGACCAGAAAGCCCGTGGAGCAGACCCCCTCCCAGGGGTACGCGCGTCAGCGCGCGTAGTCGCCTTCGTTGAGCGCCCGATCGGATCCGCCCGCGACGATCGGGGGCGGCGCGGAACCTCCCCACGGGGCGTGTTCCCCTTGCCTTCGTTGACCGCACGGGCGGCCCCAGCGACCCCACGCGCGCTTGCGCGCGCACCCCTGGAAGGGGGTCGGCTCCACGGGCCTTCTGCTCACGCACTGGCTCCCGGCGGAGCCTTCGTTGACCGCCCTCGATCCGGCACATTATCCCGACGTTTCAGAACCGCACCCATCCATATCCGACTCAGTTGCACCCAGGCCCCACAAATGGCATCCTCACCCTGACGGTTTTGTACGGAGGTCACCATGTCATCCCCCGCGATTCCTCGCCACCGACTCCATCGACGAGCTCACCGAGACCCATCGGCAGCTCAAAACTCGCCTGCAGGAGCTCGGCAAGCACCGCCATCTCTCTCCCGAAGAGCGCTTCGAGGTTCAGATCATCAAGAAGCGAAAGCTCGCGCTCAAAGACCGGATCTCCGAACTTCAGTCCTGATCCGTCGAGCTCCCTCCAACCAGACTCGACCCCGTTCGATCCCGAAAGAACTCCTGGGAGTGCTCGAAGTAAGCATCCATGAGCCCTTGGAGCGCCGAGCCTGGCTCTGCCCTCGGCGGTTTCCAAAACACCCGGTGGACCTCCTCGAGATCGATCTTCTCCCCGGGACTCGCCGGCAGATAACCACCGCCCTCGGCGCGCAGTAGCACGCCCTCGCTCATGAGCCCGGCGACTAACTCCTCGACGGCCCCTTGTGGCAGCCCCGTCGAGACCGCCAGCGCATCCACCCCCACGGGCCCCTCGGCGTCTTCGAAGGACGCCAACACCCGGGCCAGCACAGACATCACGACCATGACGTCCGGCGACACGTCCAGTCCCGCCCGACGCCGCAGCTTCCGGGCCTCCTCCTTCATCAAGGACGACAGGTTCTGGAAGGAGAACGAGAGCTCCGCCCCGATCAGCACCACAAGCCACACGATGTACATCCAGAGCAGCCCGATCGGGATCAACGCCAACGTCCCGTACACCCGGTCGTAGGTCTGCATCAGCAGCTGGGACACATAGAGGTTGAACCCCCACTTAGCGATCTCGAAGACCACCGCCGAGAACGCCGCCCCCACAAGAGCCGCCAACCAACTCACGTTGGCGTTGGGAACGATCTTGTACAAGAGCACGAACGCCGTCAGGGCATAGAGCAGGGGCAGCAGAGTCCCCACAAAAGAGACGTCCAACCCCAGGCGGGCCAGATAGATCTGGGCGCTCGCCGTCTGCACCACAGAGAGCGCCAACAACACGGGCCCGAAGCTGATCACCGCATAGAAGGTGAGCATCTTCATCATCACCGACCGATCATGGGCCCCTCGCCAGATCCGGGTCATCGTGTGCTCGATGGCGTTGAATAACACCAGACCGATCACCAGCAATGAGATCGCCCCGATCCCCCCCACGGCTCCGGCACTGGCCGTCGCCGCCTCCTCCAGATAGGTCGCCACCCCCGACGCGGCGTCGGGGAAGAGCTGCTGAATCGTCTCGTAGAGACCGGACTGCACGTCCAGGAGCCCGAAGGCCGTCATCAACGACGCGGCCACGCTCAACAAGGGGACCACCGCCAGGACCGTGAAGAACGCCAGGCCCGCAGCCATCAGGGGCCCCCGATCTCGGATCACCTCCCGCGTGGTCAGGAAGGCCAGTGCCAGTACCCCGTGACTCAACTTCTCCTTGCGGGTGCGGTCCTCCCAGGGCCTCTCAAAGAACTCGGCCACCACCTGCTTGATGGCCACGATCTTTTCTTCGAGGGCGGGATTCATTCATGTACTCCAGAGGGCGTCATCGGAGGACATCATAATCGTATTCGGGGATCCCTCAACTTCTCGGGCTCCCATGAGATCGATTCGCGACCCGCCGGGGATGAAATCGCCCCCCGATTTATGTTATCCTTTCTGGTAGCGGAGTTTCCCTCAACCGAGCACCCGAAAAACTCGCCATCCCCATGGCGGGCTATTACGTTCGAGAGTGGAACCCGCGGATCCGTGGGCGAGAAACACGAACCGGAGGCCCCGATCATGAGAGCACGCTTGGCAGGATGGACCGCTGCGGGATTTCTGTCCTGCGCCGCCACGGTGGCGCTGGTCCTACCCCTGGTGACCCCGGGGATGCCCGCCCCTCAGGCGGGGCTCCCCGCCGCTGACCTGGGAGCCCTGGAGGCCCCTACGGCCTCCCTTGTGGCCCTGGCCCGGGCTCAGATCCACGCCTCCACACAAGCGGCCACCACGGCCAGCCAGTGCGCCCTCGGGGCTGAAGGTCTAGAACGGGCCAGACAGCTTCACTACTACCAGCGACTGGACGAGACCGACGCCCTCCTGGCCACTCTCCTCGATCAAGAGTGCCTCGAGGAGGTCTCGGAGCGCGATCTCGCCCGGTTCCACCACGCCTACCTGCTCTCCCTCCAGGAGCGCCACGAAGACGCCCTTCAACGCCTCGACGCCATCGAGGGCGAGATCCCCGTCGAGGACTACGCCAACTGGATTCGCGGAAACTCCCTGGCCGCCATCGATCGCCACGACGACGCCGCCGAGGCCTTCGCGGCGATCTACGACCAGGAGACCAGCCCCCTTCACTGGCGAGCTCACGCCCGAAGGGCCCGGGCCCTGGTGCAGGCCGAGCGGTGGGAGGAGGCCCTCCCCCTCCTGCAGGAGAACGCCCGGACCTTCCCCGACTATCCTCGACGCCATCGGGTCCTCCACGAGATCGGCATCACTCTGGAAGCCCTGGAGCGCCCCGGCGAAGCCGCCGCCGCCCACCAGCTCGCCCACTTCGAATTCCCCTACAAGCGCGAGGGCCAGGCTTCCCTCGATCGACTCCGCCAACTCTCGGCCGATGGCCACGAGCCCCCACCGATCTCACCGCAGCGACGGTTCGACAAGTACCGCCAGTTGAGCGTCGATAAGTTCTGGCCCCTGGCCCACGATCTCCTCACGGAGCTTCGAGACGACGTGGCCACCCCCGAGGGCAACTCCGAGCTGGAGAACCGAATCCTCCAGCAGCTCGCCATGAATGCATACAACAGCCACGACTTCGAGCTGGCCTCGGACTACTTCGAACAGGCCCGGGAGATCTTCGAGGCCGGTCATCGCCGGGGATTTGGCGAACGCACCCTCTATCGGTTTCACAGCTTCGCCCTGGCCCGCCAGGGTCGCCACGACGAGGCCATCGCCGCCCTCGAATACTTCCACCGAAACTCCCCACGTCGCACCCGCCTGCAAGAGATCGCCTACCACCACGAGCGCCACGGCGAGTACGAGCAGGCGTTCCAACTCTACGACTCCTACTTCACGGCGGCTCAGAAACGGGGCTGGCACTACTCCTACCTCCTCTACAAGACCGGCCGCTTCGAAGATGCCTACAATAACCTCCGGGCTCTGGCTTCTCGCTCCCGCGGGGAGACCCGGGCAAAGTACCTCTACTGGGCCGCTCGCTCCCTGGAGCGCGCCGGGAACCACGATGAAGCCTATGATCTCTTCCGGGAACTCCAGACCACCAACCGCAACAGCTACTACGGCATTCAGGCCAGCAACCGGATCCTCGACCTCCACCAGCGCCTCTCCATGGACGGCCTTCAGCTCGTGGAGACCGATCTCCTCACCGACGACGCCCTCCGAGCCTTCGAACCCACCGCCGCCCTCTCCGAGAGCCCTCCCTCCGACGGCGACCCCCGGGCTCAGCCCGTGCAGCCCGTCGACGAGACCTCGGTTCCCACGCTCGCCAGCCTGACCGTGGAGGACCTCCAACGGTTCTGCGAAGGTGATGATGCCTGCGTTCAGCGGTGGCGGTTCATCGCCGAACCCGAGGAGGGCTTCGCGCAGGCCGTGCTCCGCCCCTTCAGCGACCAGGCGCTTCGGTTCGCCTACCCCGCCTATCAAGACGACCACGATGACGTCCCCGTCGCCGGCCTCGACCGCCCCGACGGCCCTCAGGCCCGGATCCCCCGCGCCGGTGTCCATTTCCCTGAGAACAACGTCCCGCCGATCAACTACACCACGGACGCCCGCATCTACTGGGATGGTCGCCGCAACTCCGACCTGGCTTTCGTCAACTTCGAACGCGGCGAGATGATCGGTCCTGTCCCCAGGCGATGGACCGCCTACGATGACGAGACCCACATCGGCGGCCTCCAAGAGGCCGTAGACCTCGCCGGCGATCTCTTCCCCAGCCTCGAGCGCTCCCAGTGGCTCTACATGGCCAACTGGAACACCGAGGCGCGACGGGTGATCCGAGACGTCTCCCTGGAGTTCCGAGCCCTCTCCTCTCGCTCTCGAGCCGCTCGCTCCCCTCATGAGCTCCCCCATCGACGATGGGCCTACTTCATCGACAACCGTCGACGCGCCCAACGGGCCGAGCTCTGGGGAATGTCCAGCGACGAGCGTCGCTTCCCGGTCCCCGAAGACCGCGCCGGCCGAGAGGCTCTCCTGGCCAGACAGCAACAGATCTTCGACCACCGTCGCGAGATCGAACCCATCCTGGTCCACGCTCTCCAGGAGGTCGGCGACTACCACCTGGTCCGCCGACACGCCCTTGGGAACACCTGGTGGCTCCGCCAGGGCCCCACCGGCGACGCCCGCCGGTTCTGGGCCATGGCCTACCCTCGTGCCTTCCCCGAGAAGGTCATCCCCCTGGCCCAAGAACACAACATCAACCCCTACATGATCTGGGCGCTGATGCTCGTGGAGAGCTCCTTCAACCCCGACTCCCTGAGCATCGCCAACGCCAAAGGCCTCCTCCAGGTGATCCCCCGCACGGGCCTGAAGATCGCCGCCCTCTTCGGCAGCGAGGACTTCGGCCCCTTCGACCTCCTCGAAGAGGATCACTCCATCGAGCAGGGCATCTTCTACTTCAGCCGCCTGGTCCAGAAATTCCACGGCCAGGAGCTCCTGGCCTTCGCCGGCTACAACGGCGGTCCTCACCGGGTCGGTGGGTGGCTCGACAACCGGGGCCACCAGATCCCCCTGGACGAGTTCATCGAGGAGATCCCCTTCAACGAGTCACGGGAGTACGCAAAGAAAGTCCTCCGGTTTCTCCACATCTATCTGCGCATCTACGAGGGCTTCGACGACGGCATCTACGTCGGGCAGAACGTCCGCCGCGACTACCTTGAGCAGCCCGACTTCTGAGCTCAGGTCTCCCGCGCTCCTCTTGGGCTACGATTAAAGATCGTACATTTTGTTTGAATACATCGTGAAGTTTATTCAAATTTTATCTCCTTTCGGCGGTCGCTAGTGTCTTCTCCATGGACCGATGGTGCCAACCGAACACGGAGATGCGTGCGATGCGAAAGAACAACGATCTGAAAGTGGCGAGCGTGCTGGCCAGCGTGCTGCTAGTGGGCTGCGGAGGCTGGGAGGGACCCAGCGGTGAGTCAACAAACAGTCCAGGCAGCCCCGAGTGGGAGGTCGCTGAAAATCAGGCCGAGCCAGGGGAGCAACACGGACCGGGAGAGCAGCCCGGACCGGCAGAGCAACCCGGGCCTGGTGAGCAACCTGGGCCTTTTGAGCCTGGTGGCGAGGCGCTCTACTCGAGCCTCTGTATGCCACGAGCGAACCCCTCGAACGTACGAGTGCTGGAGCTAAGCGATGACCTCCTGGAGAACTGCGGCCCTCCTGGAGAGACCGTCGAGCTCGACGGGGAAGACCTCTTGACGTGCTCCCCGGACGAAGTGGTCTGGGACACCCGCTCCACCGTTCACGGGCGACTCATCCGGTGGACCCTCGACGGAGACCGAATCCAAGAGGTCACGGTGAAGAGGCCCATTCAATACTCCCCCGATGAATTCGTGAGCACCTGGTATTTCGATGACCAGGAGCAAATGGTGGAGTACACCAGCGGGAGTACCTCCGGAGGGGTCGAGACCTACCAGGTACTTCAGACCTTCGAGGGAGAACACCTCGTGCTTCGCCGCCAGTACAGGGGAGCCTCCGTGTCCGAGATCCACTGGGAGTACGAGGACGACCGACTGGTGCGAGCCATGGCCGGCGCGCCCGAGGATCCAAGTTGGGAGGTCGAGTACCGGTACGAGAGCGGACAGCCCGTGGAAATCGAGCGCAGGTTCCACGGCGACCTCCGCCAGCGGCAGTCCTGGCAATGGGATCAGGACGGACGTTTGCTCTCCCGGTCGAACTGGGTGAACGCCACCGAGAACATCCGAACCGGGATCGACACCTACGAGTCCCTGCAGCTCGACGTGTGGTACGCAGGCTATGGACCAGACCCCTTCGAGGGCTCTCTCTTCGTCGCCGATCACGAGCGGGAATGTATGCAACCGCCTGTGACCGTGAGTCACGGGTATCCCATGGATGAGAACGCCTACCACATCGGCTGGCCCGGCCAGATCCACAGCGACCACTTCACGATCGCTTTCGTGTATCAAGGCCGCGGAATGTACTACACCTCCGGGATCGAGCAGTGGTTTGGCCACGATGGGGCCGGCTTCATCTGGCCCGGGGCGATGTGGGTCAACGGTGTCTTCGAGACCACGCTGGACTACGATTCGGCACAACGGATGGTCTCCGAGGAGGTCCACTTTGAGAGCGCCGGAGAGATCTACTATGTGGATGACCACTTCTCGATGCTGCGAGCCCGGACCTTCTCAGGACAGCAACTGGTCGAAGATTGGGTGAGGCTCTCCCCGGGAGAAGATGAATACGAGCGCTCCATATTCTTCGAGCACGACTCCCACGGACGGCTTGTGGTCCGCGAGTTGGTCGATGACGACGAGGTGTTCAGCCGACAAGAGTGGACGTTTGACGACGAGGGACGGGCCACAGAACTGGCGGTCCGAGTCACGGACGCACGAGATCAGCAGATTCCCAGGCTGGGCCGTCCGGTCCTCCTTCCCGAGGGAACCTTGCAGACCCGGGGATGGTTCTCCCGGCTCTTCGGCCCCTCGGGGCTTCTGAAAGAGAAGACTGCCATCCTGCTCTACGGCGACACCGAGCACGAGTGGGGCCGACGGTTTCACTACGATGAAGACGGAGAGCTGATCGAAACTGAGTCCTTCTGACCCGCCGGAAGTGATCGGTGCCTGAGTTCAGATCTGGTAGACCGGGCAGAAGTTCTCCAGCATCAACTCAGGCACCGAGTCGGCGATGGACTGGATCGTAAACCGCTCCAGGATCCGGATCGTCGCCTCTCGGATCTCTTCCCACACAGGCCGGAACGCCTCCTGTCGATCCGTGACCTCCTCGCCGGCCACCCGATCTTCGTAGGCCACGGGCGCCACGGGGCCCTCGAGATGGCGGATCACGCTCAAGAGCGTGATCTCGCTGGCGGGCTTTCGGAGCAAGTATCCGCCATTGGCGCCCCGCTTGCTGATCACAAAGCCCCCTCGTTTCAGATCCGCCATGATCCCTTCCAAAAACTTCCCGGGCAGGTCTTCCTCGTCGGCGATACTCTGAATCGTCATCGGCTGGTCCGTTCGAGCCCCCGCCAGGGTCACCAGGGCTCTCAAGCCGTACATCGTTCGGGCGCTGATCTGCATGGTCTTCCTTCTCTTGGTCCGCTCATGGGCCAGGGGCCATGGTCCCTCACAGTGTCGAGGAACTCCGGCCAGGGATCAATGGCTCTGGCCTTCTTTCAACCTCGCCACAGCGCGCTCCCTTCCCAACCGGGACAAGAGGATCACTAAGCCCCCCCCGGTCACGGCGGCCACCACGACAGCGACGGTCAAACCATCGATCGCGGCGGGCATCACGTTGACGACTCGCCCATCCTGCATCGCCCGAAACGGCCAGATGCCCCTCAAGCACCCCAGCATCAGGCCCACCAGAGCCCCCAACGTCGCCGCCGGGTACCGGCGAAGCAAGAAGCTCATCACTCGGGCAAAGCTCAAGATCCCGATCGCCGCCCCGGTCATGAAGAGCGCTACGTACACCGCCGGCCACATGGGCAACGTGAACCCCAAGAGCCCGGTGATCACCGCCTTCAGCGCGTTCAACAGAAAGAAATAGGCCCCCATGATCAAGAGCAGATAGGATCCGCTGATCCCGGGCAGGATCATCGCGCAGATGGCGATCATCCCCGCCAGGAAAACAAACCACAGGGCCGGCCGCGGAATCTGCACCGGCGTCCCCGCCGGGATCACCAGATCTTCGTAGAGCTTCTCCCGCTCCCGCAGAGCCTCGCGATCGGCCACGGCCTCCGGATCGGGGGCCTGCAGGTTCAGAGCCGCCGCCTCCTCCCGAAGCACCTGCCGGAGCTCCTCGTTCTCGGCGGCCCAGTACACCGCCTCCCCCGGCCAGGCGCTGGGTCCGCGTCGGCTCAAGTCCTTCAGGGTCTCCCCCTCCTGGGCCTCGATCACGGACCACTCCACATAGCCCTCGTACATCCGATGCGGTGCCGTCGCGATCCACCCCACCCCGGCCCCCAGCACCCCCATGGTCACCACGATGGTCACCGTCTTTCGGCCCCGCTTGGGTACCATCCGCAACGGCACCCCCACGCTGGCCAGGATCAACCCAAAGAAGAGCGCTCGCATCACCTCGGGGTACCGCTCCAGGAGCGTGGGGATCACCATGGAGCCGGCGCCGATGGCCATGGCGATCCCAGCTCCCAGGAGGATCAAGAACCCCAGGTTCATCTCCTCGAAGGACCGCAGGACCGCTCGTCCGGCCTCTCGATCAAACCCCTGGCGAATCCAGGCCACCACCAGCGGCAGCCATCGCAGGTGAAGCCCCTTGATGGTGTTGACCAACTCCGCATAGATCCCCAGAATCAACGCCAACGTGCCGCCGCTCACCCCGGGGATGATGTCGGCGACGCCCATGCAGACGCCTTTCAGGAAGAGCAGCACTCTCTCCATAGGGTTTCCTCAATGCCACAATCTTTTCCACCCTCCATCGGCGACGACTATCCCGAGTACGTCGACGATGAGTGCGGCTACCAGTATCACGCGTTTGAGGTAATTTCAGCCTCCGAGTTGGCCCGCCATGAAGCGATCCGAAGGGCTCCCGACCCCGAGGCCCTCCAGGCCTTGGCCGACGACCTCCCAGACGGCGACGACCTCTGCCGGTGGGCCGTCGCTCGCCGGCACCTCCACTTCGGCGACCAGGAGCAATACTTTCACTGGCTCGATCAAGTGATCCAGGATCCCCGTGAACATCCGGCCCTCCTCTACCAGGAGATCTTCGCCGACGCCGCCCGCCGCCGGGCCGCCACCGACGGCACCGACGCCGCCCAGCCCTACCGCGACGCCCTGGAGACCGCCTTCCCCGAGATGGCCAAGGCCCTTCCCTGGTTGGATGCCCGCCTCCTCCTGGAAGCTCGACACTTTGAAGAGGCCCACCAGGCCTACGAGACCCTCCTCGACGACGATGAGATCCCCGACGAAGTCGTTGTAGAGTGCTGCCTCGAGATCGCAGAAGACCTCCTGAAGGCCGACGACCTGGAGCGAGCCATCCACTGGAGAGATCGGGCCCGGACCCTGGCAGAGTCCATCGACTACGACGCTGCACTGGTCGACCTCGAGCTCCTCCCCTTCCCAGCAGACACTGACGACCCGTAGACGGGATGGTAGCGGCGTTCTACTCCTGCAGGAGGAACGGCGTCTGGACCTCGATAGGCCCCTCCTGAAATGGCGGGAACCTCCACCGCCGAATATGGGAGGCCATGCACCGACCAAAATCGGTGTTCTCCAGCGCCGACGGCGACATGGCCATCGCCTCTACATGCCCCGTGGTCTCGATCTGGAGGGTCACGTCGACCCTGTCGTGATCCAGGGTTCCACCGCGCAGAATATGGCGCTCCCGACAGGACGCCACGCTGGCCATCACGTTCTGCATCCCCTGCGCGATGTCGGAGTTCGACAGGCGGTCCCGGGTCCCCACGAGCTCATCAAACTCATCGCGAGGGTTGTAGACCCCTCGCTGGGTGTCGGTCTGAAGCGCCGCCATGGCCTGCAACCGCTCGTCTTCGAACTCCTCGTCGGCTCGGGCGATGCCTCCTCCGCCGGTACGCTCCTCGGCCTGGCCACCGGACCCGACCATCCCGGACTGTTGGAACCGCCCCCCGACCCGACGCTCTTCGTCATCGCCGGCCCGGGTCCCCTGGAGGTCCTCCTCGCGCCGTCGGAACTGATCGGGATCGATGCGGGGCATCGCCGGGGCCCCCTCCGTTCGCTCCTGCCCCGATGATGGTCGGCCTCCCCGCTGCTCCTGCTCTTCCTGCTCCAGCGCCGCCTGACCGTCGGCCCGGGAGATCACCAACGCCTGCTCCAACACCACCTGATCAACAGCCCTCATCCGCTCTTCTTCGGTGTACTCCCGAAACTGCGGGGCCTGCCCGATATGGTCCGCCCGAATCCGGGGACCTTCGTCGACCTCCACCTCGTCCCCCCCCGCGATCCACCCGAAGTAGACCACCGCCACGACCACCACCATCGCCACCACCCCGGCGATGGAACCGGCGACCATTCGCTTACGCCCATCGCTCTTGATCGCGTTGATCTGGATCAGCAGGCTCCCCGTGATCTCGTCCATTCGACTCATGGACGAAGCCTGGGGGGCCTCGGACTTCAGCTTCGGCGCGTCCGGGAAGAACGGGACGGCGTCCTCTTCCTCGCTGAGCTCCGACAGCCCGTCCCCTGCCGATGAACTCATCGGTGTCGAGAAGAGCCCGTCATGGACCGAGGCTCCCCCGACGGGAGCTTTCTCGGCCTCTGCGCCATCGGGCAGCGTCACCGCGAGGGCCAGATCCTCCTCGGGATCCGCCGCGGGCTCCGAAACGGGATCCGGGCCCTTTGACGCCTCCGCGACCGCCGGCTCCGGGTCCACCTGAAGGCGCTGCCGAAGCGCCTGCAGCCGCTGGCTCTGCCGCTCCAGCGACGAGTCCAACTCCTTCTTCTGCCTCAGGCTGCTCAGCAGATCCTTAGGCTTCTCCGCGTCACCGGACTTCGAGAGCCCATCGAGTTCCGCTGGCGACAGCGACATCTGGACGGTCTGGTCTTCCTCCTCGCCAGCGTCGTAGTCCTCGGCCCGGATCGCCTGCATGGGCTGGCTGATCCCCAGCGTCTTCACCGGTTGCTGGCCCACCGACTGCTGATCCAGGGCCTCCCGAAACGCGGGGACCTCCGTGACGGGCTTCCACCCCGAGAAGGTCTCGTTCCACAGGTAGATCCCGTCCCCCAGCGCCCCTTCGGCGATCAGATCCTGGAGATCTGCCTCGTCGAAAGGACCGAAGGACTGCCCGTTGATCGCGTAATGCCACTTCGGCCTCGCCGACGGCGGCGGTGGCGGCCCTGGACGAGCGGCCGCCGGCGCGGCCGGGGCTCGCGGCTCCCGAACGGTGATCACATGGCTGCACTTCTTGCAGCGCACCTTCAGAACCTTGCCCCGGACCTTCTCATCAGCGATGGAGTATTTGGTCTGACAACTGTCGCAGTAAAATTTCATGTTCGAGAGCGCCTTCTCCGTTCTCAGCCCGGCTGCACGGCCCGCAGGCCATCGCCTGGGCGGCGATCGCCGGACCAACTCTAACGGGGCCACCCGCCAATGACAAGCTCACCACGTCCTGAGATTCCGCCTCAGGCCTCTTGCTTCCAACAGGGTGAACCCTCCGATCTATGCCCCCCTTCGGGCCTCTGCCAGCGGATCCGCTCCTCGCGACGACGCGCGGTTCCGGGTCTACGCGACCTTCCGGGTCCCGGTCCTCTGAGGCAAGGTCCGAGGCCAACTCAGCGGCCAAGTCACTCGTCCAGATCCTCGATGATCGTCTGGATCTGGACCTCCGTGGCGGTGATCTTGTCACGGCACATCCGGATCAGCTCCGCCGCCCGGGCCACCTGACCTCCCAGCTCGTCGAGGTCAAACCGATCCTCCTCGATGGCCGCCACGATCCGATTCAGCTCCGAGAGCGCCTCTCCGTAGGTCGGCGCCGACTGCTCTTCCACTGGCTGATCCGTCATTCTTCCTCCCTGGATTCCTGATCATCTACCTGATCATCTACCTGATCATCTACCCGACGACCTCTGAATCGACCGCCCGTCACCTGTACTTCGAACACCTCTCCCACCCCCAGCTCCTCGGGCCCCCGGACCACACCATCAGGCCCGGTGACGATGGCGAACCCCCGGGCCAACGTCGACGCGGGATCCAGGGATCGCACCTGCTTGTCTACGCCATCCAAGTACGCCGACGCTCGCTCCAGGGACCGCCTCACCCCCCGCTCCAACCGACCGCTGATCTCCCGGATCTCTTGACGCTCTCGTTGCCGATCCCGCTGCAGCCGTGGCAACGACAAGGACCGCTCCACCACCTGCAGACTCCGGCGAGCGTTCTCCACGCTTCGGGCGCTCCCGCGGTGCATCCGGGCTTCCGCTTCGTCGACAGCCCGGCGCCTGGCCACCATCGCCCGCTCCACGAGCCGCGGCAGCGTCGCCGCCACCCGCTCCTGCTCCCGCCTCGCTCTCTTCAACCCGGCGTCAGCGCCACGATGCAGGCGATTGCCCGTCGCGAATAGCCCGTGGCGAGTGTCCTTCAACGTCCGCCGGCTGCCGTTGACGATGGCCCGGCCCGCCTCCTCCACGCTCCCCCGAAACTCCTCGACGGTCCGAATCAACAGCTCCGCGGCCGCCGTCGGCGTCTTCGTCGACTCCCCGATTAGATCCAGCAGGCATCGATCCTGTTGATGGCCTACGCCGCAGACCAATTTCACCGGATGAGTGCACACCTCTTGGCCGATGGCCTCGGTGTCAAAGAAAGAGAGGTCCGACCGCGACCCTCCCCCCCGGATCACCACCACGGCGTCGAACTCATCGGCTCGACGCCGAAAATACCGCAGCGCCTTCAACACGGACCCTTCGGCCCGCTCCCCCTGCACCCGAGCGTGATGGGCCACCACCTGGAACCCGAACCCGCTGCTCTGTAACTGGTGCACGAAGTCGTTGTAACCGTCGCTGCCCACACTGGTGATCAACCCCACCCGCAGCGGGCAGACCGGTAGCGACCGCCGCAAGTTCCGGTCGTGGATCCCCGCCTTCTTTAGCACCGCGAACACCCGCTCCCGATTCCTTGCGATCTCCCCCACGGTGTAGGTGGGATCCAGGTCCTGGAGGATCACCTGAAACCGCCCCCCCTGCCCGTAGAGATCCACCCGGGCCAGCACCCGCACCGCCGACCCGTCTCGCAACTCAATCCCCTCCCGCCGCAGGGTGGCCTCGATCTCCTGACGCTCTCGACCAAAGAGCACCGCCGAGACCTTCGCCACCGGATCTTCCCCCGCCACGGGGCGCTCCAAGAGCTCGAAGAAGAGCGCCTTGTGCCGACTCCTCAGGCTTCGCTCATAACTCTCCAGCTCCCCCACGATCCACACAGGGTCTGGAAACCGCCGCAGGAGCGCCTGGCGAGCCTCCCGGTTCAACCGGCTCACGCTCCAGGTGTTCGCCGGCAGCCGCGCTGGCAGCTCCGCCTCCGTCTCGGGGAGCTCCTTCTTGTGCTCCCGCAGCCGCGTGGACACCCGAAATCGATGCCCCTCCAGCCGCTCCAGGACGTGATCCAGATGCTGAAGCGGCACATACCAGGTGCGGCTGGTCTTATCGTAGGATCGGCCTGGGAGAGCTCGCACCAGATCCACGAGCTCCGCCCGATAGGGGAAGCTGATCGCGATACGGCGAGTCTGTGGGTCCAGGTCGATCAGTCGAGACATTTCTTCCTCAGGGCGACTCCCCGTCACCGTTCTCATCGTCTGCTTCTTCGTCGTCTGCTTCGTCTGCTTCGTCTTCCTCGGCCTCGGCTGCCTCCAGGCAGGCCGACCCTTGATCGCCGAAACACCGGCCCTCCCCGGTGGTCCCCTCGGGCCGGCAGGGCTCGCAGACCTCCCCCTGCCGGCAATCCTCCGTGGTCTCACACCGATCCAGGCATTGCCGTTGATAACACACCCCGTCGTCGGGGCAACCCACATGTTGATCGCAGTCGGCGGTCAGCACGCAACCGCTCCAGGTGAGGACCACGGCGGCTATCATCGCCGCCACCACCCAAATCCCTCGACACGCAGCGAGGCCCCGAGTACATTCTCTTGCCCGCGGCGATATCCTCGATCTCCTCAGGATCCTCATGCTCCGTGCACCTTTCGTATTCATATGGAACGCCCTGAAGGCCCTCGTCTTCGCGCTGAAGTGGGCTCTCTTCCGCCTGGGACGGTTCCTGACCCGCAAGAAACCCCGGTGGGTCCACTGGCACGTCCCGGCTCGCCATCCCTTCGGCCCCCCCCGCGGGGTGGCCGCCCTCTTCCAGGATACCCCGTCCTTCCTCGACGCGCGAGAGCGACTCCTTCGGCTCGCAGACGACCCCGACGTCGACGGCCTCCTGATCACCGCCGACGGCCTCTCCATGGGCTCCGCACACGTCGGTGACCTGGCCGACCTCGCAGACCGTCTCCGAGACAGTGGCAAGGCCGTGCTCTTCCACAGCCACTCTCTGATGGGCCGAGAGTACCGCCTGGCCCTGGCCGCCGACCAGATTCTGGTCACCCCCGGGGCCCACCTCTACCTCTTCGGGCTCCGGATCGAGCAATTCTTCGCTGCCCCGCTCCTGGAGCGCCTCGGCGTGGCCGCTCAATTCGTCCACCTCGGGGCATTCAAGACCGCGGCCCACCGGTTCATCCACGAGGAAGGCACGTCCCCCCAGCGGTTGGCCGTGGACCAGCTCCTCACCTCCCTGGCCAAGCTCCAGGAGAGCCACCTGGCCGAACGCCGCGGACTCGCCGACGACGAGCTCCCGGACCTCTTCGGCACCATGCCCATCGACGACCAGGAGGCCATCCACCGCAAACTCATCGACGCCCGATGGCCCCGACGCAAACTGCGCCACTGGATCGCCTCCGGCCACCTCGCCGAAGGAGAGCAGCCGCCGAGCCCCGAAGAGGCCGAGAAGGCCGCCGGCCAGGTGATCATCCGGGACCTCCCGGCCCACGTCGGCGGCATCCCTCGGTTTCAGTGGGTCCCCCTCTTCCGCCACCAGCCGGCCATCGCCGTCATGGATCTCTCGGGGATGATCGTCATGCCCGATACGGAGATCCCCGGTCATTCGGCGGCCACCATTGACCCCAAAGAAGTCCTCCCCGCCCTGCGAGCCCTGAAGCGGGCTCGCCATATCCGGGCCGTGGTCCTCCACATCAACTCCCCCGGGGGGAGCGCCATCGCTAGCGAAATCATCTGGGACGCCATCGGCGATCTCGGCGAAGCCAAGCCCGTCATCGCTTACATGAGCGACGTCGCCGCCAGCGGTGGTTACTACCTCTCCGTCGCTGCCCACGGCATCATCTGCCGCCCGGAGACCATCACGGGCTCCATCGGCGTGATCGCCGGCAAGTTCTCCCTCCCCGGGGCCTTAGAGCATCTGGGAATCCACCACGAGACCTTCGCCCGCCACGAATCCAGCCGATTCATGAGCCTCTCCGAGCCCCTCTCCGAGGACTCCCTTGAGAACCTTCGTCGCGACGCCCGGGCCTTCTACCGCCAGTTCTTGCGCCGCGTCGGGGAGTCTCGGGGTCTGCCCCGCCGCCGGCTTCATCGCTTCGCCCGGGGCCGGGTCTACACCGGCGTCGACGCCCATCGACGAGGCCTGGTGGACAAACTCGGCGGCTTCGAGGACGCCGTCGACCTGGCCCGAGAGCTCGCGAGCCTCGACGACCGAGCCCCCCTGGTCTTCCAGCCCCACCGTAAGGTCAGCCTCCCCGCTCTCCTCCGGACTCGGGCGACCTCAGCCATCGTCCCCGACACTCTCCAGGAGCTCCGCGGCATCCACGCCATCGCCCGCCGCGAGCCCTTGCTGGCCTTGTTGCCTTTGCGCTTGACCTGAAGCCGCCGGAAATGTGATCCCCGCCACGCCTGTTCTCACCCCGTCTGTATCCCTTTCTTTTCTCGGAGTATCTCCATGGCCCGCGTCGTGATCTACCGCACCGTCTACTGCCCCTACTGCGATATGGCCAAGCGCCTCTTTGACAGTCTCGGCGTCGAGTACGAACAGATCGACGTCACCGAAGACCCCGAGACCCGCGCCGAGCTGGTCCAACGCACCGGCGGCAAACGCACGGTCCCCCAGATCTTCATCAACGACGTCCCCGTCGGGGGATTCACCGACATCCAGGCCCTCCAGCGCTCCGGCGAGCTCGAAAGGATGCTCGCCGATGATGCCTAAACCAAAAAACCGCGCTCATCCATAGAGGACTGAGCGCGGTTGTTCTTGTTTTGCTCTAGCGGTTACTGGATACCGGAGAACACGAAGGGGTACTGAATGATGCAGATACCGCCGTCGGGCTCCTCGAATCGAAGCCGCTCGATGACCCGGACCACACACCCTTCGACGCTACGGTCGTTCATGGTGGACTCGGCGATGGTGGCATTGCTCACCGAACCGTCGAGCTGTACTCGCCAGTTCGCCGTGATCTGACCGCTCAAGGAGGGGTTCGTCTGGAGCTCGCGCTCGAAGCAGTGTCGGATCGCGTTCTGGCGGGCGTTGACCACCCGGCGAATGTCGGCGGGGTCGCAGAAGTCGCCCACCGCCGGCGCACCGGTCGTCATCTGGGCCTGCACTTCCCGCTGCTCGCCACGTCCCACGGCCGCTCCGGCTCCGGCGCCACCGCCGGTGTCCACTTCACCGAGACCACCGACCCGACCGTACCCGTCGCCGCCACCACCGGAGCCACCCCCGCGCATGCCCATCCCGCCGGCGCCACGGCCGATCTCCAGAGCATCGCCGTCGCCGGCCATCGCCACGTCCATGGTGGCGTCAAATCCGTCTTGCTGAGCGAAGAGGTTCTCCAGGGGACCGGCTCCGAGCACGTCCTGACTCAGCGCCTCGTGAATCCCGATGTTCTCGATGTCGATCTCGTCGCGCATCTCAGCGTCGACCTCGGGGATCTCCGATTCTTCGATCTCCTCTTCGGGATCGCCGAACTCCCCTTCTTCACCGCCAGCCTTCTTCGCTGTGGTGTCTTCTTCCTCCTCGTCTTCCTCTTCTTCCAGAGCGTCCATCACGTCATCGACGGCGAACCGGGCGAACCGGTCCAGGTAGGCGATGTCCTCAAGCTCCGCCCGCGGCGGCTGCATGAAGGCGGCGATCAAAAAGATCGTGTGGAACACCAGGGCCAGCAAAAGCGCCAACACCAGAGGCCCGTCAAACATCTCCTTCGGGCGCCGCCCGGGCACCACGGCCAGCTTGTCCGAGAGCCGGAAGAAGATCTTGATCTTGCCCAGGTCCAGAAGACCCCAATCGCCAAACCGGAGGCTGATCTCGTAGACCGTGGCCGATCCCTCGGCGGTCTGCTCCGAGCCCACAGGCCGAGCCCGGTTCTCGTCGATCAAGTCTTCCAGATCGTATTCTTCGTCGTTCAAGTGAATCGTGACGCCCACCTTGTCGGTGAACCTCACCTTATAACCCTTCTCCTCGCGCTCGAAGACCTCCAACGACCGAGGCAGGCCCGGCGCCGGAACTGAGAAGGTGTTATCGTCATCATCCCCCATGGTGACGATATGCTCGCTGGTCTGAGAGAAGACCTGTTCACGGTAGATCGTTCCGTTCCAGACCAGCGCGACAAGAAGACTGTGATTGATCGGTTTCACCGGCGTACTCCGTATCGACTCGTGGTTCGCCTCGACCCGCAACACAGATCGGGAGGGCGAAAATGAGGACACCAAACAATAGGGAAACCCTCAAGTGGCGTCAACATTGGTTTCATAGGGAGGAATTTGCCCCCTCTCTCCCGTTGTTTTACTGTAGCGAGAGGAAAGCGGAATGGCAAAGACTCCTACATCTCTCTACACCTTTTTCTCTCGTCCTCCATTCCGGACACCCTCGGGGATCTCCATGAGCGCTCCAAATCGTCGGTCTCTCTCTCTCCTGGTCGCCCTCGTCGCCGCGGCACTCCTGTCGGCCCCGGGGCTCTTGATGGCCCAGCAGTCCTCGCCATTTCAACCCGGCGGCCAACAAGAGGCCGACGACGAGGAGTCGCCCTTTCTGCGGTTCGACAGCCACGACGTAGAGCGGGTCCGCCCCAGCACCCTCCCCGACATCGGCCCCCTGCTCCCGTCTCGGACCTCCCGCCGAGGCCTCGACGATCTGCCCCGGGTGATGACCTCCGACCGCCTCCGGGATATCTCCACCCAGGTCAACGCCTCCACGGTCTCTATCTACGCCGTCCACCGGCCCCCTCCGCCCTATCGCCAGACCGATATGGTCTACCGGGGCTTCGCCCTCTGGATCTCCCCTGGCCCTGGTGAGGAGCCGCTCTTGATCGCCACCGGCGACTGGCTCGACGGGGCGGAGAAGATCTACGCCATCGGCGGCGAGCGCCGCCCCGGCGGGACCGCCGCCCACCTCGACACCAGCAGCTCCGCCTCCATCGATATCTCCGAGGCGATCGTGGGCAACGACTTTCTGCGCCGCTACCGCAACCAGCTTGTCGAGCTCGAGGTGAAGACCAAGGACACCTTCGTCAACCTGGTCCACCTGGTCCCCGACGAGTCCAGCTCCCGGCATGAGCTGGACCGCCCGGAGCAGGGATTCCTCCTCCACGACATGGACGAGGCCATGCCCCACTCCCTCTTCGGCCTCAGCTCTACGGCCGGCGCCGTCAGCCCCGTCTCTTACGAGGACTCCCAGAGCCTCCCGGCGGACTACTCCTTCTACTTCCTGACCACCTCGTCGGCGATCCTCGGGGCCCCTATCGTCGGGCCCGAAGGCCACCTCCTGGGCATGGCGGCCCTCCCCTATCCCCCGGATCCCCAGTTCTCCCTGGCCATCCCCCCCGGCGGGCTCCATTACTTCCTGGATCAGCTCACCGGGACCGACGACGACTGACGTGGACCTCCTGGAGCTCACGGCGCAGTCTCTACGCCGCCACCACCTGGGGCGTGACGACTGTATCCTTGTCGCCCTCAGCGGCGGCGTGGACTCGTCCGTACTTCTGGACCTCCTCGATCGACACCACCGCAAGGGCGGACCCACCGTGGAGGTCCTCCATGTCGATCACGGGGTACGCCCCGACTCGGCTGGGGACGCCCGGTTCTGCGAAGACCAAGCTCGCCGCCGGGGCCTCCCCTTCCACCTCTCGACCCTCTCCTTCCCAGCCCATCCCAACCAGACTTCCCCCAACCAGGCCACCCTCCGAGACGCCCGCCTCTCAGCCATCGCCGAGGTCGCCCAGAGCCGAGGGATCACCACCATCGCCATGGGACATCACGGTGACGACGCGATCGAGACAGCCCTCCTGAACCTCGACCGCGGCGCGGGCCTCCGAGGGCTCACGGCCCTGCGAGAGTGGTCGCCCTTCCCTGGCGCCCCGGGCCTGTCAATTCTTCGGCCCCTCCTGGGCTCCTCGCGAGCTGAGGTTCAGGCCTACGCAGAGCTCCGCGGCCTCTCCTGGCGAGAGGATCCGACCAACGCCCAGCCAAAGTACGCCCGGAACCGTCTCCGCCACGGCCTCCTGGCATCTCTCTCCCCACTCGACCGCTCCACCCTGCGATCCGCCCTCGCCACTCTTGCCGAAGCCGACGACGCCCTCGACGCTCTCGCCCGAACCCTCCTCAATGAGGCCCGCCACCCCACAGGCACGGCCCGCCGCTTCGAGCTTGACGCCCCACCCCTCCGAGCCGCGCCCGCTCCGCTGGTGGGCCGCCTCCTCCTCATCGCCGCGCCCGGCCTCGACGGCGCCGCCATCGACGCCGTCCTCGATCTCCTCCGCGCTGACGACCTCCCCACCCGTCGGACCCTGCCGGGGTGGCTCGTCACGGCCACCGAGGACCATCGCCTCCTCTTCGAAGCCTACCGCGAGCGGGGAGCCCGAGACCTCCTTCGAGCCCCCCCCGCCCCCCTGCTCCTGGATCCCTTCCCCACCGGCGACGCCCCCTTCCTCGACTTCCACGCGTCCTGGGGACTCGGCCCCCACCCCGACGACCCCTTCACGTTCACCGCTCCTCTCGAAACCCTGCCTCGCCCCTTACGCATCGGCCCACCACCACCGGGCGCCCGCCTCCCTCGCCAGGGCCCCGACGGCCTCTTCCACCAGCGGGTCACCCAGGCGCTCTCCGACATGAGCGTCCCTCAGGATCGCCGTCGCCGGTGGCCCTGCCTCCTCGCACCCACCGACGAGGTCCTCTGGCTCTCCGGCGCTCCCTTCTCCACCCCACCGCTCGCCACGGGCACCACGACCACGGCCCCCCTCTGGTATCTCCACCTCACCCCCCGCTTCCGAACCCACTGAAATCTTTTACCTTTAGCGGAATGAACCACCCTCTCAGATACTTTTCACAGACGAACCGCCGCAGGTCGAACTCGGCGTTCTTCCGGGGGCTTCGACGGGGGGCAGAAGTTGAACCCACCCCGGCGAGGTGTTATAGAAACCACAAGGGCTGCGTGCCGTAACGCCGCTCGTATCATGTTCTCGACGAGGCCACAGTGCTCAACAAGGTTCCGTTCCGCGCCGCTTTGATCTGGTCCATCCTGGTCATCCTGGCGGTCGTGGTGGTCTTCAACATCCTCACCGACAGCCCCTCAGAGGTCTCGGAGATCTCCTTCAGCGAGTTCCGCGCCGCCGCCGAAGCCGGCCACGTGGAAGCTGTCACCATCAAAGACCTGAAGGTCACAGGCGAGTTCCAGGAGGAGTTCGCCAGCGCCGAACACGAGGGCGTCATCGCCTTCTCCACCGTTGGCCCCGTCGGCGAAGACATGCAGGATATCCTCATGGCCCAGAACGTGGCCATGAGCTTTGAGCCGGTCGGCGAGAACAACCTGTGGCGACACGCCCTTCTCTTGATGATCCCCATCTTCCTCGTGGTGATCATCGCCATTTTCCTCCTCCGGCAGTTCCAGGGCGGCGGCAGCGGCCGCGCCATGAACTTCGGCAAGTCCCGGGCTCGCCTCCTGGACGAGAACAAGAAGAAGATCACCTTCGACGACATCGCCGGTATCGAAGAGGCCAAAGAAGAGCTCCGCGAAATCGTCGAGTTCCTAAAGAACCCCAAGAAGTTCACTCGCCTCGGCGGCCGAATCCCCAAAGGCGTCCTCCTCATGGGCCCCCCGGGCACCGGGAAGACCCTCCTGGCCCGCGGCGTCGCCGGCGAAGCAGGCGTCCCCTTCTACTCCATCTCGGGCTCCGACTTCGTAGAGATGTTTGTCGGCGTCGGGGCCTCCCGGGTCCGGGACCTCTTCGAGCAGAGCAAGAAGAACGCCCCCTGCATCATCTTCATCGACGAGATCGACGCCGTCGGACGTCACCGGGGCTCCGGCCTCGGCGGTGGCCATGATGAGCGCGAGCAGACCCTGAACCAGCTCCTCGTCGAGATGGACGGCTTCGAGGCCAACGAGGGCGTGATCCTCATCGCCGCCACGAACCGCCCCGACGTCCTGGACCCGGCGCTCTTGCGGCCGGGCCGCTTCGACCGACGGGTCACCGTCGGCCCCCCCGACGTCCGAGGCCGGGAGAAGATCCTCAAGATCCACACCCGACGCACCCCCATCGGCCAGACCGTGGACCTCTCCCGCATCGCCCGCGGAACCCCCGGGTTCTCCGGCGCCGACCTTGAAAACCTCGTCAACGAGGCCGCCCTGCTGGCCGCCCGCGGCGGCAAAGACCGCGTCGAGTCCGAGGACTTCGAGAGCGCCAAAGATAAGGTCCTGATGGGCGCCGAGCGCAAGAGCATCGTCCTCGACGACGACCAAAAGCGCATCACCGCCTATCACGAGTCCGGGCACGCTCTCGTGGCCCTCCTCCAGGACAACACCGACCCGGTCCATAAGGTCACCATCATCCCCCGGGGCCGCGCCCTGGGCGTGACCCAACAGCTCCCCGACAAGGACCGGTACAACCTCAACCGGGACTACATCCTCAAGCGCATCAGCGTCATGATGGGCGGCCGCGCCGCCGAGGAGATCGCCTTCGGCGAGATCACCACCGGCGCCGGCCACGACATCGAGGTCGCCACCAAGATGGCCCGCCGCATGGTCTGCGAGTGGGGGATGAGCGACGTGATCGGCCCCCTCTACTACGGCGAAGACCAGGAGCAGCCCTTCGTGGGCAGCCAGATGGGCGGCGGCGCCTCTTCTCGCCCCTACAGCGAGGATCTCGCCAGGGATATCGACGCCGAGATCCGCAGGATCGTCACCGAGCAATACACCGTCGCCGAGACCCTCCTGCGCGACAACTACGACCTCCTGGAGCTGATGAGTGAAGCCCTCCTCGAGTTCGAAGCCCTGGACTTCGAGGAGATCGCTCACCTGACGGACAAGCGGGATCTGGATTGGATCCGAGACCGCCGAGCCCTGAAGGAAGAAGCCCGGGCCGAGCGCGAGGAGCGCACGCCCCGCAAGGGCTTCGCCTCCAAGCTCAAGGAGAAGGCCAAGGACTCCGGCACCGTCGGCTCCGACCTGGCACCGTCGTCCACCTAACGAGCCCTCTTCTTCCCGTCTCTACCCATGTCTTTCCTGGCGATCCCCAGGCCACGTCCTCGCCTCCCCGCGCTTCAGGTCGATGACCGAGTCCTCGATCTGAACCGCAAGGTCGTGGTCATGGGGATCGTCAACGTCACCCCTGACTCCTTCTCCGATGGCGGCTCCTTCTACTCCCCCGAGGACGCCGTCGCCCACGGCATCTCCCTCTGGGAGGCCGGCGCCGACATCCTCGACGTCGGCGGCGAGTCCACCCGCCCCGGCGCCGAGCCTGTCGATGAAGACGAGGAGCTTCGCCGGGTCATCCCCGTCATCGAGGCCCTGGCCAGGGAGACCTCGGCCTGGATCTCCGTGGACACCTACAAATCCGAGGTGGCCCGAAAGGCCGCCGCCGCCGGCGCCCACATCGTCAACGACATCAGCGGCCTCGGCTTCGATCCGCAGATGGCCTCCGTGGTCGCCGAGACCGGCCGGGCCCTGGTCCTGATGCATATCCGCAAAACCCCCAAGAATATGCAGCAGGGCATCACCTACGAGGATCTGCTGGAAGACCTGAAGTCCTACTTCAGGGAACGGGTCCGCCGAGCCACCGACGCCGGCATCCCCCGCTCCCGGATCCTCCTCGACCCCGGCATCGGCTTCGGCAAGACCGTGGACCAGAACTATCGGTTGCTCCGGGAGCTCTCCACCTTCACGAGCGCCGGATATCCCCTCCTCATCGGCACCAGCCGCAAGAGCTTCATCGGCGCCGTCGTCGACCGCCCGGCCCCGGAGCGGGTCTTCGGCACCGCCGCCACCGTGGCCTGCGCCGTCTTCGCCGGCGCCAACGTCGTCCGAGTCCACGACGTCGAGGAGATGGTCGACGTCGTCCGGGTCACCGAAGCCCTCTGCGGGATCGACCCTTTCGACGACGACGCCTAATTTTTTTGCGCTCCCCCCGGATCTACAGCACCATGAAGTCTCTTCGAAGTCCTTGATGTGGCTTCGGCCCTGGTGTTCTTGTGTATCCAGTGTGGGGCATGGACCCTCTCCTCGACACACTTCGCTTTCAGACCGGCTGGCAGACGTTCTTCGTCTTCCTGGACATGGCGATCGTGTATTTCGTCATCTACCGGATTCTGTTGCTCATCAAGGGCACCCGTGCCCTCCAGATGCTCTTCGGGATGGTCTTCATCCTGGCGGCCTTCTTCCTCTCCCAAGATGACTTTCTGAACCTGTCGACCACCCACTGGATGATCGACATCTTCATCGCCAACTTCATCATCATCGTGGTGATCATCTTCCAGGATGACATCCGTCGGGCCCTGGCCCAGGTGGGCCGAGCCCCCGTCTTGGGCGGCACCAAGTCCTTCGAGGACACCTCGGTCCTCGAAGAGGTGATCAAAGCCTGCGTGATGCTCTCCAACCGCCAGCTCGGCGCCCTGATCGCCATCGAGCGCGAGGCCGACCTGAACCACTACGTCGAAGAGGGGATCCCCGTAGACGCCGTGGTCTCCAAGGACGTCCTCTTCTCCCTCTTCGTGCCGGAGCACCAGAACCCCCTCCACGACGGGGCCGTGATCATCCGAAAAGGTCGAGTCGCCGCCGCCGGCTGCTTCCTCCCCCTGACCATCAACCCCCGGGTGGAGAAGTCCCTCGGAACCCGCCACCGCGCCGGCATCGGGGTCACGGAAGACACCGACGCCGCCGTGGCGATCGTCAGCGAAGAGACGGGCAAGATCTCCGTGGCCTACAACGGGGAGCTCTTCGAAGGCCTCGACGCCAACGAGATGCGGGCCCTCCTCCAGAAGATCTACAGCGCCCGTCACCTCCACCGCCGCCGAGGAGGCCTCTTCGAGCGCTTCCGTCGAGACCTCCGAAAAGAGTTCTCCACCTCCGAGCTTGAGCTCAAGGGCCGCCACGCCGACGTTGGTGACGAGGATGACGAAGATGACGAGGATGGCGGCGGCCGCAAGGAGGGCTCCTCATGAAACACCCCTTCCTGCGGTTCCTCCGGGGCCTCTTCGTCAACAATCTCTACCTCAAGGCCATCGCCGCTATCCTCACCGTCGCCCTCTACATCTGGGTCAGCGAGGATCGCGAGACCATCGTCTCCGACACCGCCCCGGTCCGGATCGTCGTCCCTGACGACATGATCCTCGTCTCCGACCCTCCCGACCGGGTCCGGATCACCATCCGCGGCCGCTGGTCCGACGTCCAACGGTTCGACTTCACCCAGGTCGAACCCATTCGCATCGATCTCTCTCGCACCGACCGGGATAGAATGGTGAACATCACCTCCGACATGGTCCGGGTCCCCCCGGGCATTCGGGTCACCAACATCGATCCCCCGGCGATCCACGTGCTCCTCGAGCCCGAAGCCTTCAAGGACGTCCTGGTCACCCCGGCGGTCTCCGGCGAACCGAACCCGGCCTACACCGTCACGGACACCACGGTCACCCCCAACCGGATCACCCTTCGGGGGCCTGAGAGCCGCCTGGAGCGCATCTCCTCGGTCTCCACGGAGCCCGTGGACATCACGGGGCGCACTCGGCCCCTGCGACGCAACGTCCGGGTCGAGACCGGCGACGCTCGAGTAAACGCCGAGATCACCGAGCCCCTGGTGCTGGAGGTGGAGATCGAGACCCAGGAGGTCTCCCACACCTTCTCCGATATCCCCGTGAGCGCCGTGAACACGGGCCTCCGGGTCGACATCGAGCCCCCCACCACGGACGTCACCTTGAGGGGCCCCAAGCCCCTGATCGACGACCTCGACGCCGGAATGCTCCGGGCTGAGATCGACCTCGGCGACCTCGACGACCCCTCGGCGGCCACCTACTCCCGAGAGGCGGAGATCGTCAACGTCCCCCCCGAGCTCGATGTCGCGAGAGTCTTTCCCCAGCGATTCCGGGTCACCATCGCCGTCCCCGACCCCTGATCGCGCCGGGAATCGCGCTTTGCCTCTCCCCTCCAATCAAGTAGACTTCCTCGGGTTACCACCCCGCCTGACCTTCCGGAAATCTACCCCTCAGGGCCACATGGAGAAGAAACTCGTCGAGCACCTCGTGGATCGAGGACTGGTCACTCGTAAAGAGATCCAGAAGTGCGTGCTTCGCGCCGCCATGTCCTCGTCTTCCGTGGTCGATGAGCTCGTCTCCCGCGTCGACGTCGACCAACGTCGGCTCGCCGAAGAGATGGCCGACTTCTGGGGTCTGGAGTACCTCGACGAAGGGGCGTTCAACGTCCAGCCCTTCGCCCTGAAGCTCATCGACGGCGATCGCGCCCGGAGCCACGGCGTCCTGCCCATGGTCTCCGAGCCCGACGGCGACCTCATCGAGCTCGCCGTCTACGACGTGGAGAAGGCACAGCCCGTCATCGAGGAGATCCGAGACCAGACCGGGGTCTCCCCCACTCTCACCGTCGCCCCTTACGCCGTCTTGGAGCGCGAGATCTTCCGCCACTACCAGGTCGACGGCGACGACGCGACCCCGGCGCAACCGGCCCAGAAGTCCAGGGCCCCCGCCCGAGGGGTGGTCAAACAGGCTCGTCCTGCGAAGCGAAAAGAGAGCCTGGACGAGGAGACCCGGGTCAGCGCCGGCGTCGTGATCCCCCAGCGGATCTTCTCCGACCCCGATCCCGCTCCCACCCGCCAGATCGATATCACCGACGACAACCCCTTCATGGATCTGGTCCATCAGTCCCGCGGGGAGGAGCCGACTACGGCCCAACGCCCCGCCGAGGACTTCTTCGACATCCCCGGGGCCGCCGCCGACCCTGACCCCGAGCCCGGCCCCCCGTCGGCCGAGTTCGACGAAGCCCCGGACCTGCGAGGAGCCCTCGACGCCTTCGAGGAAGCCTTAGACCAGGACCGCGACCCCGAACCCAGCCCTCTTCCCGGGCCCTCGTCGTCGGTCGATTGGGGCGACGCCGACGCCGGGAACTCCGGCTTCGGCCGCCACGCCACAGGTCACTCCGGACTCCAACCCCTGCCCCGCGACGACTACGACGTCGAGGGCTCCGGGATCTTTCCCCTCGATCGGGACCCCACAGGGTTTTTCGGCGTCGACTCCGAGGTCAGCACCCCGGAGCTGACCATCGCCGAGATCGTCGAGGGCCAGCGCAAGATGATCCGCAAGCTCCAGCGCGAGATCGACTATCAAAAGGGGATCCTGCAGACCATGGCCGAGCTCCTCATCGAAGCCCGAGTCCTCAGCCGACGGAAGCTCAAGAAGCGCCTGAAGGCCCTCAAGGACGAGCAGGCCGCCGCTGATGACGGCTAGAACCCCAGCCCCACCATTAAATCCGCCGACACCTCCCCACCGGGCCACTGGAAGACCTGGGCGTAGGACACCCTCGCCAGAGCCTTCAGGCCTCCCCACCGCCAGATCAGCCCCGCCGTCGGCGCCACCGCGTTGTACGAGAGCCCGAGCCCTGTCAGCGACGCCAGCCGATTCTCCGACACGTTCCACCGGGCGTAGTCCACGCCCACGGTCAGGTCCAGAGGCCGCTGGTCCCCCAGAAAGAGCCGTGTGAACCCCAGGGGTACATAGGCCCTTGGCCCCACCCGGATCCCGTACCCTCGCATCTGGGTCCCCGCCGGACGAGTGTCGCTTCGCAGGGGGACCAGATAGTTGGAGAGCGCGAAGCTCGCCCCCACCTGGCGCCACCGCAGCTGCTGCTCTACGGACACACCCCACCCCACCCGGGTGTGCTCACCGACCTCACCGGTCAGGCTACGGGGGCCGGCCCCGATCATCAACGACGCCCCCTCTTCGGCGCTCCCCTCGACGGGCACCAAACACATCACGACGATCAGCACTGGAAGCCACCGCCGTCCCTCGCCGCGGGTCAGCACCCAACCGATAAGAAACAACCCCAAAACCAACGGCCACAGCGGACCTCCGGGGTCCGACGCGCTGCACCCCGCCGATCCCGGGAAACACACCCCTCGATCCCGATCACAGGTCTGCTGCACCCCGCACTGGCTGTCGTCCACGCACTCCGCACACCGCCCCAGGCCCACCTCACAGGTCTCTCCACGGCCGCACCCCCCCTCATCGAAGCACTCCACGGACTCCGCCATCGCCAGGTACTCCACGGTCGCTTCGCAGGTTCCCTGCACACAGCTCACCTCCAGGCGATACGTCGACGCCACCGTCAGCTCTCGCGAACCCAGGGCGTCAAAAAGCACCTCCCCCTCCCCCAGCGGATAGGTCCGCTCCATCAAGATCAACGCCCCATCGTCGTCGCGGGGTCGCTCCGTGACGAGGTCGACGTCCTCCGACGTAGTCGCACGCAGGCCAATGGTGGCCGGCCCCCCGCGGTTCTCGATCACGATCTCCATGGAGTTCCGCCCCGGCCCGGGACGCTGCAGCTCCGCCGAACCACCGCACTCCTCGGTCTCCGGGGCGCAGAGCACCCCTGAAGCAATGGAGTCTGCCGGATTATGGCACCCGCCGGCGAAGATCCCGACCACCCAGAGGCCCACCACGAACGCGATCTTCTTGCCCGATCTCATGACTCTAGAGCCTGCCAGATCCCCCCCACCTCGTCGAGGAGCCCCGTCACCGTCACCCCTCGCACCCCAGCCTTTCTTCGCGCTGCGTCCCCGGCCAGCCCGTGAACGACGACCCCGAAGCAAGCAGCGCTCCGACCACACCCCTCAAACTCCACCAGCGCCACCGCGATCAGCCCCGTCAGGGCGTCTCCCATCCCCCCCGTGGCCATCCCGGCGTTCCCCGTGCGGTTGATCCCCAGGGGCTCTTCACCGGCGGCCACCACGGTCGCCGCCGTCTTCAGCACCACGACCGCCTCCCATCGCCGCGCCCCTTCTCGGGCCGCCGCCGGCGGATCGGCCAACACCTCCGCCACAGAGCAATCCAACAACCGAGCCATCTCTCCCGGATGGGGCGTCAGCACCCCCCCCCCGCACCGCTTCACCGCGGCGCTGATCTCCTCATCGGTAGCCATTAACGTCAGGGCGTCGGCGTCCAGCACCAACCGCTGTGGTCCCTCGTCCAAGACCGCCCCAAGCGCCCGGCGAGCCACCTCATCGAGACCCAACCCGGGCCCGACGACCACCACATCGGCCTCCCTCGTCAGCCGCCGCAGCTCCTCTTCCTGAAGCTCCTCCCCCTGCTGCCCGTCTCCGAACACCGCCCGACACATCACCTCCGGGAGCACCCCGGCCACCCCGGCCATCAGCGCCCCCTCAGAGGCCACATTCACGAGACCAGCCCCGCCCACGAGCGCTCCCCGAGCGGACATCACGATCGCCCCGAAAGTCCCTCGCCGTCCCCCCACGTGAAGGGTCCGCCCGGCCCCGCCCTTATGCAGATCTTGGGGACGTGTCGGCAGGGTCCGCCGCAGCCATTCCTCGTCCAGAGTCTCCCCGAACACCCCCACGGACTCCCGGACCGCCTCGGGGATCCCGATGTCCACGACCCGCAGCTCACCGCAGCGCTGTCGCCCCGGATCCAGGAGCTGCCCCACCTTGGGCAGCCCGAAGGTCACCGTGAGCGCGCAATGGGCGGCGCAGCCCAAGACCTGCCCCGTGGCGCCGTCTATCCCCGACGGGATATCCACACCCACCACGGGCGCCGACTGCTCCTCCAGAAACTCCACAGCTCGCCGAAACGCACCTCCCACCTCGCGGTCGATCCCGGTGCCCAGCAGAGCGTCGCACCACAGCTCGCAATCCGGCGCGCCCTGCAGCCAGGCTTCCACCTCCCCCTCGGTCTTCGCGAAGCTCACCCCATCGAGGACCTTCCCCGCGATCTGTCGATACACCTCGGCGTCAGCGCTGAGCCCCCCCTCTTCGCCGAGCACCAACACCACCGGGCGAAAGCCCCGATGCCTCAGCATCGTCGCCATCGCCAACCCGTCGCCGCCGTTGTTTCCCGCCCCACAGAGGATCCCCATCGCCGCCCCCGGCGACAGGTCGAACCTCTCGACGATGGCCTCTACGGCCCCCCGAGCGGCTCGATCCATCAGCACCACCGACGGCACGCCCACCTCATCGATGGTCGCCCGATCCATCCTCCCCATCTGCTCCGGGGTCACCACCCACATCTCTCAGCCCTCTCCCCACTGACGCCCCAGGTAGAGGGCCTCGATCATCTCCGCCACAGCTCGCTCGAACCCTACCAGGGACGCCCGAGACACGATGCTATGGCCGATGTTGAACTCCTCGATCAAGGGGATCGCCGCCACGTCGAGCACGTTCTTGTAGTCCAGCCCGTGCCCGGCCGCCACGGTCAGCCCCACGGTGTGGGCCACCCGAGCCGCCTCTTCGAGCCGCGCCAACTCCGTGGCCCGATCGAACTCCGAAGGCCGCAGCTTATTCGTCGTCGCCGGCGCCGCCTCGCAGTAGTCCCCGGTGTGGAGCTCCACGATCTCCACGCCCAGCTCAGCGCTGGCCGCGATCTGCTCCGGCTCGGGGTCGATGAAGAGGCTCAGGTACGCCCCGGACTCCCGCAGCGCCTCCAGGTACTCTCCCAGCCGCTCCACCTGGCCGACCACGTCGAGCCCCCCCTCGGTGGTCTGCTCCTCCCTCTTCTCCGGAACGAGGGTCACCATGTCGGGGCGAACCTCCAGCGCGAAGGCCAGCATCTCTTCGGTGGCCGCCATCTCCAGGTTGAGGCGAGTCTCAACGGTCTCTCGTAGCACGAGGACGTCACGGTCTTGGATGTGCCGGCGATCTTCTCGCAGGTGAACCGTGATCTGATCCGCCCCGGCCAGCTCCGCCAGCGACGCCGCCGCCACCGGATCGGGATAGATGGTCCCGCGGGCCTGCCGCAAGGTGGCGATATGATCCACATTCACCCCCAGCCGGGGGCGCTTCTCCACAGACATTCCAACTCCCTGTCACAAAGGATCACCAACGACGAATCCAACCAACTCAACCAACACAACCAACGCCTTCGCCATCACGCCCCGATCAGCATCCGCAGCGACTGGCTCAGCTCCTGAGCGTAGCTTCGGACTACTCCATCGTCTGGGCCCTCCACCATGATCCGAGCCTTGCTCTCCGTCCCGGAGTACCGGGCCAGCACTCGGCCCGTGTTCTCCAGGCGCTCCTCGACCTCCCGGACCTTCGCCTGGAACTCCTCGAGCTCCTCCAGGGGCGGCTTCTCCCGCACCTCCACGTTGATCAATACCTGGGGGAAGGGCTTCATCACCCGGGAAAGCTCGCTCAGAGGCTTGCCACTCCGCTGCATCACCGCAAGGACCTGCAGGGCCGCCAACATCCCGTCTCCCGTGGTGGAGTGATCCAAAAAGACCAGGTGTCCGCTCTGCTCCCCGCCCAGGTTGTATCCACCCCGGCGCATCTCCTCCACCACGTACCGGTCTCCCACGGCGGTCCGCACCAGGGTGATCCCCTCTTTCTTCAGCGCCACCTCCAGGCCCACGTTGCTCATCACCGTCGTCACCAGCGTGTCGTGGTGGAGCTTGCCCTGGTTCTTGAGATGCATGGCACAGAGCGCCAGGATCCCGTCGCCGTCGACGGCCTCCCCCTTCTCATCGATCAAGATCAGGCGATCGGCGTCACCGTCGAGGGTGATCCCGATGTCCGCCCGGGTCTCACGCACCCGCCGGGCCGTGTTGTGGGGATGGAGGCTGCCGCAGTCGAGGTTGATGTTGAAGCCGTCGGGCTGGTCGCCCAGGGTGAACACCTCGGCCCCCAGCTCCCGGAGCACCGCCGGCGCCACCCGGTAGGCCGCCCCGTTGGCGCAGTCCACCACCACCCGCAGCCCCTCCAGGGTCAGATCCCGAGGGAAGGTGTTCTTCAAGAACACGATGTACCGGCCCGCGGCGTCATCCAGCCGGGAAGCTTTCCCCACCTCGGCGGCGTCGGGCACCAGGGGCCGCTCCCCCAGCACCAGCTCCTCGATGGCCAGCTCCTCGGCGTCGGGCAGCTTGAACCCGTCGGCCCCGAAGAGCTTGATCCCGTTGTCCTGGTAGGGGTTGTGGCTGGCGCTGATCACGATCCCCGCGTCGGCCCGCATCCCGGTAGTCACAAAGGAGATCCCCGGCGTCGGCAGAGGGCCCACCAGCTGCACGTCGGCCCCCATGGACGTGATCCCCGCCGCCAGCCCGGACTCGAACATATACCCCGACACCCGGGTGTCCTTCCCGATCACGATCCGGGTCCGATGCCCGAAGGGCCTCCCCTCGGTCAGGGTATTTCGAAAGTAGTGAGCCACCGCCTGCCCCAGGCGCACGGCCAGCTCCGCCGTCATCGGGTATTCGTTGGCCACTCCTCGAATCCCGTCGGTCCCGAAGAGTTCTCGCTTCGTCATTGTCGTCGCTCCATATCTGAACCAGGCCGTCTGCTCGACTCCCGTCCTACCACGGCTCCCGCCACCAACTCAAAGGATTGCCCTCCAATCCTGCTCAACGTAGGTCCTCGGCTCCCTCGGGCAACCACCGCCACTTCAACTCCACGGAGTGCTTCAGGTCCTCGGCCACCAGCCGCACCCTCAGATCGCTGTGCAAGAGCTCTCCCGACTCCACCGCGATCAGCGCCGTCCCCGTTCCCTGTCCTCGCCCCTCCAGGCCCTCCCAGGAAGGGACGAGCTCCACCTGTCGGTCCAGGAGGATCGCCTTCTCCCCGGAGGCCAGCTCCACCACCTGCGAGAAGGTCGACCCGATCCGGGCTTCCACCTGATACACCTGGCCGCCGTGGAGAAAACTCAAGAGCTCTCGATGACTGAAGCTCTCCCCGGGTAACACGGCCGCTGCCGGCGGACGCGGCCGGATCCCCTCGGCGGCCATGGTCAACACCCAGGCCCACCGGCGGCGATCCTGGTACTCCGCCGCTGTCCCCGCCTCGGGCCCCCCGAAGGCCACAAACCCCAACGCCACCGCCTCGAACCCCTCCTCACCAGGGCGCCCTTCGACGACGAGATCCACCACCACGGAGTCGTCCTCATCGTCTCGCACTACCTGCCGCAGCCGCACCTCCCCGTCTCCCAGGGGGCTCACCGTCAGAAGACGAGGCTCCCCGCTGTCTACCACCTCCCAGGTCATCAGCTCTTCGATCGGCGTGTGCCACTCCGGCACGGGAAGAAGCTCTTCCTCCTCCTCGGTCCACTCCACGGCCAGCAGGAGCCCCACCACCAGCGCGGCCGACGAGACCAGCACCCACAGATACCACCGCTCCCAGAACCCCGTGACTGCTCTCCACATCGGGACTCACCGCTGCAGTCGACGCTCCACCGCCTGATCCACGGCCTCGGAGAGCTCCTCGAGCCCACGGACCACCAGACGGCGCGCCTGGTCTACTTCCACTTCCCCGGCGCACCTCGTCCCCAGACAAAGGAGCAAGAGATCCACGCCGGTCTTCTCCGCCACCACCCCCGGCGCCAACTCACGACGCCGGGCGGTCTGCAGCGGACCTGTCACCTCGGACTGTCCGAAGATACCGTCCTCGCCACGGAAACGCCACGCCCGCAACCACTCAAAGCACCGGGCCCCGGCCTCCACGACCGCCGGCGCCAGAAGATCCTTCGCCCCCGGCTGGGCCCCGGTCCGCCGGGCCACCTCCTCCATCAGGGTCCGCACAAACCGCGGGTTCGTGATCGCCAACCCGTAGAGATAGCTGTCCTTCACCGCCGCCAGCACAAAGTCCACCTCTTCGCGACGCAACACATCGTGGGCCGCGCACAGATAGTCCTCGCAGATGAATCGATCGTAGACCCCGCAATCCCGCCCATCGATCCCGTCGTTCTGGAGCGGATGCACCAGACACCCCACCCGCTCCCCGTCGTCTCCCAAGAACCCCAGAAACGGGCACGACGGCAGCTCCGTCAAGAGCTTCACCGCCGGCGGATCTTCCCACTTCGCTCGAAAGTCCCTCAAGCTCTCCAGGTCGTCGATCCGGGCCTCTTGATGATAGGCCCGGGTTCGACGCCGGAGGCGCTCTCGCACCTCCTCTTCTCCCCACTCTCGGTGGTTATACATCCCACAACAGGCCCCGCAGCTCTTCTCGCCATCGGGGTGGCACAACACTCGCTTCAATCGCACTCCTGATTCGGATTGAGCAGCCGCGCTCCTTCCGGGGGCTCGAACTGGAACCCGCTCTCCGGCAGGTTTCGGTTCAACCGGGTGTTCACGAAGGCGATCTCGTTGGTGTTGCCATAGGGGTCATAGAGGATGCTCCGCGTAACCTGGAAGCTCTCCGGATCCAGCACGAACCGAAGCTCCCGGTACTCCGAGCTGGCCTCCTTCGGGGTCAACCTCAACCGGGGCTCCTCGGCGGTGGAGCCGTCGGCGAACTCCACGTCGAACTCCTCCAGCAGGTTCCCCTCACCCATCAAAAACCGCAGCGCCGCCGGCAGGTTGCTCTCCGCCAGACATTGCTTGAACACCTGCTGGAACTCCATCTCGTAGACCCAGAAGATATTGCCGTCGCTCACCATCACCCGATCTCGCCGCGTGGCGTCGTCGGCCCGATAGTAGTCCCACCGCATCATTCCCGGCTTCTTGAAGTACACCCGGCCCCGAGACCGCTTGGCCTCACCGGCCGCCACGTCCGTGAAGGTCTGCAGAAAGGCCGCCTGGAAGTCGTCGGTGTCCTGGTAGAACCGCTGCACCCGCTCGGCCACGTCCTCGGCACTCATCCCCGCCGGCGCCGGGTCGTCGGCCGCGGCTTCCACCGCCAGAACGCAGAAGAGCCCCGCCACAACCAGGGCAAACAGCGACGAGCTCCTTCTCAGTAGACCTTTCAACATCTCTCTTCTCCCTCGTGGAACGTTGCCGGTCCCGACCACCGCCGCGGACCCTCATCCCTAAAGACGAATCAGCGGGCGATTTATTCGCAAGCCTTTCGCCGGGGGCGCATCTTTGCCCGAACGCCGTCGAGAAGCAAGCCGTTGCCCTCTTCCCCCTCCTCCACTACCCTGTCCAAACTCCACCACCCTCCGGGGGACACCATGAACAAACCACTACTCCTCGCTCTCTCACTCGCCATCGCTGCCGCCGGCTGCCAGGCCGCCCCTCCCGCACAAGACTCGCCACCACAAGAGCCCCAAGAGCCACCTGCGCCGCTGGTGCCCCAAGGCCCACAGAAGCCCGTAATCACAGCAGACACCGAGGACGGCTGCTTCGAGGTGGCGGCGCCCGTCGGAGCCGATTGCGAGGAGTCCGTTCGGTTCTGCAAGCGCTCCAGCGGTTTTTACGTCAGCGGTGGGATGGGCACCTCCGTGGCCTGGGTGTACCCCGCCGACCCCGGAGAGGAGTTCGAAGGTGGGGAGGTCCTCCGGTGCGACGTGCTCTCCGTCGATCCCTGCCGCCAAGAGGCCTTGATACTCTGCGATGAGACGGGTCCTGGACGGCGGATCCGGCAGGTGACGCTACCGCGCGGAGAGCTCCTGCGGGCGACCTGGGAGGAGGGCACCCCGGACCGGTCGGCGATCTTCACCGTGGAGTTTCAGAGCTCCGAGTAATCGCAACGGATCCGTTGCCAGCCGACCTCTCTTTGTGCCATAGCACCGGGGCGCAGGTGACCGTCCCCGACCACTGCAACGATGAAACAAAAACGTCCCGTCCGCAGGCTCTTCCCCGTCCTGTTGATCAACCTCACGGGGTTCGCCATCGCGATCCCCGTCCTCCCCGCCCTGGCCTACGCCATGGGGGGAAGCGCCGTGGACGTAGGCCTCCTTTACGCCGTGCAATCGTTGGGGCAGTTCGTGATGGCTCCCCTGTGGGGGAGCCTCTCGGATCGTCTCGGCCGCAAACCGATCCTCCTCGCCACCTTCGCCGCAGCCGCCGTCCTTGAGCTCGCCACAGCCTTCGTCGGCTCCCTCGCTCTCCTCTACGTGTCTCGGTTCTTCGTCGGCCTCTGCGCCGGCAACGTCGCCACGGCGAGCGCTATGATCGCGGACAGCACCGACGCGGAGAGTCGGTCCAAGGGGATGGCCGTGATCGGCATCAGCTTCGGCCTGGGCTTCACCCTCGGCCCGGCCCTTGGAGCCGTCGTGGGCTGGCTCGCCACTCCCGGCATCGCCGGACCCATGGGCGCCGGCATGCCCTTTTTGGCCGCCGCCGCCATGAACCTCTTGGCCCTGGCCCTCGGGGCGATCCTCCTCGAGGAGCCCCTCCCGGACCCCGAGAAGCGACGCCAGAACCGCCGCCGGCTCCCCGCCCGCAGCCTCCGTCGCCAGCTCCGCCGCCCCGGTGTCCTCCTGGCCGCCGGCCTCTTTTTCTTCTACACCGTCTCCCTTACGGTCCTCGAGGGCACCTTCTTCATCTTCATGGAAGCCATCTACGGCTACGACATCGTCGAGGTCGGCTTCCTCTTCGCCGCCATGGGCCTGGCGATGGTCGCCTTCCACGGCGCCATCGGACCCCTCTCCCGCCGCCTCGGCGACGATCGCATGACCCTACTCGGCGTCATCACCCTCGGCCTCGGCCTGCTCATCGCCCCCGTCTATCCCCCGCTGTGGTTTCTCCTGATCTTCCTCACCATCGCCACCTTCGGCCGGGCCCTGGTCCACCCCGGCGTCCTCGCCATGATGTCCGCCGAGAGCCGCGACAACCAGGAGACCGGCCAGCTCATGGGCGTGATGCAGTCCGCCTCCAGCCTGGGCCGCATTGTCGGCCCCGCCGTCGGGGGAGTCCTCTTCGCGACGATCGCCCCCCAGGCACCGTTCTACTTTGCCGGTGCTCTTCTGCTGGTGTCCGGCGTGGCGTGGTGGGTCCTCCGCCAGCGACATCTCGCGTCCATCGCAAACCCCGGTGTATCGAATGCATGAAGCGCGGGCGCGATGCTGAAACGTCGGGATTCGCGACGGTTTGGATCGCGGCGTTGGGGTTCATGGAAAGAATCGGACCTCCGGTGGCCGGCGATGCAGATCGCGGCGTCGGGGCTCGCGACGGGTCATTTCCAAGCATAGTTCAGGGCTCCCACGGTCTACCCCCGGTTGAAACCGGGGGCTGCGGTGGGCTGGGCTCCGCTGGGGTCATGACCCCGCTCCGCCTGAGATGTTCTCCACATAGTCGACCACTCGAAAACCAATCCGGTGCGGGGTTCGACGGTGCCGGTGTGAATCCGGGCCTGGTTCGGAACGACTCCGCTCTCCGAAACATCTCAGGCGGAGCGGGGTCATGACCCCAGCGGAGCCCAGCCCACTCCAGCCCCCTGGCTTTAGCCGGGGGTAGACCGTGGGAGCCCTGAACTATGCTTGGAAATGACCCGCCGCCCACCCCGACGTCCCGATCTCTTTCGCCGCCCACCCCGCCGTCCCGATCTCATTCGCCGCCAACCCAGACGTCCCGATCTCATTCGCCGCCCGAACG
The DNA here is from genome assembly GCA_007120035.1 of Myxococcales bacterium. GTDB lineage: Bacteria > Myxococcota_A > Bradymonadia > Bradymonadales > Bradymonadaceae > SKON01. The sequence goes on from SKON01000013.1 coordinate 101,735, forward strand.
TTCACCCCCCGCGAACCCTTTACCACCACCCCTACCTTTGAAATAATACGGGAGTTCTCGCAGTTTTTCTGGTATCGGGAGCCATCGGCGCGATTCCGAGGCCTGCCTTCCTCGGACCCGCACTCACCTTGCTTACTTAAGGCAGCCTCACAGCCCAGGTCCCAGGCCTTGGACGTTGTCATAGCCGAAGCCATCGGTCTCTTGGTCGCCCTCCTGGTCGCCGGGTTCTCCTCCGGCGCCCGCGAAGCCCTGTCCATCTTAGAGCGTCGGGAACGCCTCAACGGCACCACCGACGCCGACGAAGACACCATCTTCGGGTGGTGGCGGCAGCGGCAGCGCCCGGTCCTGATGGTTCTCCGAGTCTTCCACCGATTGGGGCTGATCACCATGGCATCCCTGGGCGCCCTGATCGCCCTGGAGGTCCTTTCGGGGGCCCCCTCGATCGCCGTGGTAATCGTGGGCCTGACCCTGGTGGCCGTCTTCTTCGCCGACGTGGTCCCCATCGCCATGGCCCACCGCCGGCCCCAGATCGTCGCCCGGTGGGCCCTGCATATCCTCCGCCTCCCCTACCTTCTCCTCTACCCCATCACTCGCCTCCTCCTGCTGTGGCGCCGTGTCGTCCGGGGTAAGGGCAACGATGATCAGACCGAGGACCGCCTCGAGGCCGCCTCCGCGCTGAAAGCCATGTTCTCTGGAGAGCGCCTCCACACCGAGGAGCGTCAGGAGCTGATGCGCTCCGTGACCGCCCTGCCGGGTACCGTCGTCCGAGAGGTCATGGTCCCCCGCACCGACATGGTCTCCCTCTCCCACGACATGAGCCTCGAAGAGATCCTCCCCGCCCTCCTGGAGTGCGGTCACAGCCGGATCCCCGTCTATCGCGACACCCTCGACGAGATCGTCGGCCTCTTCTACGCCAAGGACATCATCGGCCTGATGTCCTCGGGCGACGAATTCCAGATCGATGAGCTCCTCCGGCAACCCTACTTCGTCCCCGAGACCAAACCCATCGACGAGCTTTTGGGGGAGTTTCAAAAGAAACGCATCCACATGGCGATCGTCGTCGATGAGTTCGGTGGCACCGCCGGCCTGATCACCTTAGAAGACGTGATCGAGGAATTCTTCGGCGACATCCAAGACGAGTACGACGTCGAGCCCAGCCAGATCGTAGAACTCTCCGACGGCGCCGTGTTGGCCGACGCCCGGATCGATCTCGACGAGATCGCCCAGCACTTCGACGTCCACTTCCCCCAGACCAGCGACTACGACTCCCTGGGCGGATTCCTCCTCGCCCACACCGGCAGCGTCCCTCAGCCCGGCGAACAAGTACAATGGGAGCACCTTCTCTTTCGGATCGTTGAGGCCGACGCCAAACGCATCGACTCCGTTGAAATCGTAATCGTTCCGCCATCGTCTGAGGAGCCGAAGGCCGCCATCCCATGACACGCTCACTGATCCTCGTAGTTCTCGTGGCCCTGACCGCTCTTGCTTGCTCCACGGCGATGGCTACCGTCGCGCCCCCAGACTGGGACGTAACGTCGATCACCGAGATCGTGCCCGCCAACGGGGCTCTCGTGATCCACGGCCAGGGAAAATTCACCGAGAGCGTGGACGTGGAAGTCCACCACGACGGCGAACTCGTCGAGGGGTCCCACCGGCGAATCTTGCTCGACACGACTGAAACCGGCCCCTGGCGAGGCGTGAAAACGGTCCTTTTGGTGTGGACCCCGACCCAGGCCTGGCAGCCATCGGCGGACTACACCGTCCAGGCCGGTCGCTCCCGATCCGAGACCTCTCCCCGGACCTTTCGCGTCACCGAGAGCACCTCTCCCGCTCCTCGCGTTCATCTCGGCGATCTCCGCTTCGACATGGGCCGGGCGACCACCGAAACCGACTGTTGCAACGTGGACTGTGAGAACATGCCGGGAGGTGTCACAACCGGCGGGCGGTGCCGAGAGTGCTGGCCCACCGCCGAGATGCCCCAACCTGGGGTCCGCGCCAACTGGATCCCCGAGGATCTCGGAGATCATCCCGACCAGTTCCTGGTACACTTTACCGAGCCCGACGGCACCACCGCGGCCCTCCACTGGAGCCCCGACCTGGGCGCCGATCCCATCCGCGGTGTCCACCACTACTCCCCAGATCATGAGTCCCCCTACTGCCTCCACATGAGCGTCGAGCATCTCCCCACGGGCGACACCTTCGACGCCGAAGAAGCCTGTGTTCACCTCCCGGCCGGGGTCGACCTCTCGGAGGTCCAGCTCGACCCGTCTCGACCCACCCTCTGCAAGCCCTCCGTTCTCCCCCTGGGTTCCTCCCAGGTGGATCCCTCGCAGCGAACTCTCCTGAAGCCCCTCATCGGCACGGCCTTCCTGGCCCTGCTGCTCGTGGCGGCGCTGATCGCGATGCGAAGACGCCGGCAGAGTTAACGGGCTGTGCGTCAATTTGCCACGGCGATCTTCGGACTCCTCGCTGGCCCTTCTCCCCCCCCCTTTGTTAGCCTCTCTTTAGTCGGTCAGGGGAGCGGGAACCACATCTCTCCCCTCTTTATTCCGGCGTGACCCTCACGGTTCACCGCTCGAACTCCCGCCACGTCGCGCTCAGGCGCATAAAATGCGGAGTTTCGGTGGCCACAAAGGGTTTGACATCCGCCGGTGATCGTGTGATGTAGGCCCCCCTTTTGGGCGCCTTCTTCGCCCACCGCTGTGTATCTGGTAACGGAGTAGTTGGAAGTATGAAAGCTCGCTACCTGACTGTCGCCGGGGTGCTCTTGCTCCTCTTCGCGATCGGGTTCTCGGCCTGCTTCAACCCCCGCGAGGGCTACGCGCCGGAGCAACCCATTGCTTTTAGCCACCAGATCCATTCCGGTGAGAACGAGATCGCCTGCGGGTACTGCCACGTCAGTCCTGGAGAGGGGCCCCACTCGTCTGTCCCCAGCATCAATACCTGCATGAACTGTCACGGCCAGGTCGCCACGGACAGGCCCGAGATCCAAAAGCTCACCCAGTACTGGGAGGACGGTACCCCCATCGAGTGGGTCAAGGTCCACGACATGCCGGACCACGTGAAGTTCAGCCACTCCCCGCACATCCAGCGCGGGATTGACTGCGCTGAGTGTCACGGCCAGGTCAACCGCATGGACAAGGTCGAAGTCACCAACCCCTTCAACATGGGATGGTGCGTCGACTGCCACCGCGAGCCCGAGCACAACGCCCCGATTGACTGCGTCACCTGTCATTACTGAGTCCCGCAGGTATCCACCGAGCACGGCGTCACCACCTTCGAGGACGCCACCATTTCCAGAATGGTCGCCATGAGTAAGAACCAGAAAGATCCGGTGTTGCCCAGACACTCCAACCCCCAGCCGGGAGCCACCGCGGTTCTCCGGACCAGTCAGGACGGCGACCTCACGGTCAGCTTCTCCGACGGGTCGGAGTCCCTCTCCATGAACCGACGGGACTTCCTCCGCGTCAGCGGCGCCGCCGCCGCCACAGCCGCTATGACCAGCGTGGCCTGCCGGCGTCCCCAGCGGCACATCGTCCCCTACGTGGACCGACCCGAAGAAGTGCGCATCGGCATCACCAACCAGTACGCCAGCGTCTGCAACGCCTGCCCCGCCCAATGCGGGACCCTGGTGAAGACCCGGGCCGGTCGCCCCTTCAAGCTCGAGGGCAACCCCAAGCACCCTGTGAGTCGAGGCGCTCTCTGCGCCCGCGGCCAGGCCTCCTACATGGATCTCTACGATCCCGATCGCCTCCGCACCCCCGTCCGCCCCGGCGCCTCCGAGGTGAGCTGGCAAGCCGTCGACGAGGAGCTGGTCGCCAAGGTCGCCGAGGCCCGCCAGGGCGCTTCCCTGCGGATCCTCACCGGCGCCATCACCGGCCCGGCCACCCAGGCCCTGATCGACACCATCGTCGGTGACCTCCCCAACGCAAGGCACGTGCGCTACGAGCCCCTGGCTGACGACGCGGTCCTGGCCGCTGCGGCCAACAACTACGGCGACGCCCACCTGCCCAACTACCACTTCGACCGCGCCAACCTCGTGGTCTCCTTCGGCAGCGACTTCCTGGCCACCTGGCTCTCCCCTGTCGAGTTCGCCCGCGACTTCGCCTCCCGGCGAGATCCCGACAACGACATGAGCCGCCTGATCGCCTTCGAGGGGTCCCTGACCCTGACGGGCATCAACGCCGACCACCGCGTCAAGGTCCGGCCCGACCACCTGCCCTACGTGGCCCTTGCCGTGGCTCACGAGCTCTTCGAGAACCACCGCCCCGGCGGCGTGCCCCGGAGCCCGGTGCAGCAGCGCCTCCAGCCCTTCGATCCCGACTCGGTCTCCGAGCTCACCGGCGTCTCCGCCGACACCCTTCGGTCCGTCGCCGCCCAGCTCGCCGACAACGCCGGAGAGTCCATCGTCCTGGCCGGCGGCTCCGCCAGCGCCTCCCCGGACGGGATCACTCTCGAGACCGCCGTCAACCTGATCAACGCCGCGCTCCGCAACGACGGCGCCACCGTCGACCGGTCCCACGCCAACCAGCGAGGCGTCACCGACCCGAACGCTCTGCAGTCCCTCCTCGACGAGATCGAGGCCGGCGACGTCGACATCCTGATCATCGACGGCACGAACCCCGTCTACTCCGCCCCCGGCGGCGTCGACGTGGCCGCCGCCATCGAGAGCGTGGACTTCGTCATCTCCACCTCCACCCACCTCGACGAGACCTCGGCCCTGGCCGACCTCGTCGCCACCGGGTGCCACTCCCTGGAAGCCTGGGGCGACTCCAGCCCCCGCACCGGCGTCTACGCCATCCAGCAGCCGGCGATCCTCCCCCTCTTCTCCAACCGGGCCTTCGAGGACAGCCTCCTGATCTGGTTCGGTGCCGACGGCCAGAACCAGGCACTGGCTCAGTTTTTGGAGCCCTCAGAGCGCCCTCCCACGCACCACGAACCGGCCAACGTCCCCTACGATCCGGGCCCCTTCTACCGATTCCTCCGGGCTCAGTGGCAGTCTCTCCACGAAGCCTCCGGCAGCCTGGCGAGCTTCGAGCAATTCTGGACCGCCAGCCTCCGGGACGGCGTCTTCGTCCACGCCCGCGAGGAAGGCCCCCGTCGGATCTTCAACCCCCGCCGGGCTGTTGAGCTTCTGCCCCAGGAGCTCCCCGCCGCCGAGTCCGTCGGCGCCGGTGACCTCGACGCCAAGTGGGTCCAGCTCTTCCCCAGCATCCCCCTCTACGACGGTCGGCAGGCCAACAACGGCCACCTCCAGGAGCTCCCCGATCCCATCAGCCGCCACACCTGGGGCTCCTACGCCATGGTGGGCTATCGCACCGCCCAGGCCGCCAACCTCGAGACCGGCCAGATCCTGGAGATCAGCAACGAAGCCGGCGACGCCCTGGAGTTCCCGGTCCTGATCATCCCCGGGATGCACGAAGACACCATCGCTATCCCCCTCGGATACGGCCGCACCAGCGCCGGCGGCGTCGGCAACGATGTCGGCTCCAACGCCTACCGTCTGGCCACAAACACCGACAATGGACCCGCCTACGTCACCAACCAGCTCTCCATCCGCCGCCTCGGCCGCGTGGAGCGTCCCTCCACCATCAAGGGCGCCGGCGTGGTCGACATCGACCGCCACCGGATCCTGGCTACCGCCACTCTCGACGAGTACAAGGCCGACCCGGAAGCCAACATCTACCGCACCCCCACCACCGCCACGGTCTGGGAAGACCACGACTTCGGCGACCTGAAATGGGGCATGTCCATCGACATGACCAAGTGCACCGGCTGCTCGGCCTGCGTCATCGCCTGCCAGGAGGAGAACAACATCCCCGTCGTCGGCCGCCAGGGCATCCTGGAAGGCCGCGAGATGTCCTGGATGCGTATCGACCGGTACTACGAGCTCCCCGAAGAGGCCCTCGAAGAGCGGACCCTCTTCAACGATCCCATGTACGAAGACGACCCCCAGCTGGCCTTCGCCGAGCACCTCGACGAGCCCAAGGTCGTCTTCCAGCCCATGCTCTGCCAGCACTGTGACCGGGCCCCCTGCGAGACCGTCTGCCCCGTGCTCGCCACGATGCAGAGCAACGACGGCCTCAACCAGATGTCCTACCAGGCCTGCGTGGGGACTCGGTACTGCGCCAACAACTGCCCCTACAAGGTCCGGCGCTTCAACTGGTTCAACTACACCGAAAACCGGACCGACTCCTTCTTCGCTCGTCTCTACCCGGAGCTCAAGGAGCACGGCCGCCTCAACGCCGCTGAGCCCTTGCACCTCGCCCAAAACCCGGACGTTACGACACGGGCTCGGGGGGTGATGGAGAAGTGCAGCTTCTGCGTACAGCGGATTCGTCGAGCCAAGTGGGAAATCATGAAAGACGGACGCCGGACCTTCCGAGATGGAGAAGTCGTCACCGCCTGCCAGCAGAGCTGCCCGGCCGACGCCATCTCCTTCGGGAACATGCTTGATGAACAACACCGGGTCACCCGGGAGAAGAACGAAAAGCGGACCATGACCGCCTTGAGCGATCTCAACACCCAGCCCGCTGTCTCCTACATGACCTGGATCCGCAACACCGACGAAGAACTGGCCTGAACCAACGTGGTTCGTTGACCGATGCTGACTGACTGACGCTCTCTCGAGTCCCAGTATGAAACACAGTGAGTTACAAGGACGTCCCCGCACGACCGACGGGCAAGGCCCCTTCGGCGGCCCTCTGGCCAAGCGGGAACCCCTGGTCGCCGACGGGAAAACCTGGCGCGATGTCGATGACGACATCGCTCGCCATACCGAGGTGTTGCCCACCAAGATGTGGTGGTTCGCCTTCATCCCGTCCTTTCTGCTGATGCTCTTCTTCCTGGGTGCCCTGGGAGTGACCATCGGCACCGGGATCGGCACCACCGGGATCAGCCACCCCGTCGGTTGGGGTGTGTTCATCGTGAACTTCGTCTTCTGGATCGGGATCGGGCACGCCGGGACACTGATCTCGGCCATCCTCTTCCTCTTCCGGCAGACCTGGCGGACCGCCATTAACCGCTCCGCCGAGGCGATGACCCTCTTCGCGGTAGCCGTGGCCGGACTCTTCCCGCTTCTTCACACCGGTCGACCCTGGTTCGCCTACTGGCTCTTCCCCCTGCCCAATGGTCGGGGCCCCCTGTGGGTGAACTTCAACTCCCCCCTTCTGTGGGACGTCTTCGCCGTCTCCACCTATGGGACCATCTCCCTGGTCTTCTGGTACGTGGGACTCGTCCCCGACCTTGCGACCCTCCGAGACCGCGCCCACCACCCGCTGCGCAAGAAGGTCTACGGACTCCTTTGCTTCGGCTGGACCGGCGGCAACCGCGCCTGGCGTCACTACGAGTCGGCCTACCTGATGCTCGCCGGACTCGCCACGCCCCTGGTGCTCTCCGTGCACACCATCGTGTCCTTCGACTTCGCGGTCTCCGTGATCCCCGGATGGCACACCACGATCTTCCCGCCCTACTTCGTCGCCGGGGCCATCTTCTCCGGATTCGCCATGGTCATCACCCTGGCGATCATCATGAGAAAAGCCCTGAACCTCGAGAGCTACATCACCATCAACCACCTGGAGGCCATGGCCAAGGTGGTGCTCTTAACCAGCGGGGTCGTAGGCATCGCCTACCTCACAGAGTTCGCCATCGCCTACTACTCGGCGGTACCCGCAGAGCGCTTCCACTTCGCCAACCGGATGTTCGGCCCCTACGCCTGGGCGGCCTTCATCATGTACGGCTGCAACATGGTCGTCCCTCAGCTCCTATGGTTTAAGAAGATTCGACGCAACATCGTCGTCCTCTTCATCATCTCCCTCTTCGTGAACCTCGGGATGTGGTTTGAGCGGTTCGTCATCGTCACCACCTCCCTCCACCGGGACTTCGTCCCCAGCTCCTGGGGCATGTACGAGTTCCGGGCCATGGACTGGGCCCTGACCATCGGGTCCTTTGGGATGTTCTTTACCCTCTTCCTGCTCTTTGTCCGGGTCCTTCCCACGGTGACCATGTTTGAGGTCAAAGCCGTCATGGACCCCAAGACAGCCTCTCGAAAGAATCGCAAGGAGGTTGCTGATGGCTGATAATAAGGACCACAAGGACGAAAAGGACGAAAAGTCCGAAGCTGAGTCCACTGACGAAGAGGTCGTTGCCGAGGACGGCGAGGAGCTCGCCCTCGATGACTCCGCTTCTAAAGAGGAGTCCGACGCACCCTCTGACGCCTCCGACGAGTCTGAGGACGACGTGTCCGCGAAAGACGACGACGAGCCCGAAGCTTCCGACGACGAGGAAGGCGACGTCGACTCTGACGACGAGCCCGAAGCTTCCGACGACGACGACGAGGACGAGGACTCCGACGACGAAGACGAGGACTCTGACGACGAGGACTCTGACGACGAGGACTCTGACGACGAGGACTCTGACGACGAGGACTCCGACGACGTCGACTCTGACGACGAGCCCGAAGCTTCCGACGACGAGGACGACCGCGACGAGGAAGAAGACGACGACGAAGACGAAGAGCTCGCCGCGGACGCCGATGGAGGCGATGACGATGACGACGACGACGACGAAGCCGGCGACGGTGATGTCCTCGGGATCGCGGCCTTCTTCGACCTCCCCGACGATCTGATGCTCGCCGCCGCCCACACCCGGGACTCCAAGTGGGACAACTTCGATGCCTTCTCCCCCTTCCCCATCCACGGCATGGACGACGCCATGGGCCTGGGTCGTTCCTGGATCCCCTGGGTCACCTTTGGGGCCGGTTCGGCGGGCCTAATGACGGCCATCGCCCTCCAGTTCGGGACCATGACCTTTGACTGGCCCATGATCATCGGCGGCAAGCCCTATGCTCCCTGGCCGTCTTTTGTCCCCGTCATGTTCGAGCTCACCGTCCTCATGGCGGGCTGCATCTCGGCGCTGGTGATGCTCATCGCTGCCGGATGCTTCAAGAAGCCCCTGATCATCGACCCCGAGCTCACCCAGGATCGCTTCGCCCTCTGGATCTCCGCCGACGACGAGGAGTTCGACCTCGCCGCCATCAAGGAGTTCATGGAGACCCTGGATCCCGTGGAAATCCGTACCATCACGGCCGAGGCCTGACCCATGTGTTGTCGACGAACCACAACCGGTCTTGTTGCGCTGGCCCTCCTCGCCATCACCTCCATGGGATGCGAAGAGATCGGCGCCCTCCCCGCCGATGGGGACAAGCCCTTTGCCCCCCTCAACCCCATCGAGGGGATGCATATCCAGCCCAACTACAAGGACCAGGACTTCCAGCCGATCTTTCGCGACGATCAGGCCCGGGGAATGCGCCTGCCTCCTGCGGGGACCGTCCCCGTCAACGGCATCGACCGCGATCCCTTCGCGACGCCTGAGGACGCCGACGCCTGGGCCAACCCGGTCCCGGTGACCATGGACACCCTGACCTACGGGCAGTTCCTCTACAACACCCACTGCGCAACCTGCCACGGCATGGAAGGTCATGGCGATGGCCCGGTCCCCACCAACACCGACTACGGTGCCCCTCCCACGCTCAACAGCGACGGGCTTCGGGCCACCTCGGATGGGCGGATTTACCACGTGATCGCCTACGGCCAGAACGCCATGGGATCCTACAAGAATCAACTCGATGAGCTGGAGCGATGGGCCGTAGTCAACTACGTCCGCGCTCTCCAACGGGCCGACCGCCCCGAGCCTATCGACCTCGACCGCATGCGTGCTGCCGCGGCGGACGATCCGCAAGCTGAATTGGATGTTCAAGAAACCGAGGGCCTCTAAGCCCCGCGTCTTCACCGACGTGGTTGTCACACAGGAATGAGGCGACGTTCATGGCGCAAGCAAGTCACCATCACGAGATCGAACCACCCGGCGAACTGGTGGTCCCCAAGTGGATCTACACCACAGGGATCGCACTGATCATCGTCGGGCTGGTGGCCTTTGCCGCCGGGCTCTTTTCCAACCCCGAGAGAGCCTGGCGGGGATATGTCATCGGCTTCTGGTTTGCCTTCTCTCTCGGCCTGTCCGGCCCCTTCTTTGTGGCCACCCAGTACCTCTCCCGGGCAGGGTGGTCCGTCTCCATTCGACGGATCCCGGAGTCCTTCGGGGCCTTCCTCTACCCGGCGGTGATCCTCGGCATCATCGGCCTCCTGGGTATCGACTACCTCTTCGGGTGGCTCAACCCCGACGTCTTCGATCCCAACAGCGACGTCTTCGACCCCATCGTCCTTGAGAAAGAGCTGGTCTTGCACCGCACCGGCATCTGGTTGGCCACCCTGGCCTCCACGATCGTCCTTGCCGGCCTTCACTTCTTCATGCGCAAGAATAGCCTCGCCCAGGACGAAGACGGTGACCCCCAACGAACGATCACCAACACCTGGCTCAGCGCCGGGTTCGTCATCGCCTTCGTCCTCGGGGTCTCCTTCATGAGCTGGTACTGGCTCATGACCTACGATCCCCACTGGTACTCCACGATGCTCTCGGTCTACGCCTTCGCCGGCCTCTTCCAGACCGGGCTCGCCGTGATGGCCATCCTCCTCATCTACATGCTCCGCCACGATACCCTTGGCGAGGCCGCGGGGATGCAGCACCTCCACGACGTGGGCAAGCTCGTCTTCGCCTTCACCGTGTTCAACGCCTACATCGCCTTCAGCCAGTTCCTCCTCCTCTGGTACGCCCAGATCCCGGAGACCATCAAGTACTACGCAGACCGGACCGCTGAGGGCTGGGGGCTCTTCCTCCTGATCCTCCCCTTCGTGAAGTTCATCATCCCCTTCCTGCTCCTGCTTCCCCAGGACTCGAAGAAGAACAAGCGAAACGTCCTCCTCTACATGTGCGTCCTCCTCATCGCCGCTCAACTCTTTGAGCTGTGGATCTGGGTGATGCCCTACTGGTACGGCATGGGCGGCCTGATGGCCCCCATGGTCCCCATCTTCGAGCTGCCCATCGCACTGGGCTTCGTCGGACTCTTCGTCGTGGTCGTCGCTAAGGCGCTCTCCAGCGCCCCCCTGGTGCCTCTGAAAGATCCCTATCTGAACGAGAGCATCCCCCACTCGCACGACCACCTGATCTACCCCAACGGAAAGCCCGGCGACTCCGACAGCTGATCCACTCAACTGGCTGATGCCGCTTGGAAGCAGTGACGACATGAAAAACGCTACGCGAAAACACGGTTTGAAGATCGCCCTGGCGGCCGGTGGCCTCCTGGTGCTCATCCCCACGGTCTACGGCCAGGGCATGGGACTGCAGACCCTCGAGAGGATGCAGGTCGCCACGCCCCAGACCCTGGAGCGAGGTGCCGAGATCTACGACGTCCAATGCGCCTCCTGTCACGGCGATCAGGGCCAGGGGGGCGCCGCCCTCGGCGAGCGCCTTGGAGCTCAAGGCTTCGTCGGCGTCGAGGTAGAGCGCTCCGGGCTCGAATCCATCGTCAGCGTGATCTCCCACGGCATCGAGTACGACGACGAGCTCGAAGACGGCGAAGAGGCCCCCGACCGGGTGGACCACCCCGTGTTCGAGAACCTCTTCTTCCAGGACCAATGGGCCGTCGCCCACTACGTTCACAGCCTGATCGACGATCCACGGCCCAGCCCCCCCGAGGTGGTGGCTCGGATCCGGGAAGAGGCCGAGTTCGGCGTCTGCGATCCCGATATTCGCGCCGGGATCGCCGACTTCATCGAACCCTCCGACGACGCCCAGATCGAAGCCGGCCGCCAGGAGTACTCGATTCAATGCGTCTCCTGTCACGGCGCCGAAGGCCTCGGTGACGGCCCGGCCGGCGCCGCCGTGGGAGCCCGAAACTTCCACGACGATCCCGACGAATGGGTCAACGGCACCAGCGCCCTGGCCCTCTTCAACTCTCTGCAGGCCGGCGTCGGCAACAATATGCCCTCCTACGCCCACCTTCCCGACGAGACCGTCTGGAACCTCGTCTACTACATGCAGGCCGAGCTGATCCCCGAAGAGAACATCGAAGAGCTCACCGACGCCCAGATCGACGAAGCCTGCCGGGCCTTGAGCGCTCCTCCACGGCCTCCCTCGATCCCTATCGAGAAGGCCATGGAGTTCCTCGCCATGGACGCCGAAGAAGACCGCATGATCCGCCGAATGCAGTACGGTGACCCCCTGGTCGCCGCCGACGCCGACGCCACCCGCGGTCAAGAGATCTACACCCAGAGCTGTGCCTCCTGTCACGGCGCCGAAGGTAGCTCCAACGGACCCCTCGGGCCCTACGGCACCTTCCCGCCCTTCCTCTTCCTCGACCTCCCGGAGCTTGTCCCTGCCTCCGCCGGCGGGACCTACCAGGATCTCGCCGGACGGACCCTCGGAGGGCCCCACAGCGCCCTTCCGGACATGTTCTCCGTCGTCGGTCTCAATGACCAAGACTGGAAGGATCTCCAGGCGTACCTGGCCAGCCTCCCCGGTGAGGGCAGCGACCGCGTCCGGGTCTACGACCCCACCGCCCTCCCCGAGGACGAAGACGCCGACGAGGAGTCCCTCGAAGCCGAGGAGGCTCTCGACGAAGACACCGACGCTGGTGAGGAAACCACCGAGGTTCGGGAGGAACCTGACAGCCCGGCACCACAAGAAGAACCCGAAACTGCTCCGCCCGTTGACACCGACGACACCGACGAGGACAACCAGTAGAGAGCGAGGCCCTGCCTTGACCCTCCACGACGCCTCATGCCACTTTTCGTCTCCACCCCGCGCACCTACGAGTCCTGCGATGCGTGATTTCGACCCCGAAGCGACCACCACGATGAGAAGCCCCGTGAAACAACCCAGCCTCAAGGGAGCCGGCGTCCTCCTCGCCATCGTCACGGTCCTCCTGTTCCCGGCCGTGGCCTTTGCCATCCCCGGCTCTGGAGAGTTCGTCTCCGTCTTCAGCGAGAGCGGCCGCGAGATCACTCACCTCTACAACATCATCGCCAAGATCTGCCTGGTGATCTTGGTCATCGTGGAAGGGGTCCTGATCTTCGCCATCCTGAAGTTCCGCCGCCGCGACGACGACGAGCGTCCCGTCCAGAATCACGGCAATTTGAGGCTGGAGTTCGGGTGGACCATGGGCGCACTCCTCATCCAGGTCTACATCGGGATCCTCACCATCGACGTGATGTACTCCACCGAGGTGATCCCCGACGACGTCGACATGACCGTCGAGGCCGTCGCCCGAACCTGGGACTGGCACTTCGTCTATCCCGATCAGGGCGGCCTGGTGCACGAAGATCTCGTGGTCCCCGCCCACAAAACAGTCAAACTCGAGGTCACCTCTCAGGACGTGATCCACGCCATCTTCATCCCCGAACTCGGAGTGAAGATCGACGCCGTCCCCGGTCGCTACAACTACTGGTGGTTCCGCGCCGATGGCCCGCTTGGCCAGGTGCGAGTCAATGACTTTGCCACCGTCTCGCGCCCCGAGCGGATCCTCCCCCAGACCCGGCCGGACTTCTTGAGCCGTCGTGGCGACGCCACCGCTCGAGCCGTCACGGGTCTGGAGCAGCAGGTCACCTTCCTCGGCGCCAGCCCCGGCCGTCGCGTCGAGCCCGGCGCCGTCTCTCCCTACGCCGGGTACAACGCCAAGGAGTACCAGGGCCTCTGCGCCGAACTCTGCGGCCTCGGTCACTGGGACATGTACTTCCGGGCTGTCGTGATGACCCCCTCGAGCTTCGAGCGGTGGGTCCACGACATGCAGACCGCCGTCACCGAGGTCGATGGCGAGCAAGCCTACCTGGCCGAATGCGCCACCTGTCACGGCGACGCCGGCCAGGGGATCGCCGAGAACCCCTCTCTGGTCGGCTCCAACATCGTCAACAACCCGGACCACAAAGAAGAACATATCGAGATCGTCCTGATGGGTCGGGGCGCTATGCCCGGGTTCGCCGCCACCTACAATGACGCTGCTGTGGCCGCCATGGTCAACCACGAGCGTGTGAGTTGGGGCAACAGCGGCGGCGAGATCGACGAAGACGACGTCGCCGCCCTTCGAGAGTCCCTGGGCCTGTCTCCCTTCCCCGCTGGCGGCGCCGAACCCGTCGACACCGACGACCTCCTCTTTCAGGGCGAACGGCTCTACGCCGCCTGCTCCTCCTGTCACGGCGCCGACGGCGTGGGCCCGGACTTCATCCCCGCCATCGCCGGCAGCGAGCTGGTCCTCGGCGACCCTGCCGACCTGGCTCAGGTCCTGATCGAAGGCCGGGACCTCGACCAGTGGCCCGGTGAAAAACGGCCTGTGGCTCGGTCCATGACGGACCTCCAACTGGCCTCTTTGTTGACCTATCTACGACTCTCCTTCGGCAACGACGCCGGAGCCGTGCAACCCTTCGAAGTCGAAGAGATTCGTCGGGATCTGAACTGACCTTCTGTCACTCCTAGCTGGAAACGCGTTTGGCGAGGCACCGCATCATGGAAATTCAAGGCAAAGGCTACCTGTCGCCCCTCACCGAAGAGGCCAAGACCTCCCTGTGGGTCTATCTGAAGGAGTGGTTGTGCTCGACCGATGCCAAGCGTATCGGCGTGCTCTACCTGGCGTTCGCTACCTTCATGGGTCTTGTCGGCGGCATCCTCTCGATCCTGATCCGCGCGCAGTTGGCCGCTCCCGGCCCCAGCGTGATCCAGGACGCCAGCTTCTACAATGCCCTGCCCGGGTTCCACGCCACGGCGATGATCTTCTTCTTCATCATCCCCGCCTTCACCGGGGCAGCGAACTTCATCGTCCCCATCCAGATCGGCGCCCCCGACATGGCGTTTCCCAAGCTGAACCTGGCCGCCTTCTGGATCTTGCCTCCCTCGGCGCTGGTCACCTTTGCTGGCTTTTTCTTCAACAGCCTCCCCGAGTTCGGCTGGACCGCCTACCCTCCGCTCTCCACCCACGCTTACAGCCCGATCTGGGGCGCCGATTTCTGGGTGATGGGCCTGATCTTAGTCGGGGTCAGCTCTACCATGGCGGCCGTGAACTTCCTGGCCACCGTCTTCAATATGCGGTGCAAGGGAATGAAGTTCTTCCAACTCCCCCTCTTCACCTGGTCTGTGGTGGTCACCAGCTTCCTGATCTTGGCCGCCACCCCGGTGCTCACCAGCGCCCTCTTGATGCTCACTTTTGAGCGCCTCTTCCCCGGCGTGTTCTTCTTCTTCAACCCCGAGGGTGGCGGCGACCCGATCCTCTACCAGCACCTCTTCTGGTTCTACTCCCACCCGGCCGTCTACATCATGATCCTGCCCGGGTTCGGGATCATTAGCGAGGTCATCCCCACCTTCAGCCGGAAACACATCTTCGGCTACCCCTTGATGGCCTGGTCCATGATCGCCATCGCCGTCCTGGGCTTCTTGGTCTGGGCCCACCACATGTACACCACGGGCATCGCCCTGGAGGTACGGGTGGGCTTCATGTTCCTCACCATGCTCATCGCCGTCCCCACAGGGGTGAAGATCTTCAGCTGGCTGGGCACGATGTGGGGTGGGAGCTTGCGGTTTGATACCCCCATGCTCTTCGCCATCGGCTTCATCGCCATGTTCACCATCGGTGGACTCTCCGGCGTCGTCCTGGCATCGGTCTCCGTCGACATTCAGCTCCACGACACCTACTACGTGGTCGCCCACATCCACTACGTGCTGGTGGCCGGCTCCATGATGACCCTCTTCGCCGGGATCTACTACTGGTACCCCAAGATCACCGGCAAGATGTACAACGAGTTCTGGGGCAAGGTGCACTTCTGGCTGACCGCCATCTTCATCAACGTCACCTTCTTCGTTCAGCACTGGCTCGGTGTCCAGGGCATGCCCCGGCGGTACTACGACTACGACCCCGACTTCGCCCTGGCCAACATGATCTCCAGCGTCGGCTCCTTTGCCCTCTTCGCCGCCCAGTTGATCTTCGTCTGGAACCTGATCCATAGCTGGAAGCACGGCGAAGACGCCAAGGCCAACTCCTGGTACGGCGACGGCTTCCACTTCGAGTGGCGCATGCCCTCCCCCCCGGATCACCACAACTTCCACGAGCCCCCCGAGTGGGAGCCCATCATCCGGCACCACGGCGGCACCCACGCCGAGCTCTGGGAACGCGACGTGGACGGGTATCATGGCTGACTCCCGTTGGATGACAGTGACCCCACTTTGACGCAATTGCTCTACACGAGGTCTCAACGATGGCTGCACAAAACGCTTCCGTGATGGCAGGTCCTGGTCCCGGCGAAGAATCGCTGGGCGTGACCAACGGAAAGATCGGGATGTGGACCTTCCTGGTCATGGACGCCATGACCTTCGCAGGTCTCCTTGCCGGCTACGCTCGCCTGCGGTGGACCCCCGGCAGCGATTGGCCCTTCCCCATCGAGGCCTTCGGCGTTGTCGGGATTCAGCTCACGGCCTTCAACACCTTCGTCCTGATCTGCTCCAGTGTCGCCATGGTCCACGTGCTTGCCTACCAGATGCGTGGCAACATGAAGGCCGCTCAGGGGTGGATGATTGCCACCATTGTCGGCGGCCTGATCTTCCTGAGCATTCAGGGCTTCGAGTGGACCCACTTGATCCTCGACAAGTGGCCCTTCCTCTTCGACTCCGGGTACGAAGCCAAATACAACCTGAACTTCGCGGCCACCTTCTTCATCCTCACTGGCTTCCACGGCATGCACGTGGCCATTGGCGTGATCTACAACACGATCATCTTGATGGGCATGCGCAGCGGCAAGGTCACCGAGGAGCACACCTCCACCGTCGAGATCGCCGGGCTCTACTGGCACTTCGTCGACCTGATCTGGATCCTCGTGTTCACCTTCGTGTATCTAATCTGAGCCCTCGGGCTGTCGCCCTCTTCACGACGACCTGAGCTATCAGGAGCTTGACCCATGGCATCCAAAGACGCAGCGCACGAACATGATTACTCCACCGGCTGGGGGTGGTTGGGCATCTCCGGGCTCTACACCCAATATATGTGGGTGTGGGTCTGGCTGGCTGTGCTGACCATCGTCGAGGTCTTCATCCCCGAGCCTCATATCTTCAGCTTCATCTATGGTGGCTTCGCCGAGCTGACCTTCCCACGGCCCTTCGTGATCGTCTCCCTGATCGCCCTGGCGCTGGTGAAGACCTGGCTGGTGGCCTGGTATTACATGCACCTCATCGCCGAGAAGCCCGCCATCATCCTGGTGGCCTGCGCTCCCTTCGTCTTCTCCGTCTTTTTGACCGTGGGGATCTTCCCCTGGGCCGGCGGCTGAGCGCCCTCTCCAGGGGGTGCGACGATTCACCCCTTGGTTTTCTCGTCTGCGGCCACTAGTCTCGACCTGTGGACGGGCTTTTCCGGTGAGTACTTACAATGAATACCTTGCGACACATCATGTTCATGGCCGGGCAATACGCCCAGTTGACCAAGCCCGGGATCCTCCGGCTCTTGGTCATCACCATGTTCTGCACCATGCTGGTCGCAGAGGGAGGAATCCCTGACTTCTGGCTGATGCTCTGGGCCACCCTCGGCACGGTCCTGATCTGCGGCAGCGCCAACACGATCAATATGGTCTGGGATCAGGACATCGACTCCATCATGGGCCGCACCGCCCACCGCCCCCTGGTCACGGGTACCATCACCCCCGTGCAGGCCCTGATCTTTTCCGGCGTCATCGGCTTCACCGCCATCCTGATCTTGACCTTCCTGGTCAACCCCCTGGCGGCCTTGATGGGCATCGCCGGACACTCGTTCTACGTGGTGATCTACACCATGTGGCTCAAGCGCCGAACCCCCCAGAACATCGTCATCGGCGGCGCCGCCGGCGCCTTCCCGCCTCTGATCGGGTGGGCCGCCGTCACCGGCGACCTCAGCGTGACGGCCTGGCTGATCTTCGGCATCATCTTCCTGTGGACACCTCCCCACTTCTGGGCCCTGGCCCTCTACAAGGACGTGGAGTACGGCAAGGCCAACGTCCCCATGATGCCCGTGGTTCGGGGACACCGCACTACGAAGCTACAGATGCTGATCTACATGCTCCTCCTGCTCGGCATTACCCTGGCTCTCGCCCTCACCGGCGACGTGGGTCTAATCTACCTGATCGCTGCCGTCCTTTTGGGCGCCGGTTTCACCTACTGCTGCATCCGCACCGCCTTCGATGTCAGCACCAACCAGGTCTGGGCCCGCCGCACCTTCGCCTTCTCCATCATCTACCTGGGCCTGCTCTTCGCGGCCATGTCCGCCGACAGCCTGAAGACCCATCACTTCACGGAGCTCCACTACCTGGCCGACGTCGAGCGACAAGCCCAGCGGCTCCGCCAGGAGATGGACATCGATGAGCTCTACCGCCTCCA
>SKON01000192.1 GCA_007120035.1 Myxococcales bacterium
ACCCGATTAACTCCGCCTCCTGCCTGACCGTCGCGCCGTGACAAACGGGGCACCGTACAGGCGAAGGCGTGGTACTCCGTGACGAAAACCAAGGGGCCGAGCTGATGCGCTAACCGCGTACCCCCGCAGGCGGGGAGGGGGCAAGGAGCTTCGTTGTTCCGGTAGGGGTTTGCGATCAACTCGCACGTTCGGGCAGCCCACCGTGAACCCCAGGGGAACCAGCGAAGCCCGAGACCCCCTCCCCGCCTGCGGGGAGGTGCCCGAAGGGCGGAGGGGTCGTCCCGCACCGCCTGAACGCCACACCTACCCCTCCGCCGCCACGGAGAACACCTCGCCGTCATCGAGGCGAATAGCCGTGAGGCGGCGGCCCCATCGGCAGCCTGTGTCGAGGGCGACGACCCGGTCGGAGTGGCGGAGGCCGAGGGCGGACCAGTGCCCGCAGTGGATCTGGTGGCCCTCCCAGGCGGGGTCGGGCATGTCGAACCAGGCCCGGCGGTTGCTGGGGATCTTCTTGTAGGTGCCGGTGTACTTGAAGTCGAGCTTGCCGCGGCGGGTCATGACGCGCATGCGGGTGAAGATGTTGATGTAGAGGCGGTGACGCTTCTTCTTGGGGAGGTTCTTTTTGGGGCGGCGGGGCTCGTTTCCGTACATCTTGGCGAGGAGCTTCTCGGGGCGTTTGCCGCGGAGGCGAGCCTGGAGTTCGGCGGCGGCGGCGCGGGCGTCGTCGACGGTCCACCGAGGATGGAGGCCGGCGTGGACCAGGATGCGGCGATCCTCGAGGTCAACCAAGAGCGGTCTGTGGAGGAGCCAGGCGATGAGGTCGTCGCGGTCCGGGGCCTGCAGGATGTCGTCGAAGTCGTCTTTCTGGCGCTGGCGGCGGGTGTCGTGGGCCACGGCGAGGAGGTGGAGGTCGTGGTTGCCGAGGACGGAGTCGGCGCAGTTCTGGTGGTGGTAGAACCAACGGAGAACGCCCAGGGAGTCTTCGCCGCCGTTGATCAGGTCTCCGGTGTGGTAGAGACGATCTGAGGTGGGGTCGAAGCCGAGGGCGACCAGGAGTCTGTGAAAGGCGTCGAGGCAGCCGTGGATATCGCCGACGACGTAGGTGGCCATGAGAGATCCATTGTTCAGAGCAAAGGAGGGGAACTAAACCAGGCCCCGAGAGTGGTTACACCAACTGCGGTCGCCCCGTCGACCTTCTCCTTGTCCGTCCACACCCTCGGTGCTACCCATGTGGGGAAGAGATTCAGACCCCGTCCCCCACTGAAGGGAGCCAACATGAACGTCGCTGAAACGATCCTGGACGCCATCGGACATACGCCGCTGGTGCGGAGCCATTCGCTGGCCCGGCACGTGGAGTCCGACATTCTCCTGAAGCTGGAGTATGTGAACCCCGGGTCGAGCGTAAAGGATCGGCCGGCGTTGCAGATCATCGAGGACGCTGAGGCGTCGGGAGAGCTGAAGCCCGGGGGGACCATCGTGGAGGCCACGAGCGGGAACACCGGGATGGGGCTGGCGATGGCGGCGGCGGTGAAGGGGTATCAGTGCATCTTCGTGATGCCCGATAAGATGAGCGAGGAGAAGATCAAGAGCCTGCGGGCCTTCGGGGCCAAGGTGGTGGTCTGCCCCACGGCGGTGGAGCCCGACGATCCCCGATCGTACTACTCGGTGGCCCGGCGATTGGGCAAAGAGACCCCCGGGGGCTACCTGGCGAACCAGTACTACAACCCGTCGAATCCCCGGGCCCACTACCTGACTACGGGGCCGGAGATCTGGGAGCAGACCGAGGGGAAGATCGACGTCTTCGTGTCGACCATGGGCACGGGGGGTACGATCTCGGGGACGGCGCAGTACCTCAAGGAGAAGAACCCGGACATCAAGGTCGTGGGCGTCGATCCCATCGGGTCGATCTACTACGACTACTTCAAGACCGGGAAGATGACCGAGGCCAGCTCCTATCTGGTGGAAGGGTTCGGGGAGGACATCATCCCGGGGACCATGGACTTCGAGTTCGTCGACGAGGTGGTGCGGGTCACCGATAAGGAGTGCTTCCAGTACACCCGGCGGCTGGTGCGGGAAGAGGGGATCTTCGCCGGCGGTTCGTCAGGAGGAGCCGTGGCGGGGGCTGTGAAGTACGCTGAGACCCTGAGCGAGCCGGCGACGATGGTGGTGATCATCTGCGATACGGCGGCCCGATACCTGACGAAGATCTTCGACGACGATTGGATGCGGGAGAACGGGTTTTTGGACGATCCTTTCGGAGACTCCACGGTGGCCGATCTTCTGGCGGTCAAGGGAGGGTTGTCGGAGGTGCTGACGACGACGGCCGGGACCTCCGTGGTGGACGTGGTGGAGCAGATGAAGTCCCACGGGATCAGCCAGCTCCCCGTGGTGGACGGGAATCGGATCATCGGGATCGTGAACGAGTCCGACGTGTTCAATCACCTCCTTGGCGAGGGCTCTCGGGATGACGTGATCGACCCCCTGATCAAGAGCAGCTTCGCCCTGGTGGACCCCCGGGAGAGGATCGGGATGATCGGGTCTTTCTTCCGCCAGAATAAGGTCGTCCTCGTGGTCGACGGCGACGACTTGCAGGGCATCGTGACCAAGATCGACTTCATCGACTTTGTGAGCTCCAAACAGACCTAGGTGACCTATGTACGGCAAGATTCTCGCGCTCTCTCTGGTGCTCCTGATGGGGACCTTCCTGGTGGTGGAGCCCGCTTCGGCGCAGAACCGGGAGCGCCGGGTGTCGTTCACGTTGCTCGTGGAGCGACCCGACGAGGAGATCGAGGATCGGGAGCGACGGGTCCGGGTCCATCAGGAGATGGCCCGAGAGGCGGCGTCGAGGATCGAGACCCGGTTGGACGCTGTGGGGGTGAAGGACCATCGGGTTCGGGTGAACGGGCAGAATGAGATCGAGGTGACCGTGTACGGGGGGCGCCACGACGCGGCGGCGATCAAGAGCGCTGTGATCCCCCGGGGCCAGTTGGAGATCCGGCCGGTCTACCTGGATCAGAGCATCTGGTATGACGTAGAGGAGCAGCTGCCGGGGTCCGTGGAGATCCGGCAGGCCCCGGGGTCGGTGAGCACCGATGAGATCTACCTCTTCTCTCGGGATGGACGGGCGCTGCGAGAGTTTGTGGGGCGAGTGGCGATCGCCGGGGTGGAGATGCGCGTGTTTCCCCACGGCGACGGGTGGCGGACCGTGCAGTTGGGCGATCCCATGGCGACGGAGCGAGATCTGACCCGGAGTGACCTGGGGCGGACGCCGTCGGCGATCCCCTATGTGACCGTGGAGTTTGAAGCCGAGGTGGCCCAGGAGCTGCGGGCGACCATGGCCGAAGAGGGGCTGCGGCAGTTGGCGGTGGTCCTCGATAGAGAGCTGATCGCCGTGCAGGGATTCAGCGCTCGGCAGTTTTCCGAGACGTTGACGCTGGACTGTCCGGCGTTTTTGCGGTCCCATGAGGCTCGGCGGCATTGGGCCCTGCAGGTCGGAGGGCGCCTGGCCGCGCCGATCCCGATCACCCTGGTCGAAGCGCAGGAGCCCTGATGTTTTTGCAGACCCCGGAAGCCGTTCGCGGGTGCTGGTACTACGTGGCCGAGGACTTTTCGATGGATGGGGGCCTGGCGCGGCAGCACCAGATCCTGTCGTTCCGGGTGGACGGGACCTTCACCCGGTACCAGGTCAAGAGCGAGCGGCGGAAGGTGGCCGAGACTGGAGACTACACCTATGACGGGAACTTCCTGATCCTTCGGGGGCGAAGCACGGATACATTCCGGGTCCGGCGGCCGCAGTTCTGGCATTGGGAGCTGGAGGGGAAGAAGAAGGACCAGTACCTGTTGCGGGCGCTGACCGATCCCGAGGGGCTCCAGGAGCTGACGGAGGGGCAGGCTCGGGACCTGCGGATCTTGCCGCTGCGAGCGAGGATTCAGGCCGATCACGAGGGGGAGGACGTGATCTACCGGGCTGTGTTCGAGGAGTCCGAGGAGCCGATCCTGTTGGGGACCTTCTTCGTGGAGGTCCAGGCTGACGGGGCTCGGTGGGTGGGAGTGACGCCGTTGGTAGAAGGGATCGAGGCGGTGACCTGGGAGCGGATCATCCGGGACTCCTTTCTGGATCTCTTCTGCGGAAAGCCTGAGGACGTGCGGGTGGTGACGGTGCGGATCCTGAAGGACCAGTCGTCGCGGGTGTTCAACTACCAGGTGTGAGGCCTGGGAAGTGTCGGGCCAGGATTGCCTGGGTGAACCGGGCGCGGAGGTAGAAAGCACGGGGTTGTGTGAGGAGTGCTTCGCCGCGGGCGTCGACGGTCCAGGTGCGGCTGTCGGCGGTGGCGCCTTTGGGGCGGATCTGCAAGGCCTCGCCATCGTGAGCGGTGATGTTGTCGATCAGGCCCTGGCGAATCACCTCCATGTGGCCTCGCCAGTCCCGTTCGAGGGTGGCCTCTTCGTCAGGGGTTGGGATCCAGAGGAGGGCGGTGCCGAGGAGTCGCTCGGCGACGGAGGCACCGGGCTCGGTGAGGATGGGGATGAAGAGGACGGCTGTGAGCTTCTCTCGGGCGGCGCTGGTCTCCCAGGTGGTCTCGTCGGGGGCGGCCAGGGGCACAGAGCAGACGAAGGTGGACTCCCGGGGGCGGCCGGAGGCGTCGACGGGGATGGTTTTGAGCTCGATGCCGAGGTGGGCGAAGTCAGGGGCTCGTTCGTTGGGGGCGGCGGAGATCCCCAGGGCCTCCTCGAGGAGGCGGCCGGTCCAGCCTTTGTGGCGGCGGAGGTCGTCGGGGACCTGTCGGTCGTAGCGTCGGGCCAGCTCGTCGAGGCGCCAACCGGCGAGGCTGCGGGCCCGGCGCAGGAGGGCTTCGCGGGTCGGAGAGATCATGCAAGGAGGGTAGGCATAGCCCGGCGCATACGGCGATGGGGCCCGATCTCGGGAAGGTGAAACTCGTCGCCGAAGGGCTGGAATCCGTAGGACTCGTAGAAGGGGATCGCCCCCAGCCGGGCGTTGCAGAAGACCGTGGGGATCGTGGGGTCGACCAGCGCCATTCGGGTCAGCGAGGTCGTCAGGAGGCGTCCGCCGACGCCTCGTCGCCGGGCGCCGTCGGCGATGGCCATGCCGCGGATCCGGAAGGCCGGGGAGCCGGCGTCGTCGCCGGCCTCCTCGGGGAGGTCGGTGAGGAAGTAGGAGACCACGCCGAGGATGTCATCGCCACGGCGGGCGACGAAGTGGCGGGCCTCATCGTCGCCGGAGAATCTGGCGAGGGTCCCGGGCTCGAAGTGGGGGCGGAGGATGGCGGTGCGAAGGGGGAGGACGTCGCTCGGAGGAGCCTCTTCGATCTGGATCTCCAGGTCGCGCATGGTCGTGGGCTCAGTAGTCACTGAATCAGTAGTCGCCGAAGAACTCCGTGAGGGAGCAGTCCAGGGCCCGGGCCAGCTTGTAGAGGCTGGAGACAGAGGCGCTGGATTCGGCGCGTTCGATCTGGGAGAGGAGGCTGACGGAGAGGCCCGTCCGGCGGGCCATCTGCTTCAGGGTGAGGCTGCGCTCTTTGCGGGCGGCCCGGATGTTCTGGCCGATGGTCAAGAGGAGCTCTTCTTCGGGGTCCGTGAGGAGGCCCTTGTCGCGGAGGATCTTCTCCAGGGTGGAGTTGAACTCGTCGACGTCGAAGGGTTTCTTGATGTAGTCGGAGACGTTGTACTTCATGGAGGTGACGGCGGTGTCCACCGACGGGAAGCCCGTGAAGATCACGATGGCGATATCCGTGTCGAAGTTCCGGATCTCCTGGAGGACCTCCATGCCGCTGAGCTCGGGCATCATGATGTCGAGGACGACGACGTGGAACTCCTCGGCTCGCAAGAGGTCCAGGGCGGCTCGGGGATCGGTCTCGGTGGCGACGTCATAGCCGCTCTGCGTGAGCAAGAGCTCCATGTACTCGCAAATGTCGCGGTCATCATCAACGATTAGGATTCGAATTGCCCGCAATACACCCTCCTTTGGGGGTTGTCACCGTCCCGACGACGGGTGATGTGGGATAGCGAGGAAGTCGATCTTCAACACTGGATGACGGGAGTGTAGCGCCGAGGAAACGGACGTGTCAAAGACGGGCGTGTCGACGCGAGTTAGAGGGGGACTCCGAGCTCGAGGAGCTGAGCCTCGGCCTGTTCGGCCCAGCCACGGTTGGCCCGGGGGCTGGCGGGGCTGGGGTGGAGGATCCGGCCGACCACGCCGTCGTAGTGGCCTTTCAGGGCGGCCCGGGCGCGTTTTTCGGCGTAGGCGCCGACGCCGATCACAAACTCGGGGGTGAAATAGGCGACGAAGTCTCGCAGGGCCTGATCACAGGAGGGCATCACGGCCTGGCGCTCGTCTTTGCGGAGCTTCGGCGGGGTGCGGTTGGACCCGTCCTCGTCGTAGATCAGGAGGGGACAGTAGTTGTGGACGAAGAAGGTGTCGAAGAATCGGTCCGGGGTCTCATACCTGCTTCGAGCCCAGCCGTAGAGACGGCTGCCGCTGACCTCTTCACGAGAGCAATCGAAGCCGTCGACGGGGCGATCCGGGTGGGGATGTTCGGGGGTGGAGACCGGGGCCTCGATGCCCATCCAGTCCCGGACCATGCCGATGGCGCCGAAGGGGATCCCCACCTGGCCCATGCCCCAGGGGCCGGGGTTCATGCCGACCAGGAGGGCCTTTCGGGGGCGGTGGGCGCCGAACCGGAGGAGGTATTCCTCGTAGGGCTCCCAGGCGTAGTCCCAGGGCTGGTAGACATGACTGATGGGAGGGGAGAAGGAGAGATCCCGGAGATCCTCGATGAGGCGACGGGAGATTTCGATGGGTGTTGTTGTCTCGGTCATGGGTGGCCTTGTCAGACCTGGGTGGCGAAGATAAAGTAGGAGATGTAGGTCCAACGAAGAGAGGCGACACGCTCAGCGCATCGCCTCTGTTCAGGATTCTTCGAAATGGGCGTACCTGGATTTGAACCAGGGACTTCTTCCGTGTGAGGGAAGCACTCTCCCACTGAGTTATACGCCCTCGAACCAAGATAGGGAGTAACACGAGCTTGCAGGGCTGGCAAGAGGTGTTTCTCAATTTCCTCCAAACCCGTCAGGGGGGGATCGTGACAGCGGAAAAAATCATCATTCTTGGAGCCGGATATACCGGTGTGGAGTTGGCTCGACAGGCCCGCGAGCGGGGCCTGTCAGTGATCTGTACCACACGGGATAAGGACAGGCGGCGAGCTTTGGAGGAGCTCGGGGCTGAGGTGGTGGAGTGGAGCCACGGGGAGGATCTTGGGCCCTGGTTGAGTCGGGTCGATGAGTCCACGGCGGTGGTGTACTCCGTGCCGACCCTCTTTCGGGAGGTGGAAGAGGGGTCCGACGGCTCCACGGAAGGGCGCCCCCGGCATGTAGAGCCCGTGGCGGAGGTCGCGGAGGCGGCGGCCGCCGCCGGGGCGAAGAGGTTTCTGTATCTGTCGTCGACCTCTGTGTACGGGGATCAGGGCGGGGCGTGGATCGACGAGAAGACCCCGCGAGTGCCCGTGTCACCCGTGGGGGTGATGCGGCGGGATATCGAAGACTTTCTGTACAACGACTTCGGGCCCGAGTGGCCCGAGATCGGGGTGACCGTGGCGAGGCTGGTGGGGATTTATGGTCCGGGCCGGAGCCTGGTGGAGCGGCTGAAGGGGGGACGGTTTCGGTTGGTCGATGGGGGACGCAAGGTGACCAACCGGATCCATGTGGAGGATATCGGGGCGATCCTGCTGGCGATCCTGGCCGCTGATCCGGAGGGGGTCACGACCTACAATCTATCCGACGGGCATCCCCAGCGAGTGCGGGACCTGGTGGAGTTTGTGTGCACCGAGCTGGGCATGCCCCTACCCCCGGAGGAGTCCTTGGAGGACTATGCCGAGAGGCGGAACGACCCCAACGTGGTGGCCCGATGGCGCACCACGTCGAGGGTCCGAAACGATCGGATCCGCACCGAGGTGGGGGTGACGCTGAAGTATCCCGACGCCTTCGCCGGGTATCGCTCGATCCTGGGGATGAGCGACGGGTCCGTTCAGGCTTTGGCCTTCAGATAGCTCTCCAGCCCCCGGTTGACCTGGGTGAGGTTGGGGGTGATCAAGCGGACGACGAAGCTCTCGATCACGTCGCCGATCTTACCGGCCCCGATGCGGGGGACGCCGGGGATCTTGCGGGCGTCGACGGTGAGCTCCCCTTTGATGGTGACCTCCGTCTGGTCGCCTTTCTCGGCGTAGGTGGTGGTCCCTTTGCAGGTGACGGCCTCCTTCAAGAAGCCCACCTCCATATTCCAATTACAGGTCCAGGAGTCGGCGTGCCAGGAGGCGTAGTCGGTCCACTCCAGCATCTCGGGCTTGATGAAGGCCTGAGCCAGACGAGGGATCTCGGCGGCGTCGGCCTTCCAGAGGTTCACGACCTTGACGGTGTCGTCGTCGGGCTCGTTGCGATCCTTGACCTCGATGGACTTGATGTCCGGGAGGTGAGGCAAAAGCTCGACGAGTTCGTCGCGGAAGGTGGCGAAGACGGTCTTCCGATCCGCCTGGACGGTGTCCTTGATGTTGATCTCAGCCATGTACAGTCCTTGCGATTCAACGGAAGAAGTCGGCGTTCAACTCTGTGTATTTGGACCATTTTTCGGGGACTTCATCTTCTTCGAAGATGGCCTCCACAGGGCATTCCGGCTCACAGGCTCCGCAGTCGATGCAGATATCGGGATCGATATAGAGCTGGATGTTTTCCAGCTGTGCTTCCTCGCCGGCGGCTTTGATGTCTTCGATCTCTTCGACGGAGATCGGGCCGTGGATGCAGTCCACGGGGCAAACTTCGACGCAGGATGTATCGCAATAGCCCTCACAGGGCTGGGTGATGACGAAGGTCATGAGTACTCCTTGTACAGAATGGGGCGGTGGGAAATGCGAAACCCACGACCCCATCATCGTCACTCAGGGGATCTCGTCAAGACCGACCTCGGTGTTGGGGCGTGGTTCTGAAAGGTGGAGGGAGGTTTGGAGGAGGTAGGGGCGGCGGAGGGAGGGGCGGCGCGGGACGACCTCACGCGCGCTGACGCGCGCACCGAGTGTGCAAGTGAGCGGTGGGGGTGGAGCCGACCTCGAAGGTGACGGCTCTCGGCGTAAGAACCGGCGGTGTGCGGTGTGGAGAGGCTGGCGCGGGGCCTGGGGAGTGGGGATGTGGTGGGGAGGACACCTGCGCCGGAGGCGGCAGGGCTCCGGAGGCAGGCTC
>SKON01000285.1 GCA_007120035.1 Myxococcales bacterium
CGCACACCGCCGGTTTTGACGCCGAGAGCCGCCACCTTCGAGGTCGGCTCCACCACCATCGCTCGCTTGCACACGCGGCGAACACCTGCGCCGGAGGCGGCAGGGCTCCGGTGCTCCTCCCTCCCTCGCACACCGCCGGTTCTGACGCCGAGAGCGGCCACCTTCGAGGTCGGCTCCACCTCCACCGCTCGCTTGCACACGCGGCGAACACCTGCGCCGGAGGCGGCAGGGCTCCGGTGCTCCTCCCTCCCTCGCAAACCACCCGTGCGCCAGCACCGGGGGTCGTCCCGAGCCGCCCGGCCCTCTACCGAACCTCCCCTCGGCCCAACCCCTTCGAGGGACTGGGGTTGAAAGTAGACCGCTACTGATCGGTTGTGGCGTGATTTTCTTGCGCGTCGTCGGAAGGCGTGGATAGTGGTAGGAGCATGCCGCGATGAAGTCGACCCTCGAGCAGCTTGAATGAACTCCAGATGTATATCCTGGGCACTGGTACTTGTGGTTGGGCTGATGTGTTCGGGCTGCATCGCGGGCATGCATCACCATCGAGTAGAAGGGGGGTTCGGGCCCGGCGGCGCTGATGGGACGGTGTCGGGGACGGTGAACAGCGTGGATCTGGGGGGGGTGGCGGACTTCCGCTACCTGCGCCTGGCCGTGCCCTTCGAGGGGCAGCGGCGGGATCTACAGGTGAGCGGGGACGCCGGGGTCTTCTCGTTGCAGGAGGTGGTGGAGAACCGGACGTTGCGGTTGGACGTGCCCCTCTTCTCGTTGAAGGACTTCTCCGATGAGCCCGAGGGGCTTCGGTATCCGGGCAGGATGCGGCGACGGGAGAGCCTGGAGCTGTGGATCTCGGGCTCGGCAGGGATGACGCCGATCCATCCGTTCACGGCGACGGCGAGTCTCGTGTACTACCGGTATGGGATGTTCGCGGTGCGAGCCTACGGGGGAGCGTCGATGACACCCTTCGAGGGGCGAGCTCGAAGCGTGGTGGATGGGGCCGAGCAGATCGGGCGGGTGCAGGGGTACGGGCCGGGGCTGGTGATCGGGGTGGAGGTGACGCTGGCGGCCGGGGAGTACGCGTTGGAACTGGTGGAGTTCATCGTCGATGCCGACCGAAGCGCCCGGCGGGCGACGCGGCGGTGATCGGTGTGGTTCGGGGTGGTCGTGGTGGGTGGCGGCCGTGGGTGGGCGGCGCCGGGGTGTGGTCGGTCGTGGTGGGTGATGCGGGGTGCGGGGGTGCGTGGCGTGTGGGCGGCGCGGAACCTCCCCACGGGGCAGAGCCCGCGTGGCTGGCACAGTCGGGCTACGCCCGAGGGCTCCGGCGGGCCAAGGCCTCGTCTCCGCGAGGTCACCGACCGCGTGGGGTGACGCCGGCCCATGACCTCCGAGGAGGCGAAGCGCTTAACCACCCTCTTTCAGGCCCAGCGAATCCGGGTCCAATGACCGGAGTCTATTCGACGGGGAGGCGTTCGATCTTGGCGCCGAGAGCGTTGAGCTTGGTGTCGATCTTTTCGTAGCCCCGGTCGATCTGGCGGATGTTGTAGATGGTGCTCTCGCCCTGAGCGCAGAGGGCGGCGATGAGGAGAGACATCCCTGCGCGGACATCGGGGCTCTCCAGGGTGGAGCCGTAGAGCTGGCTGGGGCCGACGACGACGACGCGGTGGGGGTCGCAGAAGACGATCCGGGCGCCCATGGCGATCAGGGAGTCGACGAAGAACATTCGGCCTTCGAACATCTTCTCGAAGAAGAGGACCGTGCCGGCGGACTGGGTGGCCACGGTGATGGCGATGGACATCAGGTCCGTGGGGAACGCCGGCCAGGGAGCGTCGTCGATCTTGGGGATGGCGTTGTTGAGGTCGTTGGTGATCTGCAGGGGCTGGTCGGCGGGGACGAGGAGATCGTTGCCCTTGAGCTCCATGCGCACGCCGAGTTTATCGAAGACCAGGCGGATCATCCGGAGGTCTTCGGGGACGACGTCTTCGATGGTGATCTCGCTGCCGGTGACGGCGGCGAGTCCTGCGAGGGAGCCGATTTCGAGGTAGTCGGGGCCGATCTTATGCTCGCATCCCCAGAGGCCTTTGGTGCCCTCGATGGTGAGGATGTTGGTGCCGATACCCTGGATGCGGGCGCCCATGTTGGAGAGCATCCGGCAGAGGCCCTGGACGTGGGGTTCGCAGGCGGCGTTGTAGATCTTGGTGGTGCCCTGGGCGAGGACGGCGGCCATGATGGCGTTCTCGGTGGCCGTGACGGAGGCCTCGTCCATGAAGATCTCGGTGCCCACGAGCTTCGGGGCCTTCATGACGAACCGGTCCTTTAGGACGTCGATCTCGCAGCCCAGGGCCTCGAGGGCCAGGAAGTGGGTGTCGAGACGGCGGCGGCCGATCACGTCGCCGCCGGGCGGGGGGAGTTCGAGGCCCCGGCTGCGGCCGATCATGCTGCCGGCGAAGAGGATGGAGGCCCGGACCTTGCGGCAGAGAGCCCGATCCAGGGAGGAGGTCGAGACCTTGGCGGTCTGGATGGCCACGGAGTTTTCGGAGATCCACTCGTAGGTTCCGCCCACGGAGGCGATCACCTCGAGCATCACCTCGACGTCGGCGATACGGGGCACGTTGTGGAGAGTGACCTTCTCGTCGGTGAGGAGGGTGGCGGCCAGACAGGGCAGAGCCTCGTTCTTGCTGCCGCCGGGGCGGATGGATCCGGCCAACTTATGGCCGCCTTCGATCACGAACTTTTCCATGGACTTCTCTGTTTACTGCGTAGGGGAGGGGGCTTCAATTTCGACTGGCGAGGGTGTATCACGACGGGAGCGTCGGTCACAACCGCCGTACCGAAACGGCAGGGAAAAGATATGCGGCCAAAACTCTTTCGCGACCCGATCCACGACATCATCGCCTTTGACTTGAGCGATGAGGTGGAGACGGTGCTCTTCGAGCTGATCTGTACGCCGACGTTTCAGCGATTAAGGCGGGTGCGGCAGCTGGGGTTTGCGGGGCTGGTGTATCACGGGGCGGAGCACAGCCGGTTCGCCCATTGCCTGGGGGTGGTGCATATCGCCCGGCGGATGGTGCATGCGCTGCAGGGGGAGCGGGAAATCGACGACGCCACCCGACTGGAGGTGTTGGCGGCAGCACTCTTGCATGACCTTGGCCACGGTCCGTTCAGTCATGCCATCGAGAAGGTCACGGCCGTGCACCACGAGGAGTACAGTCGGCGGGCGATTCTCGACGAGTCCGGGGAGGTGTACGGGGTGCTCTCGGCCTACGATGAGGCAATGCCAAAGCGAGTGGCGGAGTACTTCGGACCGGCCAGGGAGTTTCCGCGGGAGAAGCAGCTCTTCAAGGATATCGTGTCGTCACAGCTCGACGCGGACCGGCAGGACTATATCTTGCGAGATGGGCACGCCACGGGGGTGAAGATCGGGATGTACGATCTGGAGCGGATCCTGGCGATGCTGACCTGTTATGAGAACGACGATGGGCAGGGGAGGGTGACCCGGCTGGCGGTGAGCTTTCGGGCTCGAGAGGCCGTGGAGGACTATTTGATCGCCCGGTTTCATATGTTCAAGCAGGTGTACCTGCATAAGACGGTGCGGTCGGCGGAGAAGATGTTGGAGGCCGTGCTGCGGCGGGGAGCGAAGCTCTACGGGGAGGGCCGGCGGTGGGAGGGGCTGCCCGAGGCGCCGGGGCTGTTGGAGTTGTTGTGCGGGAGGCCGGTGTCAACGGCGGAGTATCTGGAGCTCGATGATATCGATGTGTGGTCCATGTTGAAGACCTGGCGAAGCGACGAGGATCGGGCCCTTTCGACGTTGAGCGAGGGGCTCTTGAGCCGGCGGTTGTATAAGACCGTGGACCTCGATCGGGAGGATCCGGTGCGGGTGGCCCGGGTGTTGGACCGGGCCAACGAGATCGCCGTGGATCTGGGATTGGACCCGGAGACGAGCGTCCTCGTGGATCGAGCACGGGATACGCCGTACACCCCCTACGATCCGGCCCACCCGAGTTTGAGCGCGCACATCCCGGTGGTGGAGCGGTCGGGGCGGGCGGTGCCGATCGAGGTGGGAAGTGACATCGTGCATCTTTTGGGGCGGGACTCCTACAATTCGGTGCGTCTCTGTGTGCCCGACGAGGTGAGAGCGCGGTTGTTGGAGGCCCTTGGCGAGGTTGAAGGGGTCTGAGCGGTCCGGGCGGGTTTCTTGCTGAACCGAAAGATCTGTCTTAAGGTCGGGCGAAGTACGGGCCGCGCTACGGGTTTCCCCTCTGGAGTGGCGATGGCCCATGGTGTTGTCCGCGGCGAATGGTTCGGCGCGGATCCGTTGGTGAATCCATGGCTGTGAGGTAGATGTGAAAGTACTGTCGAAGTTTGTGATGTTGCTCCTGGTCGGTGGTCTCTTCGTGATGGCCTGTGGGGAGGATGAAGAGGAGAACCAGAACCAGAACCAGGTGACGAACCAGAACCAGAACCAGAATCAGAACCAGAACCAGAACCAGAACCAGACGCCGAGCGGGGCGATGTTCTGCACGAACACGTGCGAAGAGGACTCGGACTGCGGCGATCCCTCGGATTGGTCCTGCGTGGATGAGCGGTGCGAGTGGGACGGAGAGGTCGACACCGGCTGCGATGATGACGCCGACTGTCAGGCTCTGTTCAGCGGTTGGATCACGGAGTGTACGGAGCAGGCCGACTGTCCCGGTCAGGTCTGTATCGACGCCGGTGGCACGGGCTACTGCGCCACTGAGGCCGGCGGTGCCGTGGATTGCGACACCCTGGGAATGGAAGCGGTGGAGTATGACCTGATCGAGGGTGATGACACCACTGAGGTCTGCGCGAACACCTCCTCGGAGTGTCACAGCGCCGGATACTGCTATGAGCCCTGCGAGAGCGACGACGATTGTGATGCCGCTGGCGCCGATACGTGTCTGGCTGATGGCACCTGTGGGTGCGGGAGCGATGCGTCGTGCGACGACGTGGCGAACGCGGACACCTGCTACGACGGTGTGTGCGGTTGCTCTGACGGCGAGGTCTGCAGCGAAGATCAGGTCTGCGAATAAGCTGATCTGAGGTGAGAAGAAGCCCGGGCCGCGAGGTCCGGGCTTCTTTGTTTCTCAGCATTTCTCAGCCCCGAAGCGCTTGAATGATCCCCAGGTTGTCGCGTCTAATGGCTTCGTTCGAAGGGACCTCTTGTTGGGTGAAATCATGCGACGGCTTACCTCATCTCTGACCTTTGTTCTCCTCCTGCTGTGGACCACGCCTGTGGCGGCCACGGGGTTGCCCGGGTTCGACCGCCCGGCCACCCAGACCGATCAAGGAGCCCGGGATCTGGCGATCGTGGTCGCCGTGGAGAACTACCACGGCCTGGCTGGCGTCCCGGGCGCGGCGCTGACGGCGATGGACTGGGAGGTCTTCTTCAAAGAACACCTGGGGATCCCGGAGGACCGGTTTTTGAAGCTGTTGGATCAGCAGGTCACGCCGTCGCGGGTCCAACGAGAGCTTGGGGAGCACCTGCAGAAGGCTCATCCCGAGGGTCGGGTATGGTTTGTGTTCGTGGGCCATGGTGCTCCCTACGTGGGTGGTAGTGAGATCGACGGGCTGCTGGTCGGGGTCAGCGCGACCAACGAGGTGTACGAGGACTTTGTGGAGGCATCCCTGCGGGTCTCCGAGGTGGAGCGGACGCTGGCCGCGGGTGCCCAGGACCAGACGGTGATGATCTTGGACGCCTGTTTTTCGGGACGCACCGAGACCGATGAGAACCTCACGGGGACTCAGGTGCTGCTGCCGTCGTCGCTGGTGCCTCGGCTGGGGGATCGGGACGTGGTGTTCAGCGCGGCCCGAAACGATGAGGTGACCCATGCCCTTCCGGGAGCCACCCCGCGCCGGCCGGCGTTCAGCTATCTGATGCTGGGCGCCCTGAGAGGTTGGGCGGACCGGGACGGGACAGGCCAGATCACGGTGGCCGAGGTGGAGGCCTTCGTTCGTCGGGGGCTTCTGGGGATGCAGACGCCTTCGCTCTACGTGGCCGACCCGTCGCAGCGACAGGCCGTGCTCGTGGCCCACGCCCCGGAAGCGGATCCCGGTATCACTCGGATCTTGGACGAGCTCCGGGAAGGACCGGCCCCGGCGGATACTCGCCAGGCCGAGCCCGTGGAGGCGCCGAGCGCGCCGGCGGGACCGCTGCCGCCTGCGAAGTGTGTGACCGCTGCTCGATGCCTGCAGATCGCAGACGACGTTCGCCAGGGGTACGATGGTCCTGTGGACTTGCCTCGGGCGGCTGCCCACTATCGGCGAGCCTGTGATCGGGCCAGTACTCCAGACGAGCTGCGGGGATGCGTCGAGTTTGGGGGGATGGTCCATCGCGGCGAGGGGATCGCGGTAGATCATGAGAAGGCCCGAGATTTCTACCGCAAGGGTTGTACTGACGAGTACGCGGCCGGATGCGCGGGGTTGGGGGTACTACATCACCGGGGGCAGGCCGTGGAGCGCGACGTCGACCTGGCGGTGCACCTCTTCGAGAGAGCCTGCCTGACCGTGGATCCGAGAGGCTGCTACAACCTGGCCATGTCGTTCCTGTATGGGGAGGGGCCTCTCCCGGTGGACCTGTCGCTGGCGTCGTTCTTCTTGAACAGTTCTTGTTCGGGGCGCTTTCAGCCGGCCTGTGATGCTCTGTTCAGCTATGGAGAAGAGTTTGCTGCCGCCCGGGTCGCGACCCATCTGGATCCGGAATTTCTCTCGACCTTTCATCTGGATCGCCTGCAACTGCTGATCGAGCTCTGCGACGAAGGTTCGGAGTGGGCCTGCTACTATAAAACGGTCGTCTACCAGACCAGGGAGTGGGCGGGTCAGCGGGATCTCTACAACTGGTTTGCGCCTCTGTGCTTTGATCACGAGATCCCGGGGGCCTGCCAACGCGCCGGTCATCTGGCGCTAACGATGTACTTCGACCACAGGGATCACCCCGACGCCGATGCGTATCTGGCGGCGGCCTATGTGACCTATGAGAACGCCTGTGAGGCGGGAAGTCCCCGCGGGTGTTTTGGTTGGGGGTTGTTTGCGGAGGACGGGCTCTTCGAGACGCGGAGCAATGTGCGGGCGCTGGAGCGCTACGACCAGGCCTGCCGCGGATATCACAGTGGGGGCTGTGAGAAAGCCGAGGAGCTGCGGGCGAGGGGAGTGCGTACCCCCGCGGATTCAGCGTCCCAGCAGCGCCGGGCTTCGCAGTCTACGGGGTGTGCGTCGATGACCAGCCAGGGGTGGGGGGTCTTTCTCTTTTTGCTACTGTTGCGGATTCCGAGACGCCGGACGGGATGAACGTTCGGGCGGCGCGGACGACCCCTCCGCCCTACGGGCACCTCCCCGCAGGCGGGGAGGGGGTCTCGGGCTTCGCTGTTTCCTTCGGGGTTCGCGGGGGGGTGAACGTTGGGGCGGCGCGGACGACCCCTCCGCCCTTCGGGCACCTCCCCGCAGGCGGGGAGGGGGTCTCGGGCTTCGCTGTTTCC
Organism: Myxococcales bacterium; assembly: GCA_007120035.1. Taxonomy (GTDB): domain Bacteria; phylum Myxococcota_A; class Bradymonadia; order Bradymonadales; family Bradymonadaceae; genus SKON01. The sequence goes on from SKON01000285.1 coordinate 7,488, forward strand.
TTCGGGGTTCGCGGTGAGGCAAACGTTCGGGCGGCGCGGATGTGGTTATAGGTCGAGGGGGGATGCCCAGCCCGTGGTTGGGGGAGCCTCGGTGGCGGGCTCCAGGGTCCATTGGAGGTCGCGGGAGAGGTGGTGGAGGAAGCGGTCGGTGAAGGCGTCGACGTCGACGGGTTCGTCGCAGAAGTCGGCGAGCCGGGTGAGGGGGGCGTTGGGCATGCCGCAGGGGACGAAGTAGGAGAAAGGGGTGATGTCGTTGGTGAGGTTGATGGCGGCGCCGTGGGTGGAGACGCCGCCGGAGACCCGCATGCCGACGCTGGCGATTTTGCGGGCCGGGGTGGTGGCGGTCCAGAGGCCGGGGTGGTCGGGGTCGTAGGTGGCCTCCACGTCGTAGTCGGCCAGGGTGGTGGAGAGGGATCTGGCGAGTCCGCGGATGATGTCGACGACGCCGAGGTCCAGGGAGTCCAGGCGCACCACGGGATAGATCACGAGCTGGCCCGGCCCATGATAGGTGGCCTCACCGCCGCGATCGGTCTGGTAGAAGGTGGTGCCCCGGGCCTTGAGTTCGTCGAGGCCGAAGATGTCTTCGAGTCGGCCTCGCTTGCCGAGGGTGATCACCGGGGGGTGTTGAAGGCAGAGCAAAAAGCCCGGGTCGTCACGGCCCTCTTGCAGGCGCCTGCGCAGCTCGAGCTGCCAGGAGAGCGCCTGCCCGTAGGGGATCAGACCCGGGCGGAGAAGCTTCATGCGCTGGTGAGGGCGTCGACGAAGGAGGTGTCCACCATGGTGATGGGCGCCTGGTAGGTGCGGACGCCGATGCCGTGCTTGATGAGGAGCTCCACGAAGGTGTCGCGGTCGATGAGGGTGACGGGAGCGAGCTTCTCTTCCCGGCTCTCGGTGACGGCGTCGTCGGAGATCTTGCCCAGGTGGATGATCACGCCCTCGGCGGCGGAGTAGTGGTGAAGCGTGCCGCGGAGGTCGGTGACGGCGTCTGCGGAGAGGCTCTCGTCAGTGTCGACGAGTTGAATGCAGACGCGGACGTCGGCGAGTCCCTGGCGCCAGTCGCTGGTGAAGAAGACGTCGCCTTCACCGGAGCGCTTGGAGACCTTGATGTCCTGGTAGCCCAGCCGCTGAAGCAGGGTCAGGGTGAGGTGCTCGAGGGCCTCGGGCTTGGTGTCGGTCAGGGCCTTGCCGAGGGTGTCGACGGCGTCCTGTCGGATCTCTTCGGCGAGGGAGAGGATGGACTCCTCGCGCTCCACGGAGTCCGAGGAGAGGCCCCATTCGGTCAGGCCCCATCGGTCGCGGTCGTAGCGGATGAAGAGGGGGCGGTTGCCGAAGCGCTCCCGGATCTGGTTGTCGCCGGCCAGGGCGGCCTGGACGGTGGCGGCCCGGTCATGGGTGTGGAACTTGACGAGCTTTCGCTCGAAGATCTGGTCGGCCAGGTCCTTGACGCGCAGGGGCTTGTGATCGTTGTCCCGGAGCACGGTCTGGGCGGCGGCGGCGAGGGCGTCGATGCGGACCGGCCCTTCCTGGAGGTGGCGACCGGTGGAGGCGGGCTTGCGGGAGGAGCGGCGGCCGCTCTTTCGGCCGCCGCGGTCATTGCGATCGTTGCGGTCGTTGCGGTCATTGCGGCGGTCGTTACGGCCCCGGCGTTCGCTCTTGCGGCTGGACCGACGGCCGCGGCTGTTGCGGCCCCGGCTCTTGCTCTTGCTCTTTCGGGAGGAGCGGCGGTTGCTCTTTCGGCCGCTGCTGCGTCGCTTACTGCGGCGCTCGGAGCGGTCATCACCATTGGAGTCGCCGCGGCGGGATCGACGACGTCGGCGTCGGCCGTCGCCGTTGCGATCGCGGTCGCCGTTGCGATCGCGGTCACCGCCGCGATCGCGGCGGTCGCCGCGGTCGCTTCGGGACTCTTGGGCGGGGGCAGCGTCAGCGACGGCACCGTTCGGCTTGGGCTGAGGCTTTCTGGTGTTCACCGGAGCTCGTTCTTTGCCCTCGGCTTCGAACTTTTTGTCTAGAGCGTCGGTGAGCTTGAAGACGCCGGGGCGAACGGCCTCGATGGAGGGGGAGTCTTTCTTGTCGGCCTCCTGCTTGAGGCGCTCCTCCATAGTGTCTTCAGGGGTACGACCGATGTGGGAGAGGAGCTCGGCGTTGATGGCGGCGGCGGTGATCTTCTTGTAGTGAAGGGGTCGGCCGGCGCGGAACAGGACTTCGATAGCGGCTTCTGCAAAGGTCATGTGGGTTCTCCGAAATGGGGAGACCCTTCGCGTCCAGGCTCAGGCAGGCGAAGAACGCACCAATCCCCGACTCACCGTGAGGTGGCGGGGAAAAGAGTCCAAGGGTGCGGTCGCGAGCGTCGAGTCAAAGGCAAACGAAGGCGTCTCGTCAGGGGTTGTCTCCTGTACGGGATCGTCGTCTGAGCTCAGGATTCTCGTCGTGAGAAGCCCGAGGGGAAGGGATCCCGTCTGGGAGGGTAACGACGAAGAGGGGAGGACGATTCCTCACTCCTGCTCGTCGCCGCCTTCTTCTTTGTCTTCCTCGCGCTGCATGTTGTAGCGCTTGAGGAACCGGTCGACGCGGCCCTCGGTGTCCATCAGCTTCTGCTTACCCGTGTAGAAGGGGTGGGAGTGAGCGCTGATGTCGATGGGGATGACGAAGTGCTCGACGCCATCGATCTCGCGGGTCTTCTTGGAGGTGAGGGTGGACTTGGTGATGATCTCGTGCTCACCGTCGACGAAGACCACGGGGTGGTACTCGGGGTGGATATCGGCTTTCATAAAAACTCCTGTGGGTTCCACTCGCCGGCGTCGGGGCCGCGATTCACGGGTCGTCGGTGGACCGGGGCGAAGTCGAGGCGGGGAGCGGGGAAATCTCTCGTCTGTCGAGGTTCGTGGGCCATCGTTTGTGTGATGGGGGCATTGCCCGAGAGGGCGACGCGTTCGAACCGGTGGAGGCTTGTAGCAACCTTTCGGTCATATTACAAGACGCTCCTGGGGAGGGTTTGTGTTTTCGGGGCGACGAGGATGGCGATGAGCGGTTGGCGAAGAGAGGTGGAGGAGCGGTTGGAGGGGCTGTTGGCCGGAGGGGGGAAGGGAGAGCCTGTGGTGTTCGACTTCGACAACACCTGTATTCTGGGGGATATCGGGGAGCTCTTCAGTCACTTTCTGATCGACGAGATGCTCTATCGGTACGATCTGGATGCGTTCTGGGAGCAGATTCATCGGGAAGACGGCCGAGGAGAGCTGCGGAAGATCACGGAGGCGGCGCTCTCGGTGCCGGCGGATCAGCGGGCGGGCCGTGAAGAGTACGAGGTGTATCTGGCGGAGATGGGGGCGCTCTACGGGAGGCGGTTGGAGCGGGCGGGTCCACGGGATTGCTACGAGTGGGCCGTGCGGCTTCATGTGGGGATGACCGCTGAGGAGGTCCGGCGGTGGACGGCGGAGGCGATCGAGAGGGAGATGAAGAGGGCCACTGAGGTGGAGGTGCGGCGAACCGAGGGGGGGGAAGAGGTCCGGATCGGTCGGGGGATTCGGATGTTGAGGGAGATGGGGGAGTTGATCAAGGGGCTGCGGGAGGCGGGCTTCGACGTGTGGATCGTGTCGGCGACGAACCGATGGTCCGTGGAGGTCTTCGCGGCTCATTTTGGGGTGGGGCCGGAGCGGGTGCTGGGGAATCGGGTGGTGGTCGATGTGGAAGGTGTGATGACGGGGGAGACGGAGCGGCCCGTGCTCTATCGGGAGGGGAAGGTGGCGATCATCGAGGAGGCGATCGGGAGATGGCCGCGGTTGGTGGCGGGGGACTCGGTGACGGATCTGGAGATGATGCGGGAGGCCCGGGAGATGGCGTTGTTGATCGACCGGGGGAGCCCGGTGCTGCGTGGGGAGGCGGAGAAGCGGGGGTGGGCGGTGCAGCCGCAGGAGGAGTTGGGGCGGGTCGGATCCTTGGAGGAGCGGACGTGGTGAGGAAGGCTCGAGTGATGAGGGTCAGCGGGGAGCCTGGTGAGGAGGGAGTGGTCGAGGCGGCGCGGGTGTTGAATGCCGGGGGGCTGGTGGCGTTTCCCACGGAGACGGTGTACGGGCTGGGGGCGGTGGGGTTGGACGCCGACGCGGTGAGAAAGATCTTCGAGGCCAAGGGGCGGCCGGCGACGAACCCGGTGATCCTCCATGTGGCCGACATTGAAGGGGCGAAGCGGGTGGTGGCGGAGTGGCCCGAGGCGGCGCAGCGGCTGGCGGAGCGGTTCTGGCCGGGGCCGCTGACGATCGTGGCGAAGAAGGCCGCGGAGGTGCCGTCTGTGGTGTGCGCCGGGTTGGATACGGTGGCCGTGCGAGTCCCTGATCACCCGGTGGCCCAGGCGCTGCTGAGGGAGGTGGGGGTGCCGTTGGCGGCGCCGAGCGCGAATCCCTACACACGGGTGTCGCCGACGACGGCGGAGCACGTGGTGCGGGGGATGGGGGGAGCTGTGGATCTGGTGCTCGATGGGGGGCCGACGGCGGTGGGGATCGAGTCGACGTTGGTGAGCGTCGTGGAGGACCCGCCGGTGGTGTTGCGAGAGGGTATGATCGGGGTGATGGCGCTGCGAGAAGTAGTGCCCGATGTGCAGTCATCCCCATCCCCCGTCGTTTTGGGCGATGATCGGGCTCATCCCTCGCCAGGGCTCGCGGCCGTACATTACTCGCCAGGGGTGCCGGTTCGGTTGGTGGAGGAGGTGCCGGATCTGGTGGGAGGTGGGGTGATCTGTCGGGGGTCAGAGGTGGGGGCACAGACGAGGGCGACGGTGCGGGTGTTGCCCGATGACGCCGAAGGGTACGCCCGAGGTTTGTACAGCGCGCTCCATGAACTGGAGGCCATCGGGGTGACGGAGATCGCCGTGGTAGCGCCGCCGAGGGCGCCGGGGTGGGAGGCGATCTGGGACCGGTTGCGGCGCAGCGCCGGCTCAGAGGAGGGGGATGATGGTCAGGGATAGGGCGCCGAGGACCATGGCGAGGAAGGCGTGGCCTGCCAGGATGGCGAGCTGTTCTGAGGAGCTGAGGTGCTCTCGGATTCCGGAGTCGGCGTAGAAGAGCACCGCCGCCGAGAGCGCGGCGATAGACCAGGCCATGAAGGGCAGGGCCAGCGGAGTCAGCGAGGAGGCGCCGAGCGCCAGGAGGGTGAAGAAGATCACCGGGGTGGCGACGAAGCTCAGAGCCAAGAGTTCCGGGTGTCGGGGAGCGGCGGCGGTCTCCATGGGGCCTCCAGAGGCAAGGGGATCGGGCAAGAGGAAAACCGATGGCGATGTGGGGATCATTCCCACGATCAACGTCGGCACCGCCGGAGGATCAGGAAAGCGGCGATCAGGAGGAGGGAGGACGACGGCGGGGCGTGGGGGGTGTGAGAGCAACGAGAGTCGGAGGTGCCCGAGTCTGTGTGGGTCGCCGGAGTGTCGATGCAGAGGCCGTCGAAGCACTGTTGATCGGAGGCGCATTCCACGTCGTCGCAGGGGTCGGTGGCGCCCGGAATACATGCGCGGCCGCCGTCGGGGAGGTCGATGCATCGGCGGTGGGGACCGCAGTCGAGGTCGTCGTCGCAGGTGCAGGAACAGATCAGGGAGCCGTCGGCCCGATCGATGCAGATGTCGTTGTCGACGGTGCAGTTGAAGGCTACCTCGGAGCAGTTGTCGCCAAGGCCGGGGCAGGGATCGGGGCCTTCGAAGTGGATGCAGTCGTAGTTCTGGGGGCAGTGATCGTGGTCCTGGGCGGTGGGGGCGATGCAGAAGGGGAGCTCGGCGGCGCCCTCTTCGATGACGGCGCAGACCGAGTCGCCGGGGCAGGACTCGTCGAGGCCACAGGAGATGAGGCACCGGCCGCCGTGTTCGAAGGCGTGGCAGTAGCCATCGGCTCCGCAGTCATCGTGGTGGGTGCAGCGGCGGCAGGCCGGGCAGGTGGTCAGGCACCGGCCGCTCTGGCAGGTGAAGATCTCGTCGCAGTCGTCGTCGGAGGCGCAGGGGGGGAGCTGGCAATCGCCGTCGACACAGGCCTGACCGTGGTCGCATTGGCTGTCCGAGGTACAGGGCGGGATCAGGCACCGGCCCTCCTCGCAGATCTCGTCGTCGTCGCAGTCGTCGTCGGAGGTGCAGGGGGGAACGATGCAGTCGCCGTTGTCGCAGATCTCGTTGGGGCCACAGTGGTCGTCGGCGGTGCAGCCGCACTCGGCGGTGTAGAGGGAGCAGACTCCGTCGATGTCCACGTCGTGAAGGGTGCGAAGGGAGGTGCCACCGACGAAGTGGGAGAACATGGTGGCTTCGGCGTTCAGGGAGTGGCCGAGGCCCAAGAGGTGGCCGACCTCGTGGGTGGCGATGGAGAGGAGATCGGTCTGGTCGCCGGTGAGATCGAAGGTGTGGTTGAAGCTGTTGAAGACGATGGGGGCTCGGCGGATCCGACAGCCTCCGGTGAGGTCGATGATCGTCAGACCGATCACGTCGGAGCCGCCGAAGGCCGAGGGCCAGTGGTCGTCGAGAAAGCCCAGGACCACGGGGTCGGTGGTCTCGGTGGGGGGCGTGGAGGTGTGGCCGGCGAAGGAGCCTTCGAAGCTGGAGCAGCAGGGGTGTGCCCAGGCCTCAAAAGCCTGGTGGAAGACCTCGTCGATGTCTCCCTGGTCGGGGATGTGGACCGTGCCGGCGTCGTGAATGCGGTACGGAACGGGGAGATCGGCCCAGGTGGGGCCGCAGGAATCGATGTAGGTGTAGGCCGCCGCGGTGGTGGAGAAGAGGAGCGCTGCGGTCAGGAGGCATCCGAAGAGGGGGAGTCGTAGTGACATGGGCGGAGGCCGTGGGAGTCGGGTCCGGGAGTCGATCCTGCGGAGTCACAGGGGAGTATACCGAAAAATCGGTCACTCCGGGAGGGCACCCATAGTCAGGGGGAGGGTGAGCTGCTCGTGGCCCCGCTGAAGGACCACGTCGACGACGTTTCCGACGCCGAGGTTGGCGGCCACCCAGGTGAGGCGACGGTCGTCGGTGACCTCCTGATCGGCGATGGAGAGGATCACATCGCCCTGACGCAGGCCGGCTCGATGGGCCGGGCCGTCCCGAACAACCCGTGTTACGAGAGCGCCGTGGTCGAGGTCGAGTTCTCGGCGCAAGCCCGGGGGCACTTCTCCGACGTACACGCCCAGCCAGGAGCGCTCCACGCGGCCTTCTTCGACCAGGGCCGGGAGGATCTCCTGGACCATGTTGATGGGGATGGCAAAGCCCAAGCCCTGCCCCTCCGCGGAGACCGCCGTGGCGATGCCGACGACCTCGGCGTTCATGTTGATCAGGGGGCCACCGGAGTTTCCGGGGTTGATGGAGGCGTCGGTCTGAATGAAGTCCTGAAACCGGAGGGCGCCGCCGGGAGGGAGGACCTGTCGGCCTGTGGCGGAGGTGATTCCGGCGGTGACCGTGCTGCTCAGGCCCAGGGGGTTACCGATGGCGATGACCCAGTTGCCCACCCGGAGAGCGTCGGAGTCCCCCAACGTGACCGTGGGGAGGTCCTCGGTGACGTTGACCAGCTGGAGGACCGCCGTGTCGGTCTGGGGATCGCGGCCGATAAGGCGAGCGTTGAAGATCCGGTCGTCGAGGAGACGGACGGCGATCTCGGAGGCGGAGCCGACGACGTGGTCGTTGGTCAGGACCAGGCCCGAGGGGTCGAAGAGAAAGCCCGAGCCCAGACTCTCATCGACGCGCTCTCGGGGGACCATCCCGGGAGGGGCGAAGGCCGGGCGGCGGACGGGCTGGCGAGTGCGGGTATAGATGTTGACCACCGCCGGGCGGACCTCCTCGACGAGATCGGCGAAGTCCGGCGGACGAGCGGGGGGCTCGTCTACGGGATCGTCGGACTCCTCGAGGACGGTGTGTTCTTGGGCGGCTTCGGTGAACTCCTGCACCTGCTCTTCGCAGGCCGGGAGGACTCCCAAGAGGAGGAGCACTCCGAGGAGCACTCCGAGGCAGGGGGCCCACCTCATCCGGAGGCCTCCACGAAGGCCATCCGGAGGTCGTAGAGGAGGCTTCGCAAGAGCTGGGTCTCCTCGTCGGAGAGGTTGCCCCGGGTCTTTTCTTGGAGCATATCCAGGATGTGGATCAGCTGTCGGGCGGCGGGAAGATCGACGTGAGTGGTGCCGGTCTCGGGGTCTTCGTATCGCCCGAGGTTCACCAGGCAGCTGGTGCCGAGGCTGACGAGGAAGCCGCCGAAGTCTAGGTGGATGTCCTCGTCAGCGGGCTTTTCGCGGGGCTCTTCCCGGGGGATGTAGACGCCGGCGTTGTCGCCCAGAGGCTGGGGGCCGGAGGGCTGAGAGGCCTTCTTGGCGTCCTTGTCGTTGGGATCGTCGGCACTGCTCATGGGGGGCACCCGTCAAAAAGAAAGGGGGTTATTCGTCGTCTTCGTCTACGTCTTCATCGAGGACCCCGTGAACGAAGCTCGACTCCATGGGGGCGGCTTTGTCGGCCACATCGGGAAGGGAGTCGAGGTACTTCTGGTGCTCCTTCTCGTCGACGACGCCGTCGCGGGTGAAGCGGTCGATGGTGCGGACGTCGAACTTGCGGTCAGTGTCAGTCATGGTGGGCTCCGATCAAAAAGGGTGAAAAAGCCAGGCAATCCGGGGGGAAATATAGGCGCTTGTGCGGATTTGGCAAGGGTCAGTCCTCGGGGGCGAATCCGCGGCGCATGGTGTTCTCTACGACGACCCGGGGTTCCATGAAGTGTTGGAGGTAGTCGGGGCCGCCGGCTTTGGTGCCCGTGCCGGAGAGGCGGTATCCGCCGAAGGGGTTGCGCAGGACCAGGGCTCCTGTGCTGCCCCGGTTGATGTAGAGGTTGCCCACGTCGAAGTGGGTGCGGGCCTTCTCGATGTTCAGGGGGCTGCGGCTGTAGACGGCGCCGGTCAGGGCGAATCGGGTGGCGTTGGCCTTGACCAGGGCGTCGTCAAAGGAGGAGGCCCGCATGATAGCGAGGACGGGGCCGAAGATCTCTTCCTGGGCGAGCCGGTCGTCGATGGAGATGTCGGCGAAGATCGTGGGGCCGACGTAGAAGCCGTCTGTGGGGGCGTCGCGGTGGAGCAAGAGGGTGCCTTCTTCTCTTCCGAGGGCCACATAGGAGAGGATCTTGTCCCGGGCTTCGGCGTCGATCACGGGGCCGACCTTCGTGGCGGGGTGGTCGGCGGGGCCGACGGCGATGCTCCGGGTGGCTTCGACGAGGCGGTGGGTGAACTCCTCGTAGCAGGAGTCGTGGACGATCACCCGACTGCAGGCCGAGCACTTCTGGCCCTGAAAGCCGAAGGCGGAGTGGACCACCCCGGTGACGGCTTCGTCGAGGTCGGCGTCGGCGTCGACGATGATGGCGTTCTTGCCTCCCATCTCGCAGACGACCTTCTTGACGAAGTGCTGGGTGGTGGGGGTGTTGCCGGCGGTCTTGAGGATCTTCAGGCCTACTTCCATGGAGCCCGTGAACGCCACGACATGGATGTCCGGGGACTCGACGAGGAACTGGCCCACGGACTCGCCGGGGCCGGGGAGGAAGTGGAGGACCCCGTCGGGGAAGCCGGCCTTGCGGCAGATCTCCATGAGCTTGGCGGCGATCACCGGGGACTGCTCGGCGGGCTTCATGATCACCGTGTTGCCCGTGACGGCGGCGGCCATGGCCATCCCGGTGAGGATGGCCAGGGGGAAGTTCCAGGGGGCGATCACGGCGGTGACGCCCCGAGGTTTGTACACCAGCTGGTTCAACTCCCCCGGGAGGTGGCCCAGGCGCTGAGGATCGTCGAGGCGGAGCATCTCCCGGGCGTAGTATTCGCAGAAGTCGATGGCCTCGCAGACGTCGGCGTCGGCCTCCCGGCGAGTCTTGGCGACCTCGAAGATCATCCAGGCGGCCAGCTCGTCGCGGCGGGCGCGCATGAGCTGGGCGACACGGGTCAGGCAGGCGGCCCGTTCTGTGGCGGGGGTGTGGGCCCAGGTGTTCCGGGCCTGAAGGGCGGCCTCGAGGGCGGCCCGAGCGTGGTCCACGGTGGCCGAGGAGACGGCGCCGACCAGCTGGGACGGCCGTCCGGGGTTCACGCTCTGGAGGGTATCTTCGGACTCGATTTCGCGACCGTTGATCACCAGTGGGTAGGTCTTTCCGAGCTCCCGGCGGACGGACTCGATGGCGTCGGTCATGGCCTTTCGTTGATCTGCCTCGGAGAAGTCGCGCAGGGGCTCGTTGCGGAAGCCGTGCTCCGTGATGGACTGGATCCGGGGCTCGGGAGAGCTCTCCGATCGGCCCGCCGGGGCCTGAGGCGCGGCCAGGAGGCGGTCCACGCTCTCGCCCTCGACAAAGCTCATCCGGAGCCAGCTCTCGTTGGAGGTGTTCTCCAGGAGGCGGCGTACCAGGTAGGCCATGCCGGGGATCATATCGCCGATGGGGACGTAGTCGCGCAGGCGGTAGCCCATCTGCTGGACGGCGGCCTTCATGGGCTCGGCCATGCCGTAGAGCATCTGAAACTCCAGGGCGGTCTTGTCGAGGCGCCTGGCTTCGGCGTAGGCCATGGCGTGGGCGATGCTGCGGACGTTGTGGGAGGCGATGGCGGTGCGAACCCGCTTGTGCTGGTCCAGGAGGAGCTCCGTGCAGGCCTCGAAGTTTTGGTCGGTCTCCCACTTCTGGGTGTAGACCGGGATGGGCCAGCCCTCCTGCTCGGAGTGGATCGTCTCGTAGTCCCAGTAGGCGCCTTTGACGAGGCGGACCGTGACGGGGGTCTTGCGCCGTTTGGCCCACTTGGTCAGGGTCTTCAGGTCGTCGTAGGAGTCTCGCAGGTAAGCCTGGCAGACGATGCCGGCGTGCTCGAAGTTCTGGAACTCCTCTTCGGAGAGGAGGGACATGAACACGGCGTAGGTCAGGTCTTTGTACCGGGATTGCTCGACGTCGAGGTTGATGAAGGCGCCCCGGTCGCGGGCGGTGCGGTACAACGGGCGGATGCGGTCCTTGAGGATGTCGACGGTGCCGTCGAAGTCCAGGGGGTCCATCTGGCTGTACAGGGACGAGAGCTTCACGGAGATGTTCACCCGAGGTACAGCTCCCCAGGGGGCCTGCTCGATGTTTGGGCGAGCCTCCCAGCGGGCCGCTTCGGTGAGGAGGGTGTCGAGGATTCCGGCGTAGGCCTCCTGGTAAGTGCGAGCTTCCTCTTCGCTGACCGTCGCTTCGCCGAGGAGGTCCACGGTGAAAGCCAGGTCGCCGTTCCACATGGTTCGGAGGGTGTCGAGGGCCTCGTCGGCGGTCTGGCCGGCGATGAACCGGGAGGCCATGCCCACGATCTGGCCCTCGATCTGGGAGGCTGCCATCTTGGCCACCCGGCTGTCGGGCTTGACCTTGGAGAGGCCCCATTGGAAGGAGCTGGGGAAGTCCTGCTCGGGGCGGCAGAAGTACTCCTGGAGGTGCTCGGCGACCTGGACGTGGTCTTTCAGGGTGGGGAAGACGTCGACGAACCGGAACATCTCGACCTTGAAGGCTTCGTCCTTCATGGACCAGTCCATCATCTTGCCGCTCCACCAGTCCTTGCGAAACACCGACGGGGTCTCGCCTTTCATGCGTTTGAAGATCTCGGTGCCGAGCTGGTGGATTCGCTTTTCGGAGGCGCGGGCCATGGGGCTCCTCGGGGGTGGGAGGCATTCAATGGGAGGAGTTTTAGCAAGGAGGTGGGTGGGCGTAAACCTCGGTGGGGCGGGGGGGCGGTTCTGAAATGTAGGGGGAGGTTCGATGGAGGGCCGGGCGGCCCGGCACGACCCCCGGTGCTGGCGCACCACCCCCTTTTCGCAAAGGCTCAAGGGGGACAGCTCACGGGCGTTTTCGGCGTTCGGGGTGTGCGAAGGGGAGGAGGCTGGGACGTCGGGGTTGGCGGCGGATTATTTCCGAGCATAGCACAGGGCCCCCACGGTCTACCCCCGGAAAATCCCGGGGGCTATAAGGTAGTGGGGCTTCACAGGGGCCAAGGCCCCGTTCCGCCTGGGGCACTAAAACGACCCGGTGACCCGCTGAAGGATCTCCAAATCAGGGCTCCGGGGCCCGTCCCCCGCCTGGCGTTGGCCGTGTGGCGGGACTTCCCATGGGGCACGAACAATCTGGCGACCTTGGGCTCCCATCGGATGCCTGGTCGTGGGTCACCACGAAGGTTCAACACATCGCCGCGGAGCGGCCCCTTGGGGCCTGCGTAGCCCCACTACCTTATAGCCCCCGGGATTTTCCGGGGGTAGACCGTGGGAGCCCTGAACTATGCATGGAAACGATCCGCCGCGAACCCGGACGCCACGATCGATGCCGCCACGAAACCGACGTTGTAGAACCGCACCGGTCGGGGGGAAGAAGAAAACCCCGGGACGTCGGAGACGCCCCGGGGTGGGTTGTTACCTAACCGCGTGGGAAGCGATCAGTTGGCGATGATGCTGTCGATACGCCAGCCGTTGCCGGTGATCGAGAAGTCAGAGTCGACCCCGACCGAGAAGGAGTTGGATGGGATCGAGATCTCCTCGGTGGTCACGGTGGAGGACGCGCCGACGAAGACCGTCTCGTCATTGATCAAATCACGAACGACCAAGTCGTCACAGCAGAACTCAGTGGAGTAGGTGAAGGTCACCTCCAGGCTTGTGGCACCAGGTACGGTGATCTCCCGGAAGGCGGAGTTGTTGGGCTCAGGGCTCTCGTTGTTCCCATAGGAGATAAATCCCGAGGCCGAGGGGAAGGGTGTGAGGAAGTCCTCGGCGGGATCGATCCCGTTGCTGACTTCGATGAGGGTCAAGGGGTTGAGCACGGCAAATCCGCCCGCCTCGGTGAGGAACTCGGCCAACAAGCTGACGCCGGCCGGTGACGGGTAGGCCACGGCTCGCACCAGGGTGCCAGGCAGTTCGGGCACTGCGTACAGGAACTCGGAGCTGCCGTCGTCGGTGGCGTCGATCCCCAGAATGTACTCCGCGGCGGGGACGGTCAGGGTGTCGCTCTCTTCACCGAAGGCCAGGCCGCTGATCAGGACCGCCGCGGGATCGTCGGTCTCGTTCAGGATGTCCACAGGGCCCACGTCCGGAGCGGCGTGTACGGCTCGGACGGCGAAGTCTTCGCTGTCCACAGGCGTGACGGGGTTGGGCAAGGGCAAGACGCCGACTTCATCGCCAGGGGCGTCGTGGGCCAGGAGGGTGATGTCACCGCCCAACTCCAGCTCGAAGCCCAGCACTTCGAGAGCCGGTGAGGTCGTCTCTCCGGGGGCGAAGATGCGGATGTCGTAGGTCGCCGATGGGAGCGCGACGGGGCCCACGGCGGTCTCGAAGGTGAAGTCCGAGACGATGATGCCGTCTTCGGGGTCACCACCGGCCTCCACGAAGTTCACGTCGACCACTGCTGGTGCCAGGGAGCTGGCGTGGATGGCACGGACCTGGGTGACCGCGTCTTCGACGGCAGGGAGGTTGAACTGATCGAAGTCAGTGGAACAGCCGTCGGTGGCGATCACCACGACCGTACCGGCGCTGGTCCCGGAGGGGCCGGCGGAGATGGTGAAGGTCCCGTCGCCCTGATCGGTGAAGGAGTTCTCTGTGACCACCGTCAAGAAGGAGAACCGCAGGTCGCTGGGATCAGCGGCGTTGGTGTCCACCGTGACGGGGTCGGTCTCGCGCTCGTCGAAGAGGCGCTCCGGGAGGTTGGAGAAGCCGTCGATGGCCAGGAGGTCGAGGCCTTCGCACTCACCGGCGCCGCCGGGGGGGCCTTGCTCACCGTCGACACCGTCACAGACGTAGTAGGTGTCGTCGACCTCGTCTTCGTCGAGTTCGCCATTGCCGTTCTCGTCGAGGCCTACGGAGATCGCAAGTCCACCGGCGTCGCAGTTGTCTCCGGCGGGCTCATCGGCGACATCGACCAGAGTGGTGAGGCCGTCGTCACCGTCGTCACCGTCGTCGCCGTCGTCGCCAGCCGGCCCCTGGGGCCCGGCAGGTCCGGCAGGTCCGGCGGGCCCGGCAGGTCCGGCAGGTCCGGTCTCGCCCTGCTCACCTTGTTCACCCTGAGGGCCCTGCTCGCCCTGCTCGCCCTGCGGGCCGGCGGCGCCGGCGGGGCCTTCACTGCCGCCACAACCGGCGGCCATCAACAATACGGCGCTACACGCCGCGACCAGACGAATCACTACCTGACTGCGTGTCATCGTTTGTACTCCATTGAAGGTTGACACTCATATCGGTCGGCCACTCACCGACCACATCAAAATATGAGTGCCCTCGAACTTCGCAACGAAGCGTTGAGTTTCAAGGCGGTGGAGTGAATTTCTTTGTGGACGGGGCCGGGAGACTACCTGGCCAGGGCCTGCTCGATACGGTCTTTCATGGTGCCCGAGGCGCGGTCGCGCTCCTCTTCGAGGTACTCCCGGGCCTGTTCGACCCGCATTCCCTTCTCGAGGTCGATGAGGGCCATCTGGGTGCGGGCAGCCCGCTGGTATGGGGAGTTGCCCTTGAGGGTGAGGTAGATCTTCATGGCCTCGTCGTACTTTCCGAGCTCGAACTTGACGTTGGCGAGGTTGAAGTAGACCTGCTCGGGGACGCCTTGCTCGTACTTGTCGATGGCTCCCTCGAAGGCCTGCTCGGCTTGTTGGTACTTCTCCAGGGCGGAGTAGATCAGGCCGAGGCGAGAGAGCATCTCAGCGCGGGGACCGAAGCGACGGAGGAAGCGTTCGTTGCGGTACTCCTCGAGGAGAGTCCGGTGTTCGCCGCGTTGAAAGCGCTGGCCGAAGTTCCTCTCGAAGGCGTCCCACCTCTTGTTCAGGTAGTAGGGATAGCCCACGTAGACCACGGGGATCCACAGGCAGAAGAGGAGGAGCACCCACCAGGGTGCGCCGAGTCCGAAGTGAAGGACCACCAGGATCAGGAGCGAGAGGGGGATCAGTCCTCGACGCCATTCGATCTTGAATCCCCGGCTTGAGCTTGGCGTGGTGGTCATGGGAAAACCCTGGGGTGGTTTGCGGGCGAGCACATCGGGCACCAGCGTACGAGGCGCGGCCCGTTCGAACAAGGATAACGTAGATGGCCGCGCGGTTCATTTCCCATTGCGGTGCCCGGCTGGGGAGGCCAAACTTGCACTCCCTGGTGTGGGAGGGGGGGCATCTGTTGTTGGACTGTGGAGGGCCGCGGGCGCCCCTCGACGCGTTGCCGTCGCCGCCGGACGCGGTGTGGGTGAGTCACGCCCATGGGGATCATTGTGGGGGCCTGCCGGACCTCTTCGGACGAGCGCCGGGGGCGCGGCTCTTGACGTCGAGGATCACGAAAGCCCTTCTACCTTTCGCGGTGAGTGAAGCGGTCGGTCAAAAAGCAAGGGCTGTTCCCTGGCGTCGGTTTGTCGACATCGGGGGCGGAGCTCGTCTGCTGGCGTTGGAGGCCGGGCATGTGCCGGGAGCCGCGATGGCGTTGGTAGAGATCGACGTAGCGGACCGTTCGGAGCCGATCCGCGTACTCTACACGGGGGATTTCTGCACTCACGAGTTGGTCACCCTGTCCGGGGCGGGGTTGCCCGTGTTGGACGGGAGGATCGATGCGCTGGTGATCGAGACCGTGCTGGCCGCCGACGCCAAGGCCGATGAGGTGGAGTATGAGTCGGAGGTGGCCCGGTTGCGGGAGGTTGTGGCGGCACAGCCGGGCCCGGTGTTGGTGGGGGTGACCAGCGTGGGAGAGAGCACGGAGGTGGCCGCTGTGTTGGAAGGGGTGGGGAAGGTGGTGTTGGTCGATGAGTTCCTGCGGCCCCTGTTCGAGGCGGTGGGACGGGACGGGGAGTTCGGTGATCGGCGGCGGATGCGAGAGCATCTCGCCACGGGGGGCGTCGTGATCGCCCCGGGAGACCAGCTCCGTGCCCATAGCTCGGGCGGTCGGCTCCTGGGTGAGATCGAGGAGGACGACACCGCTCGGGTGGTGGTCTTGAACCGGGCTCGCGAGAAGACCCCGGCGGGGCGCTTGGTACGGCGTGGCGTAGGGCGTGGCGAGGGGGGGCAGGCAGGGGGAGCGTCGGTGAGCCGACATCTGCTGATCAACCACGCACCTCGGTGGCAGCTCATGGCGATGATTCAGGGGCTCGCGCCCCGGCGGACGTTCCTGGTGCATGGGACGACCGGGGCCCGGTGGGCTCTGAAGCGAGCCCTGGAGGGGGGCGGATATCGTGGGGACGTGGTCGTCGTGGAGGAGGGGGAGGAACTGGTGATCGGGGAGGATCAGATCGGTCAGGCTTAGAGCAGAAAGATCACCGCCAGGCCGCCGAGCCCGACGGCCCAGCAATACCAGGAGAAGTGCCAGAAGTGGGCCTTCTTGAGCATGTTCACCAGCACCAGGATGCTCACGTAGCCGAGGACCCCGGCGATGGCGGCGGCGCCGACGTAGAGCCCAAACCCTTCGAGGCCAGCGCCGGCGATGGCGGCGGGGTCGAAGTTCAGGGCGGTCTCCACGACCAGCGCTGCAGCGACGGCGGGGATGGAGAGGAGAAAGGAGAACCGGGCCGCCTCGACGCGGTGCACGGCCAGCCACAATGCGGCGATGATCGTCAGGCCGGAGCGAGAAAAGCCGGGGAGAACGGCGAGCCCCTGGGAGACGCCGATCAGGAGCGCCACAGCGGGGGTGATGTTCCACAGCGTCCAGGAGCCCTGGCGGGTCTTGGCCTTTTCGTCGGAGAAGAACCGGGCCGAGAAGAGGATGAATCCGTTGAGGACCAGGGTTCCGCAGATCACGGCTGGGAAGAGCGCTGGATCCTCAAAGATCGACGCCGATACGAAGGGGCGAAGGGAGAGCCCGAGCACGGCGGTGGGAACCATGGCCAGGACGATCAGGACCGCCAGTCGGGCTCCTTCCCGCTCTCGAAAGGCGACCAACGAGCGCTCCCGAAGGCCCACCTGTGTGGCCCGCCAGACGTCGGCGACGGAGCCGAAGACGTCCTTGCGGTAGAAGAGGATCACCGCGATCAACGTGCCCAGGTGGAGGATCACGTTCAGCAGGAGGTTCGGTTCCCCCGTGTACCCCAGAAAGTGCTCCCCGAGCATGATATGGCCCGAGGAGCTGATGGGGAGGAACTCGGTGAGTCCCTGAACGACGCCGAGGATCAGAGCGTCAAGGAAACTCATAAAGGGTCTCGTCGGTTCGATCAGGCCGGCTCGGGTCAGGCCGGCTCGGGTTCGGCTTCCGGCTCAGGCGCAGGGGCATCGGCGGTCTCCAGGCCGAGGTCCGGGTAGAGCCCGGGATCCACGGCGTCGTCGGTGGCCACCCACTCCCGCATGGCAGGGACCATCTTGTCGTGCCAGGCATCGGAGAGGCGTATGGCCAGGAACTCCTCGTAGAGAGCGTCGACGATGTCTTCGGCTTCGTCGACGAGGTACATCCGCTCGTAGAACTTCTCGTCCTCCTGGCGGCTCAGCACGGCTGGAATCTTCACGGAGGTGAAGTCCATTCCCTCCGCTTTCAAGGTGAAGGTCCACTCGCGGCCGTCCTTGAGGATGGCGAGCTTCGCTCGGGACACCCGCTTGCCCTGTTGGAGGGCCACCTTGGCCTCCGGGGAGTAGGCCGGGGCGCCGCCTTTGAAGGTGTTTCGCTCGGTCTCGGCGAGGTAGGCTTCGAGGACGAGGCTGTCGTCGAAGACCACCTCGACGTCGCCGTGCTCCTCCCCGAGGTTCATCAGGCCGTCATGGGTCTCGGTCTTAAACCAGAGCCACATCAGAAATTCGCTTCCCAGGAAGCGTCTCGTTTCAATCAGGTCGACAAGGTCCATGATACTGCTCCTTCCCTGGTGGTTGCTCAGCCGAGGCCTTCGATGAAGTGGGTGGCCTCCACGGCTTTGATCCGCTCTTCCTGAGCGGCGGTCAGCCCCGATTGCAAGGCGTTGATGTAGGGGTTGGCGGGGAGGACCTTCAGGCCGAAGGTGTCCTCGAAGAACCCCTGGAAGAGCTCGCAATTCTTGTTGGACTGACTCCAGAAACGTACGCGCCCGCGGCGCAGATCCCAGCTCATATCGAAGACCCGCATCCGGGGAAGCTGCTTCTCCTTGAGGCGCTCCTTGACGATGGTCTTGATGTCGTCCTGCTCGAACTTGGTGAGTTTTTCTTTGTTGTTCTGAGCGAGGAACTCCCGTTCGGCCTCGGCGACATGGGCTTTTAGGAGCCCTGCCGGGATGGAGTATTTATCCTGCCGGAGCCCGAGGTTGATGAAGTGATCGAAGAGGAACGTAAAGAGGTCGAACTCGACCTGAAGGGGGCGCTCGATGGGCACCCAGCCTTCGGAGGACTCATCCTCGCCGTCGGGCTCCAGGGGCTGAAAAGAATTCTTCTGAATCTGCTCGACGTAGCTGGTCTTCCAGTCGTCGGGGAGATCTCCCTGCACGTAGAAGATTTTGTAGGAAAGAGTTCCGTGTAAGGCACCCAACGCGACCCTCCGTGGTTCGTCAGTTTCGGTGAAGCGGCGACGCCCGCCGCGGGCTCAACGGGTTGAGTACCATCGAGGAGGGGCGGTGTACAGTTCTCTGGGTTGGAGGTGTATGATCCACGTTGATCGGTTGGCCCGTCCGCAGCGGGCCTTGGCCCGCGAGGACCCTCGGGCTTAGCCCGACTCGCTTTAGCCTCGCGGCCTTGGCCCGAGGGGAGGTTCCGCGCCGCCCACTATCTCCGTCACAAAATCGGTCCTCCTCGGGGGTTGATCCGCCGGCGACCCCAGGAGGCGAAGTTGGCACTTCGTCCGGGTACGCCAATCGGTCCTCCTCGGCGGTTCGTCCACCAGCGTCCCCAGGAGGCGAAACTGGCACCTCTCCTCGGGCCAAGGCCACGAGGCTGGGCGAGTCGGGCCTGAAACAGCGGCCCGAACGTCCTCGCGGGCCAAGGCCCGCTGCGGAATGGAGACAACC
>SKON01000114.1 GCA_007120035.1 Myxococcales bacterium
AGCACGATGGTATGGGAGAACTCCCCATCCTGCCCGGGGGGTCCCTGGGTCCACACGTCCCAGCTCCGGTTGGTCCCGACCAACCTCACCCGGAACACCGGGCCTGCCGTGGCGTCCACGGTCAATGTCCGAGTCGCCTCCTCCAGGTCCCCCGTCGAGGAGTCGGGGAAAGTCCCCAGGCTGATCCCCGTCGGCAGGGTCTGCCCATTCCACAGGGACACCGAGAAGTCTCCCGCCAGGTCATCGCCGCCGGTCGCGAAAGCGATCGCCAGCATTGCATACCGCCCCCCCACAGCGCTGCCATATTGAGGCGCCATGTACACCGTCCGGGCCTCCGGTTGCCCGCCCGAACCAGACGTGGCGCTGATCCCCAGCGGCGTAAACCCGGGACCATCCAACTGGACTCCGCCCACCAGGACGGCTACCTCCGATTGCTGCCCCCCGAGTACCGGGAGGCTCGAGATCGCCACCGACGTGCTCAACTGCTGCCGCACCGACGGCGCCAGATCGATCTCCGGGAAGTTATTGTAGTCCGGCAGCCACTCCGAGGTATCGCCGTTATTGTTGATGTCGATCACGTCCAACACCCGGGGCATCGCCTGCAAGATCGCCGGCTGCTGCCCGTGATCAAAGCGGCTGAACAGGGGCAGCACCAGGGCGATGGCCGACCCGATATCCGACGGCGGATCCGTGATCACCCCCAGGATGTCCAAAAACGACAACTTTCCGGCCAGCCCCCAGGACAGACGCGGCCCGCCGGCGGCCTGCACATAGTACCGCTCCTTGCCCCCGATATCGAACCCGAAGACCCCACCGCCCAGGGTCAGCCCGCCGGGCAGGGGAAGGCTCGCGCCTCCCAGCCCGGGGACCGAAAAGTCTGTCACGAAGGGGTCGCCCAACAACCGCTCCAGATTGATATCCAAAAGGTCTCCGGCGAGGCTCCCACCGGCCAGGCCGATCTCCAGATCTCCCGAAGTGTGGATCTGGCTCAGATCAAACTCCCCGGTGAACCCCGCCACCGGCCCCGTGCCAGACCGCGGCGAGATCGGCAACCGGAGGTCCCGGGCCGACACCCCCTGCACGGTCAGGTAATTGAAGTCGTTATGGAACACGGACACCTCAAACCCCGGCCCCGGGTTGGAGAGCGTCGCGATCCCCGATCCATCAGAGACCGCCACTTCCCCGTCGATATGCACCTCCGCTCCCGAGATCGCCGCCCCGGTCTCCATATGCACCACCCGGACCCGGATCTCGTCGACCGGGGTCAACCCCAGGTTCTGAAACGCCGGACTCCCCTCGCACTCGATGCCGGAATCACTGGCCAGCACGGCTGTCACCGTCGTCGTCCCCGGCGAGCTGGTCCCTACCAGCTCGTTCCCTTCGATCGTCGCCACCGATGGATTCGACGATGTCCAGGTAAAGCTCGCCGCCACCCCCTGCCCCAGGTTGTTGAAGGCAAACGCCTCCAAGAGGATCCGCTCATTGGGCGCGATGGTCTGCCCCTCGGTGACGATCGTACACGACGAGGTCACCGGCGGCGGCACACACTCACCGGCGTCGCAGAGCTCGTCGTCGGGACAATCGGAGTTGCCCCGACACATCCTCGGCAGGCACTGTCCGCCCACACACTCCGCCAGATCCGTACAGTCCGAGTCATCTTCACAGTCCGGCGTGTATGTGCACACCCCGGCGATACACTGCTCATCGTTCCCACAATCGGTGTCGAAGGTGCACTCCGGGCGATCCACGCAGGTCTGCTGCGCCGTACACATCTCGTAGGGCATGCAGTCATCGTCGACGTTACAATCAGGCCCGTCCTCGCAGAACCCGTCGGCCCCACAGATATCGGTCCCCGGGCATTCGTCATCCGCCAGGCATCCCCGGCAGGTCCCGTCGTCACAGATTCGCCCGTCACAGTCGGCATCGACGTCGCACTCTGTGGGGAAGCACTGACAGCCAATCTCCTCTTGTCCGTCGCCGCACTGGGGGTCACAGCTCTGCTCCACACAGACCCCGGCTTCACATACCGCCTCCGTGCAGCCCCCATCAGCTCCCAGACCACATTGCCCGTCGCCACAATCCAGATCGCTGACGCACTCCGGGTCCCCGCCGTCGATGTCGGTGTCCTCCTCCGGGACATCGGAGATCGAAATGTCCGGCTCCTCTCCTGTGATCGCGCAGACACCCCCCACGCACTCGCCCTCCGGACAATCGGCGTCGGTGGCGCAGGCCGTGAAGAGCTCCGTTCGCCCACACCCCACGGCGACGAAGAGCATCACCACCAGCAACCCCACCAAGATCCACCCGAAAGAGACCCGCCGCTCGCTCATGTCATCACCGTTGAGTTCATCGAAAGCCAAGGAATTCATGTAGTAAACCGAAACCTTCGGCTCCGCGCCAATTGTCGCTCCCGGCGCAGGGCGTACCGGGAGATCGCGCTCCGATGAGTCTGCGAGATCGACCGAAACTCAAAGGCCGCCCCGGCCCGCTCCTCCCCTCCGTCGACCCGGATCACCTCCCCCACGGCCAACACCTCCGGTGTCTGCATACTGGGGATCTGCACCCGAATCATGGCGAACTCCCCCTCCTCCCAGCTTCGCTCCCAGGACTCCTTGGGCAGGAAGAACCCTTGCTCATTCAGCTCGATCCACCGCTTCTCCAGCGCCGTCTGACCGTAGCGCTCCAGCACCCGTTGCATCTCCGTGATCTGCTGGCGCAACGCGCGAATCTCGTTGAGAACGAAGACCATCTCCCGGCTCAGGTCCTCGGCGTGGTCGCGCCAATCCACGGCGTCATGAAGAACCCCGTCGGACTCGATCACCGCCTGGTCCAGAATCTGGGCTTCCAGCGCCGCGATCTCTTCCTCCGAGATCAGCTCCACCGCGGTGGGCAACTGGCTGCGAACCCGGATCGAACTCCGGCGGTCTGCGGCCATCTCCAAGGTCGTCGGCTCTTCGCGTTTACTCATCCTGGCTCCCTATGACCCCCTCAGGGGGCGATTGTCACCGTCGATGTTTCCCCAGGGCGGATCTCCACCACCCGGGTCTCGGAATACCGTTTCAGCGTCGGGAAGTACACCCGCACCTCGTAGCGGCCGGCCTCCAGAGAGTGTCCCACCAGGACGTTGCCCTCCCGCACGGTGCTCCCGTTGACCTCGATCCGAGCCTGATCGGCCTGCACTCGCACGTTCAACCGGCCCTGCTCGGCGGCCTGCCCGATCGCCCAAGGGTTTAACGGCGCCGAGCCTCCCGACGACTCCTCGGCCTCCTCTCGGGCGGGCCGCTCTTGCCGACGAGGTGTCGTGGAGCGCCGTGGCGTGGTCCTCCGCCCCGTGGCCCTCGCCGAGGCCTGCGCCGACTCGTCGGCCCCGTCCTCGCTGGCGGGCTCCTCGAAGGCGAAGTTCAGCTCCTTCATCCGCTCATCCCCATCGGCCCACGCTACTTCTTCGGTCTGGGTCTCCTCCCCGAACCGGGCCTCCACCTCGAAGGTCTGCTCCCGCTCCAGCCCCATCACCGTCACCGGCGCTTCCCCCTGAGGATCACCATCCAAGAAGATCTCCGCCCCCGGCGGCTCCGAGACCACCCGAACGATCCCTCCCAGAGGATCGAGCTGCACCACGATCGGGGCCATCTCTGGCTCCACGAGGACGGACAACTCCTTGGGATCATAGCCGCTTCGCTCAAACCGCAGCACGTAGGTCTCCCCGACCTCCAGATCCCGCAACGACACCGGGGTGCTGCCTTGAAATCGGCCGTCCAGATGAAGCTCGGCGTTCGCCGGGCTCGTCGATACGTTCAGGGTCACCTCCGTGACGGCCTCCCGCTCCGCACCATCGGCGATCGCTGCATGCCAGGAGTCGATCTCATCGCCCCTCTCGCCACCTGGAGAAAACACCATCCAGGCCGAGATCCCCAACAGAATCACCGCGAACCCCGACAAGGCCCCTCCGACCAGGTGGGGGTGGCGGCGAAGGAGGTAGGAGCATCGGTCCAGGATCCCCCCGCCGCCTACCTTTCGTTTCACGCTGGTCTGCCGCTCCGGCGGCAGGTGCGAAGGACCCGACCACCCGCCTTCATCGCCCCCCTGCGATCCGTCCGACGTTCGCCGCAGCTCCTCGGGCACTCGCGGGGTCACGGCCGGCCCCGGTGGGCTCGGCGGCAGGGCCCGGCTTGGAGGCTCCCGCAAGAAGACTCGGGTCGCCTCCTCCTCATCGAAGTCGTCCTCCACCACCTGCGACCCACGGACCCCGGCGTGAAAGATCACGCTCTCCTGCCCCGCCGCATACTCCTGCCTCTCCATGGCCCGGAAATCCGTCGACGCCCGGGTCTCCTCGGGCAAGTGCTTCCCCGAATACCGTCGAATCAACTGCGCCAGATCTACCCCGGAAAACGGCGGCAACACCTGATCGGCGACCTCCTGCAGATCTCTCATCAGATCCAGCGCCGAGC
This sequence comes from Myxococcales bacterium, assembly GCA_007120035.1. Taxonomy (GTDB): domain Bacteria; phylum Myxococcota_A; class Bradymonadia; order Bradymonadales; family Bradymonadaceae; genus SKON01. Next base: position 4,449 of record SKON01000114.1, read on the forward strand.
TGTACCGCCGCTCCACATCCCTCATCAGGGCGCCCTCGATCACCTCCAACACGGGCCCCGGCAAATCGGGCAGCACATGACTGATCGGCGCGTAATCTGCCATCCGCACCGCCTTCAGCAGATCGCTGTCGGGGATCTGATCGAAGGGATGCTGCCCCGACAGGATCTCGTAGAGCACCATCCCCAGGGCGTACACATCGGTGCGCCCGTCGATCCGATGCCCCAGCGCCTGCTCGGGGCTCATATAATAGAACTTCCCTTTGATGATCCCCGCCCGGGTATGCTGGGCCCGCATCCGGGCCTTGGCGATCCCAAAGTCGACGAGCTTCACCTCCCCGTCGATGCTCAGCATCACGTTCTGTGGCGAGACATCCCGGTGCACCACCTCCAGTGGCTTGCCGTCGGGCCCCAGCTTCTGGTGGGCATAGTGAAGGGCCTCGGCCACTCGAATCGCGATGTGGATCACCGCCTCCAGGGGCATCACCCGATTCTGGCTCCGGACCCGATCGGCCAACTCCTGGAGGTCCAGCCCGTTGATGAACTCCATCACGATGAAGTACTGCCCGTCGATGCACCCCAGATCGAAGACCTGACCGATGTTGCTGTGGTTCAGCTGCACCGCCAGCTTCGCCTCGTCGATCAACATCGTGGCGAAGTCGCTGTCCTCCGAATACTGCTTATGCAACCGCTTGATCGCCACGATCTTCTCGAAGCCATCGAACCCTCCGGCGCTGGCTCGAAAGATTTCGGCCATCCCCCCCACCGCCAGTCGCTCCAGGAGGGTGTACTTGCCAAAGTTTTCACCGCTTTCTATCATGACAGAATCGCAGAGCCGGCCCAGTTACGTGCCTGTGTATTGTGACCCATTTCGCGCCCCAAGGCCACCTGTTTCCCTTCCGGACCCCAGGGCGCGCCCTTCTAACGAACTCGAGAACTGAGCCTCTGCCCCTATGGCGTCCCACGAGCATTACTCGGACCAGTCTCAACCTACGAAAATCGCCTACATCAACGGTGATCCCAAGACGGTCCACATTCGGCGAGCCAAGCTGGTCCTCCACCCCGGCACCGCGGACCAGCAAGAGCTGATTTTTGACCAGAACGTCATCAAGATCGGCGCTCTGGAGGATAACGACGTCGTCCTCGAGGACGACACCGTCAGCCGCCATCACTGCCGTATCGTTCAAGAAGACGACGCCTACGTCGTGGTCGACCTCAACAGCACCAATGGCACCCACATCAACGGCGTTCGGATCCGGGAGGCCTTCCTCTCCCCCAACGTGATCCTCTGCGTTGGCAACACCAACATCCGGTTCTCCCCCATCGACGAAGAGGTCCCCATTGAGCCCACCAAGGCCGAGCGCCTGGGCAACATCGTGGGTCGATCCGTCAAGATGAGGGAGATCTTCGACATCCTCGCCAAGATCGCTCCCACGGCCGCCACGGTCGTCATCGAGGGAGAGACCGGCACCGGCAAGGAAGTCGCCGCTCAGACCATCCACCAGATGAGCCCCCGCAAGGACAAGCCTTTCATCGTCTTTGACTGCGGCGCCGTCCCGGAGTCCCTGATCGAGAGCGAGCTCTTCGGCCACGAGAAGGGCAGCTTCACCGGTGCGATCATGACCCGAAAAGGGCTCTTCGAGATGGCCCAGGGAGGCACCATCTTTCTCGACGAGCTAGGAGAGCTCTCCACGGACCTCCAGCCCAAGCTCCTCCGGGTCCTCGAACAGCGCGAGGTGCGGCGAGTCGGCTCCAACGAGGCCATCCCCATCGACGTCCGGGTCGTGGCCGCCACCAACCGAAGCCTCGAAGACGAGGTCAAGGCCGGCCGGTTCCGAGAAGACCTCTTTTACCGACTGAGCGTGGTCCGCCTCTTCCTCCCGGCCCTTCGCGACCGCCGCGAAGACATCCCCCTCCTGGTCAACCACTTCCTGGACACCATGGAGTGCAACCTCGACCCTGACGGCACCCGGATCCTCAAGGGCATCGCCCCCGACGCGATGCGCGCGCTGATCGCCTACGAATGGCCCGGCAACGTCCGGGAACTCTCCAACATGGTGCAGCACGCCTGCTCCTTCGCTGAGAGCGACTCCCTCCAACTCGAAGATCTCCCCGGGTATATCACCGAGGGCAGCGGATCCGGCGTCAACGGGCTCCTCCCCGACGCCCCCGCCGATCAATGGACCCACGTCCCGGCCAAGACGGAGCTCCAGGAAGAGCCCTTCAAGCAAGCCAAAGAGAAGTGGATCTCCACCTTCGAGCGGGATTACATCTCCGAGCTCTTGGCCCGCCACCAGGGCAACATCAGCCAGGCGGCCCGGGAGGCCGACATCGATCGCAAGTATTTCCGAAAGCTGATGAACAAATACGATATCGAGGCCGACGAACACTCCTGACTAGTCCAGGGCCAGCTCTCGCCTCAGATTCGTCGTCTCCCCGGCGAAGATCCGCACCACAAACTCCTTCCGCTGCGCGCCCCGCTGCAGCCCTACTCGTCGGTCTCCGGCCAGCACGGGGATCTTCTCGCCTTCACCGAGGGGCGCGGTCAGGCCAGCGTCGATATCGTCGATAAAGAGGTGCCACCAATCCTCGCCGGTCTGGACCGTCAGCCACCCGTAGTCCTCCTCGGTGCGCCCTCGGATCTCCTCGAATCGATCCATGTCCATCGCCTCCAGGCCCATCTCGGGATACCCCAGCGTCGTCTCCACCTCGCCGATCTCGATTTGATAGAGGCGCTGCGGTGAGAGGTCCCGGACCGCTACCGGTAACTCCCCGTAGGACTGGCCGTTGATCGTCACCGACAGATCCGACGCCCCGGAGAAGGCCAGCCGCAGCATCGGCGAGAATCGCAGGTCCACCTCTTTCTCTTCGCCCGCTTCCACGCGAACCACACGCCGGTAGGGGCGAATCCCCTCTCCGATGGCCTCCAGGTACACCTCCCCTCGCGGCAACTCCAGGGAGAGGGACTGCTCCTCGGTGCTCTGCTCTTCGCCGTTGACGTAGAGCTTCAGGTTCTCCGGGCTCTCCAACCAGTGGACCGACAACACTCCCGGAGCTCCGAGATCGGCGACCACATGGAAGACCTCTCCATCCTCGACCATCACCTCCTCTCGCCATGACGGATAGTCGGGATGGTCCACTTCGATTCGATAATGCCCGGTCCGAAGCCCTTTCAGCGGCAGCGGCGCGTCATGGCCGATCAACTCCCCGTTGAGCCGTATGTCCAGGCCTGTCGCCGGGCTGGCCTCCACGAGAATCCCTCCCCGAGGCACCGCTTCTGAAGCCCCATCAGAGTTCAACGCCACCAGAAGTGCCCCGGAAAAGATCAACACCACGACCACCACCCCCAGCACGGCGGACACCAGCCGGACCGGATCGACCCGACGGGTGGTCGGCCCTCCGGCCACCGGCGCGAGCGCCACCCCGGTGCCCAGGTCCTGCGGCCGCCGGAGGCCCTCCGGCGGCGTCGGCGCGTCCTCCACCCCCGTGGACTGCGGCACCCCAACCGGCAGCCCCACCGGCCGGCGGTGATCCACGGTGACGTCCGTGGGCTCTGCCTCAAAAGCCCTCACCATATCCGCCGAATCGGTCCCCACCGAGGGGTCGAACCGGGCGTCCAAGGACTCCATGGTCTCGTCCACCGTGTCCGGCGCGTTCGCCCACTCTTCGTAGTCCGAGAGATCCAGCCCGCCGGCCTGCACCACCGTGTGATCCGCCACATAAGAGTCCAGATCCTGACCGGCGTCGGGAAGGATCTCCACGTCCCAGATCTGGGTCGCCTCATCGACCTCCTCGTCTCCGTCGGCTCCCCCGGGCCCATAGGCCCCGTCAAAGAGCCTGCGCACATCTTCAGCGGTGTTAACGTCCCGGAATCGCTTGCGCTTCTCCTTCTCCTCCTCGTAGTCCTCTCGAAAGGCAGACCGCATCCAGGTCGTCAACTGTGAGCGGTGAAACGGTGGCCGCTGCTCCTTCAGGTAGTTCAGAAGATCTTCGGCCATCTCCCCGGCCCACTGGTACCGGTCCTCCCGCTCCGGCGCCAACGCCTTCATCACGATCCGCTCCACCTCGGGCGGCACCTTGGGGTTGATCGTGCTCGGCAGCTCGATATCGGGCTCCCCGATCAGGGCCAGGACCTGGTACTGATTCTGGGCCTTGAAGAGCCGCCGATTCGTCAAGAGCTCCCAGAACACCGTCCCCAGCGCGAAGATATCGCTGCGGTGATCGATATCTTTGGCCCGGACCTGCTCGGGGCTCATGTACCCGTACTTGCCCTTGAGGACCCCGGCCTTGGTGTGGGTGCTCTGGGAGGCCGCCTTGGCGATCCCGAAATCGATCACCTTGACCTTGCCGTCCCAACTGATCAGCACGTTCTGTGGTGAGATGTCCCGGTGGATGATCCCCAGGGACACCCCGTGCTCGTCGGTCTTTCGGTGAACGTAGTTGAGCCCTCGAGCGATCTCATGGGCGATATAACAGCCCATGTCCACGTCCACGATGGTCTGCTCGTTTCGGACATGCTTCTGCAGCGCCAGGATATCCTTGCCGGCGATGAACTCCATCAAGATGTAATGACTCGCCTGAAACTGCCCCAGCTCGTAGTTCTGGACTACGTTGGGGTGGCGCAACTTCACCGTCAGCCGCGCCTCGTCGACGAACATCTTGATGAACTCGTCGTCCTCGGCCAGGTGGGGCAGGATTCGCTTCAGCGCAAAATACCGATTCGGATCGGGGGGATTCAGCGGCTTCGCCCGAAACACCTCGGCCATCC
>SKON01000077.1 GCA_007120035.1 Myxococcales bacterium
CGAGGCGGAGCTGACGGCGCCGGACCTGAACAACGATGTCGCCACCGTGGAAGTGACGGTCTCCGACGACTGGGGCAACAGCCAGAGCTACAGCTTCCCGGTGCGCACCCAGGACACCGAGACCGACGCCTTCGCGTTCGACGATCAGATAGATGTCATGCCTGTGATAACGATCCTGTCCAACCCGGTGGTCGTCACCGGCTTTGACGGCCCGGTCACTGCGGTGTGTACGGACTGCGAGGTGGCGATCAACGGCGGGGCGTTCGCCGCCGTGAACCCCGAGGTCTATCCCGGTGATACGGTCCAGATCCGTCGCCAGTCCGGGGATCTCGAAGAGACGGTCACGGCCTCTCTGACCGTCGGCGACACGTCCTCCCCCGTCTGGTCGATTACGACCACAAACTGGGAGGGGATACGAGTCTTCACCACCTGCGGACAGGAAGGACGATTTGGACCCTCCCAGGGCCAGTGTGATGACGAGTACGTGGCCACCAACCTGGAGGGGGCGGTCGCCGTCGACGCCGGCTTCCAGACGTGGACGGTGCCTACCACGGGCACCTATCGCATCGAGGCATGGGGCGCTGAGGGGGGTCCCGAATTCGGCGGTGCCGGGGCTCGTATCGCTGGCGACTTTCATCTGTTGCAGGGCGAAGAACTCCAGATCGTGGTGGGTCAACGGGGCACCGGCCGAGGTGGCGGCGGAGGTAGCTTCGTCGTCACCTCCAGCGATGCCCCGCTGCTCATCGCTGGCGGTGGGGGGGCCGGTGTTGGGAGTGCCTGGGCGTTGGCTGATGGCACGACGACAGAGGACGGGGAAAGTGGAAGCCTCAACGACAGTCCCATCGGCAACGGCGGCACCGACGGTGGAGCCGGTGGTGCCGACAACTGTTCGGGCAGCGGTGGAGCTGGTGGATTCTTCGAATCCGCCATTGGAACCAATGGGGGGCAGAGCTTCCTCGAGGGGGCGCTCGGCGGTGGAGGGACTCAATTCGGAGGCTTCGGTGGGGCTGGAGCCAATCGTGGCGGCGGAGGTGGCTACTCGGGAGGTGGCTCCGGTGGATGCGGCAGTGGTTCCCGTGTCGGAGGCGGCGGCGGCTCCTATAACGACGGGGACAACCAGGACAATGAGGGCGGTGTGAACCTCGGCCATGGTCAGGTCACCATCGATTTGATCTCCCAGTAGTCGTCGATGGCGCCCCGGTCCGTTGCGAAATACGGGCGGCTCTCATACGTTACGCGCATGACGACGTAGAACGAGCATCCCGTACTCCCACCTGACCGGAGCCTCCCATGACGAAGTTTAAGCTGATCTCTTTTGACACCTGCCCCTATGTCGAGCGCTCCCGGATCGTCCTGATCGAGAAGGGCCAGGAGTTCGAGCAGGAGTTCATCGACCTCCAGAACAAGCCCGACTGGTTTCTGAAGATCTCGCCGCGGGGGAAGGTCCCGGTGCTGGTGCTCGACGATCGGCCGATCTTCGAGTCCAGCGTGATCAACGAGCTCCTGGACGAGCTGGTGCCCGAGCCGGCGATGTTTCCCAGAGATCCCGTGGCCCGGGCCCAGGCCCGGTCGTGGATCGTGTACAATAACGACGTGGTCTTCCCGGCGCTGGCGATGCATTGGTTCGCCAGGGGGAACGTGGAGCGTCGGGAGAAGGGGCGAAAGGCGATCCGAGAGGCTTTTGAGCGCCTGGATAGCTTCCTGGCGAGCCGAGAAGATGGCCCGTTCTTCATGGGTGAGGAGTTTGGGCTTGTCGATGCGAACTACGCGCCCATCTTCACCCGCTGGGCGGCCATGCGAGAGATCGGTGAGGAGACCCTGGTGGAGGGGCTCGACAGCCTCACCGCGTACGGGGAAGCCCTGCTGCAGCGGCCCAGCGTGCAGCAGGCCCAGGCCGAAGACCTCACGACGAAGATGTTGGAGACCATCAAGTTCCGGGACGGCGCCCCGGCCTGAAGGAGCCCCCATGTTCGACTCAGCCGATGCGATCCGGTCGATCCTGAACGACCTGGTCCACCAATTCTCCGATCCCCTGTCGTTCTATCGGGAACTCGTGCAGAACTCCATCGACGCCGGCAGCGGCGAGGTGGATATCCGGCTGGAGTATGACGCCGAGGAGGGTCGGGCGGTGATCACCGTCGCCGACTATGGCGAGGGGATGACCCGGGAGATCATCGAGGACAAGCTGACCCGGCTCTTCAGCTCCGGCAAGGACGACGACCTGACGAAGATCGGCCGGTTCGGGATCGGTTTTGTGTCGGTCTTCGCCATCGAGCCCGATCACGTGGTGGTCGACACCGGTCGAGAGGGCACCTACCTGCGGGCCCTCTTCTTCGAAGACCGCACCTACGAGCTCTACGCCCTGGAAGAGCCCCTGGAGGGGACCACGGTGACCCTGCTGAAGACCATGAGCCAGAAGGAGTTCTTGCGCCTCCGGCGGCGGACTGCGGAGACCGTGCGGGCCTGGTGCAAGCACGCCGAGGTGCCGGTCTACGTCGATGGCGAGGAGGTCCGGCAGCCCTTCGACATCGGGTCGCCGTGCAAGACCACCTACGAGGAGCAGGGCACCCGGATCGTCATGGGGATGGTCCCCGAAGGACAGGGCCACGCGGGGTATTTCAACCGGGGGCTGACGCTGAAAGAGACCGTCCAGAGCCCCTGGCCGTGGGTGGCGTTCAAGATCGACTCCCGGTATCTGGAGCATACCCTGACCCGGGACCAGCTCATCGAGGACCAGAACTTCGAGAAGGCATCGGAGCTCCTGGACGAGTTCGCCTGTGACGTGCTGCCGGAGCAGCTCTTTGAGCAGCTCGAGGAGGCCGCGGCCGCCGAGGAGCCCGGCGCCGCCTACGAGGAGCTCTGCCACCTGGCGGCGACCTACCTCCGGCGGGTGCCGTCGCCGATCCGGTCGGCGAGCCGGCGGGAGATCTTCGCCACGGTCTGCGGGGAGCGCCTGAACCGCCGCGGGATGCGGCGGGGGAGCGACCGCCCGCTGGGGATCACCGCCGAGAACGGCTCCCTGGCCGCGGCGCTCGTGGAGCGCGGTGACTACCGGCTCCTCTTCGGCGGACGGGGCGCTCGGGAGCTCCTGGAAGCGTTGGGGGGCCCAAGGCTCCCCGTGATCGAGGAGGAGTACCTCTTCCTTGGAGCCATCCGAAGGGCCCAGGACCCAGAGCTCCTCGAACTCTCGAAGGCGACCCGGGAGTTGCTGAGCGAGATCGGCGTCTCCCTGCGCGAGCTCCTCTTCGCGGAGCCCGCGCTCTTGCCCGGGAGCGGGGAGCCGTCTGTGGTGGTGGCCACCGGGTCGGAGCCGGTGTGTTCGGCACATCTGTGGAGCGCCGGGATCGGCGACCTGCAGGCTCTGAATGGCCACACCGTGGTGATCAACCGACGGCTCCCGGAGGATGTCGATCTGGCGGCGCTGGCGGAGCTCGCCGCCGGTGAGCCCAAAGAGCCCGAGATCGCAGCCCTCAGCCTGCTGGAGGTTTTGCTGCCGGAGCCGACCCTCCACGAAGGCTTGTTGAGCGCCGCCGCCCGGGGGCGGATCGGGCGGACCGGACGCCTCAGGGCATCGTGATGACCGAGACCATCGGGGAGGCCCGAGCGCGAGATCTCTTGCAGCACACCTGGCACGGGTTCTTCGGCCGGTTCGGGAGGCTGACGGCGACCCAGAAGGTAGCCATCGGGCCGATCCGAGCCGGCGAGCCCGTGGTGCTCTGTGCGCCGACGGCGTCGGGGAAGACCGAGGCCGTGCTGGGTCCTCTGGTGGACCGGCTGATCGCCGCCGATCGGGACGCCCCGGGGCTCCGGATCCTGGTGATCTGCCCGACCCGTGCGCTCTGCAACGACCTCCACCGGCGGATCGCCAACCCCTTGAAGCGGTGCCGGTGGACCTCGGATATCAAGACCGGCGACGACCCCTCCTTCGACGACGACACGCCGCCGAAGGTGGTGGTCACCACGCCGGAGTCCTTCGACTCCATGCTCTGCCGGCGGCCGGCGTCCTTGCAGCACGTGGCGGGGCTCTTTCTGGACGAGCTCCACCTCCTGGACGGGACCGCCCGGGGGGATCACCTGCGGGCTCTGGTGGAGCGGCAGCGGCGGATCTCCAAGGACTTGCAGGTCTGCGCCGCCTCGGCGACGGCGGCCGACGCGTCGCGGCTGGCCAAGGAGTTCTGCGGTGACGACGCCCGGGCCGTCGCCGCGGCGCCCGGCGCCGACGGCGCCCAGGAGGGGGATCGAGCGCTCCGGCTGGACCTGCGCCAGGCGTTCACGCTGGAGGACGCCGAGAGGGTGCTCCGGGACCTGATCGACGAGGAGCCAGGGTCGAAGATCCTGGTCTTCGCCAACACCCGGGCCGAGGTGGAGTGGCTGGCGAGCCGCCTGTCGGACCGGCAGGTCTTCGCTCATCACGGGAGCCTCTCCCGTGGCGAGCGCCTCCGGGCTGAGAAGGGCTTCTTGCAGACCCGGAGCGCGATCTGCGTGGCCACCATGACCCTGGAGCTCGGCGTGGACATCGGCGACGTGGACCGGGTGGTGTTGATCAACCCGCCCCCGAACGTGGCGTCCTTCACCCAACGGGTGGGTCGAAGCAACCGGCGGGGAACGACGATCCAGGCCACGGGGCTCGTGAGCAGCCCCTTCGACGAGGACCGGTTCCGCCACTACCTGGAGTGCGCCACCGAGGGGCGGCTCTTCCCGGAGCGGATCCCGGCCCGGCCGTCGCTCTTGCCCCAGCAGGCCCTGTCGCTCCTCTTTCAGAACCCCGCCGGGTGGGTGTCAGCCAAGGCTCTCCACGCTCGGCTCCCCGCGGAGATCCAGGGGCTATGGACATGGCGAGATGGCGAGGCGTGCCTGCGGCAGATGCGGGAGATGGGGGTGCTCCACGCCGACGCGAAGGGGCGATACGTGGCCGACGAGCCGGCCCGTCGGGACTTTCGGTATGGGCGAATTCACGCCCATATCGACGACTCCCAGGAGGTAGAGGTCATCGACGAGACCACGGGCCGGGTCCTGGGGACGGCGGCGGTCCCCGACGAGGCGGGGGCGCTCTTATTGGCCGGTCGCCGCCACGACGTCACCCGGATCAAGGAGCAGCAGGTCTTTGTGACCGGTGGTGGCGACGAGGGGGACACCCACTTCCTGTCTCGGATGGGGCCACGGTACTCCTTCGGGTTGGCCCGGGATCTGGCGCGATTTCTGGGGCATGAGAGAGATGTCCTGACCCTGACGCCGAGCTCCGAGAAGGAGTGGACGCTGGAGCACTACGCCGGGACCCTCTGGGGCCGGTTGTTGGCGGTGGTGCTCCGGGACATGGGGGTTCGGGTGAAGCGGGTCACGGCGTTTACGGCGGTGGTGAAGATCGGTCGCGGCGGCCCCCCGGAGCGCCTCGGGAGCCTGGACGCCCTCGACGAACGGGCCCGCCGCGGAATCAAAGAAGGGTACAAGAAGTTCCTGAAACCCCTGCAGGGCGGACCCTTTATGCGGTATGTTCCCGAAGACCTGAAGCGGCGATGGGTGATGGAGGCCCTGCGCCCTGATGAGTTTGCCCGGTGGGCGTCTCACGTTACTCTGGCTCCGGTGATTCGGTGATCACAGAACTCCTGGCGCGACTACAGGCTGTGGCCGAGACCGTCGAAGCGGCCCGGCAATTCGCTGTGGACTATACCGGCGCGGATCCGGGCGGCGAGGTGCTCCGCGATCTGGATCTCCGGTGGGAGGTGCTCGCCGGCGAGGATCGGGAGGGGTTGCTCGGGCTCTACGTGGGGCTGAGCCGGTCGGAGATCGGCGGCCCGCAGTTCACCATGGACATCTACCTGGAGAGGATCGCGCCGAAGGTGGTGGAGTCTCTCCGGAAGCGGTTTTATCGAACCGCCGAGTTCGGGCTCTACGAATGCGTGGCCCTGGAGGCCGACGAGAGCAAGTGGCGGCTCGTGGGCGGCGGGGAGAGGCACCTGGGCGTCGACGGGGTCACGGACGTCACAGGAGAGAGCGTCGAGGCGGAGGTCGGCGACTATCGGGTGGGGTGGCGGTTCGAGATCGACGAGCGGGCCGTGCTGGCCTTCACGATTCGCCCCGCCGAAGAAGCCCTGGCGCGGCTTTTGGCCGCCGCCGAAGAAGAAGCCTGGACCGACGACGACGGCGCCTTCGAGATCGCGGTCTACGAGCGGGATGTATTGACCTTCGCCCTCTGCCCGGAGGCCGACGCTCGGCCCGGGTTGCCCGACTTCTACTTTTTGCCCGAGCGGCTCCGGGGCCAGGTGCCACGGCGGTTCGCCTGGGCGCTGCCCTCGGCGCTGAAGTACCGGTCCTACGACCAACGCCCGCCATGGCATGTGCACCTGGCACGGCGGGGCTTCGAAGAGGCGTTTCGAAGTTACCTGCATCTGGTGCGCAACCAGGCGTATCGGGGCACCAACTTCTGGTGGCGATGCCAGCTCGAGGAGCGAGATCTGGCCCGGCTGGTCACGGACGACGAGTTCGCCCAGATCCTGGGGTTGACCCCGGATCGGCAGGTAGAGCTCCCCGTGTTTACGCCGCAGAACACCTGGCCCTTGAGGATCCTCTCCCTGGACGACGAGTGGTACGAGGCGTCGGGCTGCACCGGCGAAGACACGCTCTACACGGCCCGCAAGGCGCTGGCCGACTCGGAGCACCTGGAAACCCTGGAGGCCGCCGTAGAGGAGCTGATGGTCCGCCAGCGGTGGATCACGCTGGTGACGGGGCTCTACGAGAGGACCGAGGACTGGCCCGAGACCTTGCGCCCACACCTCCACGTCAACCCCGAGCTCTACGAGCCGACCTACGAGTGCCTGCGGGCGTGCCTCGCCAGGCTCTTCCCGGAGCTGCGAGATTACCCCATCGCCAGTCTTCTGGCGGGCCAGAAGGGGGCGCCCCGGATCGTGAAATGCTTCAAGAGTGGGGGGTGCGAGACCCTCTCGGACCTCCCGGAGGCCGACTACGAGCTGGAGCTCATCAAGGGGATCGGACCGGCCAGCGTGGAGATGCTGATGGAGCAGTTCCGAGCGCTCTTGTTGGCCCGGCCGCCGGAGCTCACGGGGGTGACCACCGAGGAGGCCCGGGCTGACGGCAAGAAGGAGCTCGATCAGGGGTTGGATGAGCTCGAGGCGTTGTTCTAGGAGCAGACTCACCGGATCTCGTCGACCCGATCCTCCCAGTTCTGCCCGTCGAATGGCTCGATCGTCAGCTCCGCCAACGAGAGCCCCTGCACACACCGGACGTTCACGTCCACCTGGTCGGGGTGGCTCCGGGGCGTGTAAAACGAGTGCACCCCGCACTCCCCGCAGAACCGATGGACCGCCTGGCCAGTGTTGAACCGGTACTCTCGGAGCATCTCTTCGCCCTCCAAGAGGCGGAACTTCTCGGGAGCCACGATCAGGTGCAGAAACCCCTTCTTTGCGCAGATCGAACAGTTGCAGTCCAGCACGGTCTCCTGCCGGGGGTCGACGTCGATTTCCCAGACCACTCTCCCGCAGTGGCACCCGCCTCGGAAGGGCGTTGAGGCCGGGTCCGCCGGCAACACCCGGGGCTCGATGGGCTCCTCCAGGATCCCGTCGTCATCTCGGGAGACCCGCCAGGCCCGGGTGCCCGGCCGAGAGGTCACGACCTCCACGAGATCCTCTCCCTCGTACAGAAGCCCCACCCCGTCGTCAGCGGCGATCCCGCTCGCCAGGTCCCCACCTTGCACGAGCCGTTGGTAGGTGGGCCGGCGGTCCTCCTCGCCATCGTAGTGGGGGCAGTGGCTCCCGGAGAGCAGCCCCAACCCGTCCTTCAGGGGCGCCAGGTTCGTACCCAGGGAGTCAGTCACGCCCTCCTCGTACCAGCAGAGAGACCCGGCGCTGAGCCCGGTGAGGATCACCCCGGCCTCCCAGGCTTCCCGGAGCGCCGTATCCACCCCGTGGGTACGCCACAGCTCCAGCATATTCGCTGTGTTTCCGCCGCCCACGTAGATCACGTCCTGGTCCAGCAGGAACCCCCGCAGGTCGTCCCGGTCTCGACGAAAGAGAGACAGAAGAGATGGCTCGCAGTCGAGACGCCCGAAGGCGGAGAGGAACTTCGCGGCGTAGCCGGTGGCGTCGCCGCTGGCCGTCGGCAAGAAGCACACCTTGGGGCGCTTTGTGTCGGTGAGGGAGAGGATCCACCGGTCGAGGGCCAGGTTGTGGGGCTCCATGCTAAATCCGCCGCCACCGAGGGCGACGATTCGTCGGGTCTTCATCTGGGGGTTCCTGGGTTGGTTCCTCGGTTGGAGTGGGTCGGCGGGCCCACGCTAGCACCGGCCTGTTGCGGGAGTAAAACGGGGGTTTTCGGTGTTCATCTATCAGCACGTTGGCTGACTCGTCGACCGAGAGGTATGTGATGAATCCCACCCCCCGTTCCCACCCGCTGAACCCCCGTGGCCTGGCCCTGGTGCATATGATGATCGCGACGGGAATCACCTCGGCGTTGATCGTGGGCGCCGGCCTCTATGTGGCGTACCAATCGGTGGGCCACACCGGCGAAAACCCCTGGCGCACCACCGTGGAAGAGCTCGACGAGCTCCACCACCAGGTCCTGGAGTACCGCCGGGTCCACTGCCGCCTGCCCCCGTCGTTGGCCGCCCTCTCGGGCGCTACCCCGCAGGATCCCTGGGGCAACCCCTACGTGTATCGCCCCCGTAACGACGGGACCTTCATGATCTACAGCCTGGGATCCGATGGAACGCCGGGGACCATCGAGGACGTGCATCTGAATGCTCGGTGGATCGCCCGGTAACGGAGGTCGGAGGTCGGAGGTCGGAATACCTCACGGACGTTCGGGCGGGGCGGGACGACCCCTCCGCCCTACGGGCACCTCCCCGCAGGCGGGGAGGGGTCCTCGGGCTTCGCTGTTTCTATAGGGGTTCGCGGTGGGGTGAAGGTACGGGCGGCGCACACGACCCCTCCGCCCTACGGGCACCTCCCCGCAGGCGGGGAGGGGGCCACGGGCTTCGCTGTTTCCTCGGGGGTTCGCGGTGGGCGACCGTTCGGGCGGCGCGGACGACCCCTCCGCCCTACGGGCACCTCCCCGCAGGCGGGGAGGGGGCCACGGGCTTCGCTGTTTCCTCGGGGGTTCGCGGTGGGCACCCCTCCGACCTCTGACCTCCGACCTCTGACCTCCGTATAGGTTGCCAATCCCGGCGGCCTATGCC
>SKON01000197.1 GCA_007120035.1 Myxococcales bacterium
GCCAGATCGTACTCTCCGGACCCGTAGAGATCGGGCATCTCGGCGGTCTCGCCGCCCACCAGGGCGCACCCGGCCTGCTCGCAGCCATCGGCGACGCCTTTGACGATGGCCTCGGCCACGTCTTCGTCGAGGACGCCCGTGGCCAGGTAGTCCAGGAAGAAGAGGGGCTCGGCGCCGTGGACGGCGATGTCGTTGACCACCATGGCCACGCAGTCCTGGCCGATCGTGTCGTGGCGCCCCGTGGCGAAGGCGATCTTGAGTTTCGTGCCCACCCCGTCGGTGCCCGAGACCAGTACGGGGCGTTGGTAGCGCTCCAAGTCGAGCTCGAAAAACGCTCCAAACCCGCCGAGGCCGCCGAGCACCTCGGGCCGCATGGTCCGGGCCACGTGGCCCCGCATTCTCTCTACGACACGGCGCCCGGCCTCGATATCTACTCCCGCTTCTCGATAGGCGTCGCTCATCGCTCCTCCTCGTAGGTAGGCGCCGGATATTCGTTGGTAAAGCACCCCAGGCAGTGCCCCCGGTCGGGGTGGCCGCACTCGGGGCGGCCGATAGCCTCCACCATCCCCTCGCGGCTCAAAAAATGAAGGCTGTCGGCGCCGATCTTCTCTCGGATCTCGTCGACGGTGAGCCGGGAGGCGATCAGCTCGTCCCGGCTCGGGGTGTCGATCCCAAAGTAGCAGGGGTTCTGAAACGGCGGAGAGCTGATCCGGACGTGGACCTCCCTGGCCCCGGCCTCCCGCAGGAGGCGGACGATCCGCAGAGACGTGGTCCCCCGGACGATGGAGTCGTCGACCATCACCACCCGCTTGCCGGCGACGACGCCCCGGACCGCGGAGAGCTTCATCTTCACCCCCTGCTCCCGCAGCCCCTGGCTGGGCTGGATGAAGGTGCGCCCGGTGTACCGATTCTTGATCAGCCCCATCTCGTAGGGCAGCCGGGACTCCTCGGCGTATCCGATGGCCGCCGAGATGCTCGAGTCCGGCACGCCGGTGACCACGTCGGCCTCCACCAGGGCCTCCCGGGCAAGCCGCCGGCCCAGGCGCTTGCGCGCCGAATGGAGGTTAATCCCGTCCAGATCGCTGTCGGGGCGGGCGAAGTACACGTACTCCATGGTGCAGACTCCCCGGCGCCGGGGCTCAGCGAACTGCAGAGACTCCTGATTCCCCTCGTCGTCGAGGACCAGCATCTCCCCAGGGGCCACTTCTCGATCGAAGGTCGCCCCCACGGCGTCGAAGGCGCAGGTCTCGGACGCGAAGACCCGAGCGTCCCCGAGGCGGCCCATGGAGAATGGCCGGAACCCGTGGGGATCCCGGGCGGCGATCAACCGCTCGTTGGTGAGGATCAGAAAGGCGAAGGCTCCATCGAGGCGGTTCAATGCCTGGAAGACGTCTTCCTCCAGGGAAGCCTCCCGGGAACGGGCGACCAGGTGGGCCAGGACCTCCGTGTCCGACGTGGTCTGAAAGATCGAGCCCTCGGACTCCAGCTCGGCCCTCAGCTCCGGGGCGTTCGTCAAGGTGCCGTTGGTCGCGATGGCGAGCTCGCCGCCGCGGTACCGAAAAATCAGAGGCTGAGCGTTCACCAGGTGGCTCTCACCACTGGTGGAGTACCGGACGTGCCCGATGGCGGCCACGCCGGGGAGCTCCTCGAGGTGCTCCTGGGTGAAGACCTCTTTGACCAGCCCCATACCCCGGCGGTGGTGGAACCGACCGCCGTAGCTGGAACAGATCCCGCAGCTCTCCTGGCCTCTATGCTGCAAGGCGTGGAGGCCGTAGTAGTTCAGAAACGACGCCTCCTCATGGCCCACGGCCCCGAAGATCCCGCACTCCTCTCCAGGGTGTGAGAAGGCCCCTCCGGGGGCTCGAACGTCGTTGTAGAAGCTCATGCTTTCTCCATTCGTCGAGGGATCGCGCCCTCGTAGGCGTCGCGGAGATCGGCGACGGCGCTCTCGATCCCGAGCTCGTCGTTCACGGTGATCGTCAACTCCTCGCCGCCGACCTCGCCGACCCAGCTCAGGGGAACGCCCGCGTCGGCGGCGATCGCCTCCAGGGCCTCCTTTGCCTCGGGCGGCGCCGAGACGACGATCCTCCCCGTGGTCTCCGAGAAGAGGTGATGATCCCCGCGGAGGTCTCCTTTCAGTCGGACGTTGGCGCCGCGGCCACCGGCGATGGCCTTCTCGGCGATCGTCGTGGCCAGGCCACCGTGGGAGCAGTCGTGTGCGGAGCTCAAGAGCCCGGCCTCCACAGCCCGCAACATCGTGTCCTGGAGGCGAGCCTCGGCCTGGAGATCCACCGACGGCGGCGCCCCGTCGACGGCCCCGTGGAGGACCGCCCGGAAGGCGCTCCCCCCGAGGTCAGCGCCGGTGGCACCCAGGACGGCCACGAGGTCACCGTCGCCCCGGAACCCGGCGCCGATCATCCGGTCTCGGTCCTCGATGAGCCCCACCATCCCCACCACAGGCGTGGGGTAGATCGCCTGGCCGGCGTGCTCGTTGTAGAGGCTGACGTTGCCTCCGATCACAGGGGTCTTCAGCACCTCGCATGCCTCGGCCATCCCGGCCACGGACTGGTGGAGCTGGAAGTAGATCTCCGGCCGCTCGGGGCTCCCGAAGTTCAGGTTATCCGTGACCGCCAGGGGCCGAGCCCCCACGCAGACCAGGTTCCGGGCCGCCTCGGCGACCGTCGCCTTGCCCCCCTCGTAGGGGTCGAGGAACACGTGCCGACCGTCGCCGTCGAGGGCCATGGCCAGCGCCTTTCGGGTGCCCTGGACCTCCACCACGGCGGCGTCCCCACCGGGGGCCTGCACGGTGTTTCCCTGCACCATGTGGTCGAACTGCTCGTAGATCCACCGCTTGCTCGCCACGGTGTGGTCGGCCAGCACGGCTTTGAGGGCCGCCGTGAGCTCCTGTACGCCGGCGATCTCCGGGTCGTTCAAGGTTTCGGCGCTCTGGACCATGTCCAGATACCCCGGACGCTCCACGGCTCGCTCATACACGGGGCAGTCGTCCACGAGTCCCCGAACAGGCAGGTCCCCGACCTCCTCGCCATGGAAGATCAGCCGCAGCCGACCGTCGTCGGTCACCTTGCCCACCTCCACGCAGGGGACCTCCCACCGTTCGAAGATCTCCCTGGCCCGGTCGACGTGCTCCGGCCGGACCACGAAGAGCATCCGCTCCTGGGACTCGCTGAGCATCATCTCGTACGGGGTCATCCCCTCGGCCCGGCAGGGCACCCGATCCAGGTAGAGCTCCATCCCGTTGCCGGCCTTGCTGGCCATCTCGGCGCTGGAGCAGGTCAGCCCGGCGGCGCCCATGTCCTGGATCCCCACGACGATCCCGGAGTCGATCAGCTCCAGGCAGGACTCCATGACGAGCTTCTTCATGAAGGGGTCGCCGACCTGCACGGCGGGGCGGCGCTCCTCGGACTCCTCGTTGAGCTCCTCCGAGGCGAAGGTGGCCCCGTGGATCCCGTCCCGGCCCGTAGCGGGCCCCACGTAGAACACGGGGTTGCCCACGCCCCCGGCCACGCCTTTCTGGATCTGGTCGTGGTCGATCAACCCCACGCACATCACGTTCACCAGGGGGTTGCCCGAGTAGGCGTCGTCAAAGACGGCCTCGCCACCGACGGTGGGCACGCCCACGCAGTTGCCGTAGCCGCCGATGCCCTCCACGACTCGCTCGAAGAGATATCGGTTGCGCCCGTCCGAGAGGGGCCCAAACCGCAGGGAGTTCAAGAGCGCTACGGGCCGTGCCCCCATGGAGAAGATATCCCGCAGGATGCCGCCCACTCCAGTGGCCGCGCCCTGGTAGGGCTCCACCGCCGAGGGGTGGTTGTGGCTCTCGATCTTGAACGCCACGGCCTGGCCGTCGCCGATGTCCACGATCCCGGCGCCCTCCCCGGGGCCCACCAACACATGGGGGCCCTTCGTGGGGAGCAGGCTCAACACGGGCCGGGAGTTCTTGTACGAGCAGTGCTCGGACCACATCACGCTGAAGATCCCCACCTCCACGTAGTTCGGGGCTCGCCCGAGCTTCTCGCAGATCAGCTCGTATTCGGCGTCGGTGAGGCCAAAGTCGGCGTAGACTCGATGGTCTCGGATCTCCTCTGGGGTCGGCTCCATACTCATGATTTTCCTCCGGCGCTCACGAAGTCGAAGATCGCTCCGAAGATCTCGGCCCCGTCCACGGAGCCCAACCGGGCCCGGGTGGCCCGCTCCGGGTGCGGCATCATCCCCAGCACGTTGCCCGTCTCGTTGGTGATCCCCGCGATATCTGCCACGGACCCGTTGGGGTTGTCGGCGTATCGAAAGACCACCTGGCCCTCGCCATGGAGGCGCTTCAGGGTCTCGTCGTCGCAGTAGTAGTTGCCCTCTCCGTGGGCCACGGGGACCTGCAAGGTCTGGCCCTCTTGAAACCTCGAGGAGAACCGGGAGTCCGCCCGGTCCACGACGAGCTCGCAGGGCTTGCATACGAACTTCAGCGATTGGTTTCGACGCATCGCCCCCGGGAGCAGCCCGGCCTCCAGGAGCACCTGAAACCCGTTGCAGATCCCCAGGATCGTGACCCCTCGGTCGGCCTCCCGCTTCAGAGCGGCCATGACCGGCGAAAACCGGGCGATGGCACCGCTTCGGAGGTAGTCTCCGTAGGAGAACCCGCCGGGGAGCACGATCAGATCGTAGCCGGCCAGGTCCTGGTCTGCGTGCCACACGCTATCGGCCTCGCAGCCCGGGATCTCTTCCAGGGCTCGCAGGCAGTCCCGGTCGCAGTTCGACCCGGGGAAGGTGATCACAGCGGCCTTCATCGCGCCTCCCCGGCTTCGACGAGCTCAAACTCGTAGTCCTCGATCACGGGGTTCGCCAGGAGCTTCTCGCACATCTGGCTGAGCCGCTCTTCGGCGACGGCCCGGTCGTCGGTGTTCAGCGTCAGCTCCAGGAACTTGCCGATCCGCACCCCCGATGCCTCTTCGAACCCGAGGGAGTGAAGGGCCCCCTCCACGGCCTTGCCCTGGGGGTCCAGGACCTCCTCTTTGATCGTGACCTGCACGCGCGCGACGAACATGACTTACTCCTCGTTCAGGGGGGTTCCCGTGATTCGTTGATAGAGCTCCAGATACCGCTGGCTGGTCTCGGCGACGATCTCCTCGGGGAGCACCTCGGGCATGGTGCCCGTGCGGCCCTCTTCCCGGAGGAGAAACTGTCGCAAAGGCTCCTTGTCCATGGAGTCGATCTCCACGTCGAGCTCGTATACCTCCTTTGCCCAGAACCTCGCCGCGTCCGGCGTCAGGGCCTCGTCGATCAGCACGAGCTCGCCGTCGATATGGCCGAACTCGAACTTGCAGTCCGCCAGGATCACACCACGCTCCCGACAGAGGTCGTGGGCGAACCGATAGAGCTTCAGGGTCGCTTCTTTGAGGGATTCGGCCAGCTCGGCGCCGACGATTTCGGCCATCCGGTCAAAAGAGATATTCTCGTCGTGGCCCTCGTCGTTCTTGATGGCCGGCGTGAAGATCGCCTCGTCGAGGGCGGCGTTCTTGCGGATCCCCTCGGGGAGCTCGATGCCGTTGACCGTGCCCGACTTTATGTACTGCCGCCAGCCGCTGCCCGTGAGGTACCCTCGGGCGACGCACTCCATGTCGATGCGCTCGGCCTTGCGGGCCACGGTCACCCGGTCCCTGTAGAGCGCGGCCTTCCCCTCGGGCAGCACGCCGGCCCGCACCAGGGCGCTGGCGTCGGCGTGGACGAAGTGGTTCTTCTGCATCGCCGCCGTGGCGTCGAACCAGAACCGGCTCAGCCGGTTCAGCACGGCCCCTTTGTAGGGGATCGGCGGCTTCAGCCGGATGTCGTGGGCCGAGATCCGGTCCGTGACCACGATCAACAGCTCGTCGCCCAGGTCGAAGAGCTCCCGGACCTTGCCCTGGTAGACCACGGGGGCCGCCACGTCGCCGACGGCGGAAAAGAGGGTGGGGGGTGGGGTCGTCATGATACCTCCTCGTTGAGTCCCAGGCGGTCGAAGATCTCCGGCACGTGGCGCACGGACCAGGCCGGGTCGAAACACTCTCTGAGCCCCTCGTCGCCGAGGGTCTCCACGATGGGGGCGCACTCCTGGAGGATCTCCAGGAAGGGCCGCCCCTCCTCCCAGGCCTGCATGGCCCGGGGCTGGACAGCGTCGTATGCTTCTTCTCGGCTGAACCCCTGGTCGATCAGGGCGGTCATCACCCTCCCCGAGAAGGGCAGCCCGAAGCTGCGGTCCATGTTCTTCTTCATGTTCTCCGGGAAGACCGTCAGATCGCCGATGATCCCCGTGAACCGGTGCAGGAGGTAGTCCAAAAGCGTCGTCGCGTCGGCCAGGACTACTCGCTCCGCCGACGAGTGGGAGATGTCCCGCTCGTGCCAGAGGGCGACGTTCTCGAAGGCGGTGACCACGAAGCCCCGCATCACCCGGGAGAGGCCCGTGATATTCTCGGAGCCCACGGGGTTTCGCTTGTGGGGCATCGCCGACGAGCCCTTCTGGCCGGGCCGGAACGCCTCTTCGACCTCTCGGACCTCGGTCTTCTGGAGGCCCCGGATCTCGGTGGCAAACTTCTCCAGCGACGTGGCGCAGAGGGCCAGGGTGGCCACGTAGTGGGCGTGGCGGTCCCGCTGGAGGGTCTGGGTGGAGATCGGCGCCGGGGTCAGCCCCATCTTCTCGCAGACGATCCGCTCCACCCGGGGGTCCACGTTGGCGTAGGTGCCCACGGCTCCGGAGATCTTGCCGAACTCCACGTCGCTGGCCGCCCGGGCGAACCGGTCCTGGTTGCGCTTCATCTCTTCGTGCCAGAGGGCGAGCTTCAGGCCGAAGGTGGTGGGCTCAGCGTGGACCCCGTGGGTGCGGCCCATGCAGATCGTGTCCCGGTACCGCCGGGCCTGGCTTGCCAGCACCCCGATCAGGTCGTCGATGCGGCCCCGGAGGATCTCGTTGGCCTGCCGCAGGAGGTATCCGTTGGCCGTGTCCACCACGTCCGTGGAGGTCAGCCCGTAGTGGACGTGGCGCCGCTCGTGCCCCAGGGTCTCCGAGACCGCCCGGGTGAAGGCGATCACGTCATGGCGAGTCTCCTTCTCGATCTCGTCGATGCGATCGATGTCGAAGTCGGCCTTCTCTCGAAGGAGTCGGACCTCGTCGGCGGGGAGGACGCCGAGCTCGGCCCAGGCCTCGGCAGAGCAGATCTCCACCTCCAGCCAGGCCCGGAACTTATTCTCTCGGCTCCAGAGATCCCTCATCTCGGGGCGACTGTACCGCTGGATCATCGCTGCGCTCCCCGCAGACCCCGGTCGCCGAGAAACTCCAGCGCCTGGTCTACGTATTCTGTGACTATGTTGATATGCCCCATCTTGCGCCCCGGCCGGGCCTCGGCCTTCCCGTAGAGGTGAGTCTTCACCTCCAACCCGGCGGGTATCTTGTCGATCTCGTCACCCCACCGCCGGGCCTCCTCTCCCAGGAGGTTCGCCATCACAACCGGGGTGTGCATCCCGGGATTCCCCAGCGGCCACCCGCAGATAGCCCGCAGGTGCTGCTCGAATTGATCCGTGGTGCACCCGTCCATGGTGTAGTGCCCGGAGTTATGGGGCCGCGGCGCGATCTCGTTGATCACGATGGACCCGTCGGGGAGCAAGAAGAACTCCACCCCCACGACGCCCACCACCCCCAGGGCCTCGGCCAGGCGCTCCGCGGTCCGAACCGTCGTCACCGCCACGGACGACGGGATCCGCGCCGGGGCGATGGATACCCGCAAGATCCCGTCGACGTGCTCGTTCTCCGCGACGGGAAACGCCTCGACGTCCCCGTGGATCGACCGGGCCACCACCACGGAGAGTTCCTTTTCGAAGGGGATGAACCCCTCGAGCACCAGCTCCCGAGGCCCCAGGTCTTCCAGGGCTTGAAGGGCCTCGGCCTCGGTGTGCACCACGGCCTGGCCCTTGCCGTCGTAGCCGCCGGTGGCGGTCTTCAACACCGCAGGCAGGCCGACCTGCTCGATCGCCGCATTCAGGCTCTCCTCGTCGACGACCCTCGCGAAGGGAGCCACCGGGAACCCGGCGTTTTGGAGGGCCTGCTTCTCCCGAAGGCGGTGCCGGCTGGTCGCCAGGAGCTCCGCCCCCTGAGGCATCAGCCCGCCATCGACGAGGCGGCTCACCACGTCTGGAGAGACGTTCTCGAACTCATAGGTGATTCGATCGCAGGAGCTGGCGAGTTCGGCGGCGGCATCGAGATCGTCAAAGGGGGCCTTCACGGTGTGGCCCGCGACCTGGCCGCAGGGGCTCGCTACACCGCCCGGGTCGAGGCAGGCGAACTCAAACCCCATGGGGATCCCCGCCAGCACCATCATTCGTCCCAACTGACCGCCGCCAAGAATCCCGATCGTGGCGCCCGGTCGTAGGATCCTTCCCGGCGCCAGGGAGCTCATCGCAACTCCTCAGCGGTCTCGAGCACGGCGTCCCGCGTCGCAGCTCGCTGCGACTCCAACCGCTCCCGCAACTCGTCGTCGAAGGCGCCCAGGATCTGGGCCGCCAGGAGCCCGGCGTTGGTCGCCCCGGCCTCTCCGATCGCCACGGTCGCCACGGGCACACCCCGGGGCATCTGCACGATCGAGAGCAAGGAGTCCATGCCGTTCAGGGTGGAGGTCTTCACGGGCACCCCGATCACGGGCAGCGGGGTCTTCGCCGCCACCATCCCCGGCAGGTGGGCGGCCCCACCGGCGCCGGCGACGATCACCTTCAGCCCCCGCTCCACGGCGGTCTCGGCGTAGGAGAACATCGCGTCCGGCGTGCGGTGAGCGCTCACCACCCGGGTCTCGTAGTCTACCCCCAGCTCGTCAAGGATCTCGCAGGCGCGCTTCATCGTGGGCCAGTCGGACTGGCTTCCCATGATCACTCCGACCTTCGGTCGGGCTCTGGTATTTGAGTCTTCGCTCATCCCACTTCTCGGAGACCGGCGACGCTCCACCGCCAATGAGGGCCTGCGACGGTGGTGGCGATTTCGCACTTGTGAGCGGTGATGTCAAGAGGGGCATGCGATGCAGGACCGGGCGGCGCGGGACGACCCCCGGTGCTGGTGCTCCACCCGGGCCTCCCCCCCCGGGCCGCCC
>SKON01000178.1 GCA_007120035.1 Myxococcales bacterium
CGCAAAACTCGTCCTATCACCCGGAACTCATTTCTTGCGATCAAAATCCTCCGAAATCCCTTACGCCCTTATTCTATGCGCCCCTCGGTTGAACCGGATCGAGTGGGTGAAAGGGGGCGCTTCATGTGTCTTCGGTCACGCTCCGGGGTTCGCGGTGTGGACCACCGACCGAATGGGCGGCGCGAACCACGGTCCGTTCTGTCCCCCGCGGGTGGCGTGTAGAGATTTGGTGGGGAGTCTGTTGGGAAAGTGAGAGCCTGGAGGGGGGAATGAAGAAGGCGATGGTCGCGGTGTGGGCGGTGTGCCTGGGGATGGTCTGTGGGTGTGGGGATCCGATGAACGGTCCGGAGCGAGTGTCCTGGGACGGGGTTCAGGGGCTGAGGGCCGACGTGGAGAGGGGGGAGGTGTGGGTGTACGGCAGCCGGGTCACGGGGGGGCTTCAGATGGACCGGTGGCGGACGGGGGAGTCGACGTTTCGGGTGTTTCGGGAGGAGAACAACGGGGGATGGGCTGAGTTAGAGGCCCGGTGTGAGGAGGGGGAGAGCTGCGAGGTGAGGTACGAGATCAGCGTGGAGAGCCAGATCCCCGTGTCTGTCGACGTCGAGGAGGGAGAGATCCAGCTCTTTCAGCTCGCCGGGGACCTCCGGGTGAGGATGGGAGACGGGGAGGTGCGGGCGCAGCGGCTGCGGACGGAGCGGCTGGAGGTGCACCTTCAGGGGGGGAGGGCCCGGTTGGATTTTGAGGAGCCGCCGCTCTTCCTGGATCTGAAGGTCGACGACGGAGAGGTGCTCCTGTTGTTGCCGGCCCAGCGGTACCGGTGTGACTTCGACCAGGAGGGGGAAAACCTGCGGCTCAACGAGCTTCACTGCCATGGGTTGGTGGATCACGTGATTCAGATCGAGCCTGCGGAGGCCACGGTGAGGTTTGAGTTTCACGAGAAGTGACTCTACACTGACCGCCAGGGCCTGGATGCGAGGTAGACGTGGGAAAGATTAAGCTGAGCAATACGTTACGATTCATGACGGCGAAGCTGAATCGGATCACCGGGGGGGATATGGACCTGGTGCTCACGTCGAAGGACGAATCGGTGATGGCCGGGGAGGTGATCCGGGCCTCGGCGACGGTGAGCGCTCCCGAAGGGGACGATCGGACGCTGACCTGCGTGACGATCAGCCTGACGGGAGAGGTGCAGCGGGGCGGGCGGTGGGAGAAGTATACGCAACGAGCCGAGACCGCTCAGGAGGTGATGCTGCCGGCGGGACACGAGTACGTGATCCCCATCGTGATCAAGATCCCCCGGGAGGCGGTGCTCACCGAAGACGGAGGGAACTGGCGGCTGCGGGCCCAGGCCGTGGTGGACACCACCATCGACCCTCGGGATGAGCTGGTGGTCACCGTGGTCGGTGGTTGACCCCGAAGGACGAGGTCTCCAAGAGCTCCAGGCGGGGGCGAGGGCCGTGGGCCAGCTCGAAGAAGGTCAGCTCCGGGGCGGCGCCGATGCGCCAGGGCCAGGAGGCGGAACCCAATCCCCGGTTGATGTAGAGGTAGGTGCCGTCGAGGAAATAGGCGCCGACGTGGTATTGGGCGCCCAGGCGTTGGGCGAGCCGGTTGGTGAACCCCGGGATGTTGAACTGATAGCCGTGGGTGTGACCGCTTAAGATCAGGTCGGCGCCCCGCTCGGCGATCCGAGGGGCCAGGGAGGGGACGTGGTTGAGGACCAGGCAGAAGAGCTCTTCGTTGATCGACTCCTCGACGTCCCGGAAGGCGGCATCGACGTCGGCCTTGTTGGTCACGTGATCATCGACACCGACGAGCCGGAGGATCCCACGTTCGGTCTCGACGACCCGGGACTCGTTGGTGAGGACCGGGATCTCGGCGGCTGCGAACCCTTCCAGGGCCGCCTCGGTGCTGGTCCAGTGGTCATGGTTTCCCAGGACGGCGAAGGAGGGGCTGGTGAGGCCGCCGAGGGTGGCCGTAGAGGGGTAGAGATCTTTGGAGCTGTAGCCCACGTAGTCGCCGGTGAGGGCGACCAGGTCGGGGCGGCGCTGGTTCACGAAGTCGACGACCTGCTCCATGTGGCGAGGCTTCACCCACCGCCCGAGGTGGACGTCGCTGATCTGGGCGATCTGGATCCCCTGCTGGGCCTTGGCGATCTTGGGGTGCCACAGGCGATAGGAGTTAATCTCGATAGATTTCAGGGGATTGATCATAGGCGGCGGTGGTGATGAGGAGAGTCGGGAATCTTTTTGGCGCCGGGGTTGTGCTATCCGTCAAGGGAGCCTACGCTATGTGGGCTCAAAATCGGGCCTCGCTCCGCGCGGCGGTTCGATCCGTAAACCCGTCGCACCAGTGGTTCCTTCCCATTCGGCAGTAGTAGATGTCCTACAATCCGCAGAATCCGTTGATCGTCCAATCCGACTCGACCGTGCTCCTGGAGACGGCGAGTGAACGGTTCGCCGAAGCGCGAGACGCGTTATCGGTGTTCGCCGAGTTGGTGAAGTCGCCAGAGCATATCCACACCTATCGGGTGTCTCCGCTCTCGCTGTGGAACGCCGCCGCGCTGGGGGTCGAGCCAGCGGAGATCAAGGCACAGCTCGAAGAGTATAGCAAGTACCCTCTGCCGTCGAACCTCCTGGTGGACATCGACGAGTACATGAGTCGGTACGGGCGGTTGAAGCTGGTGGCCGACGACGATGACCTCTATCTGGAGAGCGAGGACGAGGTGCTCCTGGAGGAGGTGAGCCGGCAGCGCAAGGTCAAGCCCTACCTCTTGGAGCGGGTGTCGCCGAGGCGGTACCGGGTGGTCAAAGACCAGCGGGGGTTCATCAAGCATGCCCTGATCCGGGTGGGGTTCCCCGTGGAGGATCTGGCCGGATATGTGCCCGGGGAGCCCCTGGAGGTAGGCCTGCGAGAGGAGACGCTGGAGGGGAATCCCTTCGGTCTGCGGGACTATCAGCGAGAGGCCGTGGGAGCCTTTTGGGCTGGAGGGACCGTGAAAGGGGGGAGCGGGACCATCGTTCTGCCCTGTGGGGCGGGGAAGACCATCGTGGCCCTGGGGGCGATGGAGGCCGTGGGGGCCCATACCCTGATCTTGACGACGAATACGACGGCCCTGCGGCAGTGGCGAAGCGAGATCCTGGACAAGACGAGCCTCACCGAGGAGGAGCTCGGGGAGTATTCGGGGGAGGTCAAAGAGATCAAGCCCGTGACGATCACGACCTACCAGATCCTGACCTATCGAAAGAGCAAGGACAGCGACTTCGTGCACTTCGGGCTCTTCAATCAGGGCAACTGGGGGTTGGTGATCTACGATGAGGTCCACCTCTTGCCGGCGCCGGTGTTTCGTGCGGTGGCCAACATCCAGAGCCGACGGCGGTTGGGCCTGACGGCGACCCTGGTGCGGGAGGACGGCAAGGAAGAAGAGGTGTTCAGCCTGATCGGGCCGAAGAAGTACGACGTTCCCTGGCGAGTGTTGGAGAAGCGGGGGTATATCGCGTCGGCGGAGTGCACGGAGGTCCGGGTGGGGTTTGCCGACGACGATCTCCGTATGGAGTACGCGCTCTCCGAGGCTCGTCCGAAGTACCGGCTGGCGGCGACGAACCCGGCGAAGCTGGAGGTCCTCGATGAGCTCTTGGAGAAGCATAAGGGCGATCAGATCATGATCATCGGCCAGTACCTGGACCAGCTCGACCAGATCGCCGAGCGGACCGGGGCGCCGATCATCACGGGCCGAACCCCCCAGGGGGAGCGGGAGGTGCTCTACGGGAAGTTCCGGGACGGAGAGGTGCCCGTGCTGGTGGTGAGCAAGGTGGCGAACTTCGCCGTGGACTTGCCCGACGCGAGCGTGGCGATCCAGGTGTCGGGGACCTTCGGTAGCCGGCAGGAGGAGGCCCAGCGACTGGGGAGAATCCTGCGACCGAAGAGCGGTGCCAACGAGGCGTACTTCTACTCCATCGTGACCCGAGATACGACGGAACAAGAGTACGCGAACAAACGGCAGCTCTTTTTGACGGAGCAGGGCTACCGGTATCGGATCGAGACCCGGGAGGCTGGCGAGGCGGTTGAGGCGGCCCCGACGGTAAAGCGTCGAGAGCAGAGTTCTGGCTGAACGTATCGGCGACCGTGAGGCGGAGCTTGGCTGTGCTTGGCGTAGGCGGCCAAGTCGTGAATAATGCCCCCCGGTGAGGGTCCCACTCCCTAACTCCCACAGCCCTCCGAGGCCATGTCGAGGCAAGCGCAGATCATCGAAGCGGGGACGGTGCTCAACGACCGATACCGGGTGGAGGGCCGCCTGGGATCCGGCGGGTTCGGGGAGGTGTTGGCCGCTCACGATCTGGAGTTGGATCGTGCCGTCGCCGTGAAGGTGCTTCACGACGAGGCGGAGTTGGCCGACCCCCGGGCGGCGCTGCGGATGCGGCAAGAGGCGGAGATCCTCAAGGCCATCGAGCACCCCAATATCGTGCGGATCTGGGAGGTAGGGAGCTTCGAGGGGGGGCAGTTCATGGTGATGGAGCGGGTGGAGGGCAAGGGCCTCGACGAGCTCTTCAAAGAAGAAGGGACTCTCCCCACGGAGCGGCTCCTGCCGCTGGTACGGCAGCTCTTGTGGGCCCTTGCGGCGGCCCATGAGCGCGAGGTCCTGCACCGGGATCTCAAGCCTGAGAACATCCTGGTGACCCGGGATGTGGGGCGGGAGATCCTGAAGCTCGTGGACTTCGGGGTGGCCAAGGCCGGGGCGAGCTTGAGCGATGGGAACCCCGATGACGCGATCACCCTGGTCAAGACCCGGGTGGGGAGCTTCGTGGGGACGCCAAGATACGCGGCCCCGGAGATGGTCGTGGGCGATCCGGCGGGCCCGCCGGCGGATCTCTTCTGTGTGGGGCTGGTGGTGTACGAGGCGCTGGTCGGGGACCACCTGATCAAGGGGAAGACCCACAGCGAGCTGATGAACTCCCTGGTGTTTCCCCGGCCCTTCGATCTCTCGGGGGTGCCCGAAGAGTGGGTCCGTTGGTTGGCGCCGATGTTGGAGAAGTCCCCGGATCATCGGGTGCAGACCGCCCAGGAGGCCCTCTCGCAGCTCGACGAGCTCTTCGGCAAGGGCGGCCGGCCCGTCGATGAGTTGGAGATCGCCGAGACCAGTCAGTGGGAGCCCCTGGAACTGGACTATGACGCCGTGTCGGGGATCCCGGGCCGGGAGCGGGCGGCAATGAACACCCCGGCGTCGCCACCCCGGAGCCCACAGGACCTGCAAGAGGTGGAGCCCCCACGAAAAGGGGCCGATACGGTGCTACTCTTCGCGGTGGTCGCCATGCTGGCGCTCGTGATCGCCATGTTGCTCTTTCTCTTCTTCACCGCCTGACGACGACCTACGGACATGAGAATCGCCCTACTTTCGGTGAACCGTCGGCTCTACTCGACGCGACGGCTGTGGGAAGCCTGTCGTAAGGGGGGCCACGACGTGCGGTTCTTACACCCCCGTCGATGCGCCGTGGCCTGGTTGGAGGACGGGGCGGTGATGACCCAGGGGGGGCTGAAGATCGAGGGGATGGACGTGGTGCTACCCCGGGTGGGGACGTCGGTCACGGAGACCGGCCTGGTGGTGCTGAGGCATCTGGAGGGGCTGGGGGTGCGGACGCCGAACACGGCGGAGTCCATCGGCCGGAGTCGCGATAAGGTGGCGAGCCTGCAGTGGCTGAGCCACTGCGGGGTGCCCGTGCCGCCCAGTGTCTTCGTGGACGTCCCAGATCAGATCGAGGAGTGCGCGGCCCTCTTGGGCGGGCCACCGGTGGTGGTGAAGGTGGTCCGAGGAACCCAGGGCGTGGGGGTGATCAAGGTGGGGGAGCTGGACCAGCTGCGGGCCACCGTGGAGGCCCTCTGGGGGTTGGGTGAGCAGGTGCTGGTGCAGCGGTTCGTGTCCGAGGCCCAGGGCAGAGATCTGCGGCTCTTCGTGGTCGGCGACGAGGTGGCGGCCGCCATGGAGCGGGAGAGCGCCCCGGGAGACTTTCGCAGCAACCTGCACCGGGGAGGGACGGCCCGAGGGTTCCGGCCCGACCAGGAGACGGCGGCGTTGGCGGTGAAGGCCGCCAAGGCCCTGGGGTTGGGGATCGCCGGTGTGGATCTCTTGATCACCCAGGAGGGGCCCGTGGTGTTAGAGGTGAACTCGTCGCCAGGGCTGGAAGGGATCGAGGCGGCGACGGGGAAGAATTTGGCCCGGGTGATTGTGAAACACCTGGAGTCGTTGATGACCCGGGCAAAGCCCGAGGTGGCGAAGGAGTTTCAATGAGAGCGACGAGTGCAGTGCTGATGGTGATCGTGGTGGTGGGGCTTTCGTCGAGCTGCGATCGACAGGCCCCCCGAATGACAGCAGAGGAGATCGCCGAGGTGACCGAGGGGCAGCCGGAGATCTTCGTCCAGACCGAGAAGGGCCTGACCCTGGAGGGGATCGAGGACTTCTACCTGGGGCAGGAGAAAGAGGAGGCGCGGTCGCTCTTGGAGGAGATCTGTGACGTCGTCGAGGTCTACGATGGAGGGTGGCGCCACAAGAACGCGGTCTTTAAGGGGTGTGTGATCGACGAGGACGCCCGGGTGTGGTCACTGAGGGTGGGGTTCTGGCCCCATAACGACGACCGGGTCTCGACACTGGAGATCAAGGATCGAGTGCTCTCCCCGCAGGTGGTCAGGGCGAGGTTCACGGAGATGTCGGGGGCCCTGGTGCAGGATTTACCTCGGCGGGGTCTGGTGATGATGGCGAACAGCGATCATAAGCTCTTCGCCAGTTGGGACGACGGGTTGGACCAGCCGGCTCATCTGATCGTGGGGTTTCATCCCTGAGGAGTATGGGGGGCGGCATCGTTCGTGGCGTCCGGGTTGGCGACGGGGCCCTGTAGGATGCTCGGAAACGACCGGCCGCCGAAACGGAGGAGGCCCTAGACCAGACCCACCACCCGAAGGCCCCACTCGGTGACGGAGCCGATGAAGGACATCATCAGCGCGGCGCCGAGGGCCCACCCGAAGCTATCGATCTTGATGCGGTCCGTCAGGGAGTCCACGATCTTCAGGAGGATGGCGTTGATGATCCAACGGGTGATGAATGCCAGGAGCACGGCGATGCCGAGGGTGGCGACGGCGAAGACCGCGAAGAAGAGCCACCCGAGGAAGAAGTTCAACACCCCGAAGAGGGCAGCCACGACCAGGGCGCTGACGAACCCCCGGATATGAACTCCGGGGAGGACGGCAGCGGTGAGCCACACGGCGAAAGCGAGGACGAGCCAGGAGAGAAGAATGCCCATGGGGAACTCCGAGGGAAAAACTTAGGAGGCTCGCTCGGGAGCCTCGTGAGGAACGAACCGGGGAAACTCTAAACACGAGACCGGCAAAGGCCAAGGCCGATCAGAAGGGGGTTGATCCAGGACGGGCAACTTTACTGGCGTGAATCACGCAACCGTAGTATGAAGGAAGAGCACCACGGGCGTTTCGTCCGCGAGCGAACCATCGTTCTGCAAGGAGATCGCATGAGCCAGACGGTCCTCGTCGCCGATGACAGTCAGACGATCCGCAAGGTCGTCAAGATGGCGCTGAAAGCCTCAGCCTTCGACGTGAAGGGTGTTGGGAGTGGGCGAGAAGCCATGGACGCTGCGCAGCAGCAGCCCGTGGTGATCTTGCTCGACTACTACATGCCCGACGCCAGTGGATATGACGTGTGCCGGGCCCTGAAGGGGAACAACGCCACGAGCCACATCCCTGTGATCATGTTGGGTGGAACCTACAAGAATTTTGATCCCGACCTGGCCCGCGACAGCGGTGCGGCCAACGTGATCATGAAGCCCTTCACCACGGACGCCCTGGTAGGAGCGATCGAAGACGCGGTGAACGGCGCCGGAGCCCTGGGGGCTGCCCCGCCGCAGGCCTCGCCGGCTCCCCAGGCCGAGCCGGTCCAGGCCCTGGATCTGGAAGAGCCCGCGCCTGTCCCGTCGGGATGGGGGACCCCGCCGCCGCAGCAGCAGCCGCAGGTGCAGCACCAACCGGCGCAGCACCAACCGGCGCAGCCGCAGGCGCAGCACCAACCGGCGCAGCACCAACCGGCGCAGCCGCAGGCGCAGCACCAACCGGCGCAGCACCAACCGGCGCAGCCGCAGCCGCAGGCGCAGCACCAACCGGCGCAGCCGCCTTCCCAGCCTCAGATGGCGGCGCCGTCTCAGACGCCGGTCCCGGAGAGTCAGCCTCGAATCCCGGTGCAGTCCTCGGGACAGAGTCGAGGCAGCCAGCCTCGGATATCTTCCCAGGAGCGCAAGCCCACACCGATGCCTGGATCGGCGCCTTCGCCGATGCCGGCGGGCCCCGGAATGAGCGCCGATGAGATCAAGGCGCTGGTGGAGGAGCAGGTCAAGGCGACGGTGAAAGCCGAACTCCCGGGGTTGCTGCGGAACGTGATGGGCGAGGTCTTCCAGCAGAAGGTGCTCCCGAAGCTCTTGAAGCACAGCGAAGACAAGATCGAGAGGACCCTGTCGGAGCAGCTCGAGGGTCGGATTTCAGCCCAGATTCGGGCCGAGCTCGAGCGGTTGCTCGCGGAGT
Organism: Myxococcales bacterium; assembly: GCA_007120035.1. Lineage (GTDB taxonomy): Bacteria > Myxococcota_A > Bradymonadia > Bradymonadales > Bradymonadaceae > SKON01. The sequence continues at coordinate 8,569 of SKON01000178.1, forward strand.
AAGGCTCAGCATTCCGCAGCGGGGGTTGGTCCGCTGCGGAATGGCGAAGACCCCATGGACCGGGGGATAGGGCGATCACCCCTTTACGCACTCGATCCGGTTCGTTGGGGGTCGGCAGTGATTGCGTCGAGTTTGGGTGGTGCGACGATCTCCGTCGTGGCGGCGGTATGGATCGTGGCGTCGGGGTTGGCGGCGGTATGGATCGTGGCGTCGGGGTTGGCGGCGAAGGATTCCGGTACGTCGATGCTGGCGGCGGCATCGTTCGTGGCGTCGGGGTTGGCGGCGGTATGGATCGTGGCGTCGGGGTTGGCGGCGGGTCATTTTCAGGCATAGTTCAGGGCTCCCACGGTCCACCCCCGGCTGAAGCCAGGGGCTATAGTGGGCAGGGCTCCGCTGGGGTCATGACCCCGCTCCGCCTGAGATGTCTCGGAGAACGGAGTCGTTCCGAACC
>SKON01000259.1 GCA_007120035.1 Myxococcales bacterium
CACGAGATCCGGTTTCAGGTCGAGCGGCTCAGGCAGACCGACCCGACCCGGGCGGACCAACTTCGCACAGAGATCGCCTCCCTCGAGGCGAACGGCTACGCCTGGTTCCTGTCTCCGTCGGAAAACGGAACCACCATGGAGGTCCGCTCCCGCCGGCCTCGCCAGGGCGGCGACGCTGATACTTTCGTGTTTACCGGTGATCGGCTCGTCAAATTCGGCGCTGTCTTGCCGTCGAGATCCACCCGCCGCGCCGTGCTCCAACATGGATATCCTCAGCCGCCGCCGCACCACCACTACGTCGACCAGGGCGCCGGCGTCTTCGATCTCCGCCGCAACCGGACGGCGCCCCCGGAAACACAGCGGATGATGATCCGGACCGACCCCGCCACGGGCGTAAGGCGCATCGCCCGCCGGGAGCACCAGATCGACCACCGAGCACGACACGACGACGATTTTGGCGTGCGAAGCGCCGAAATCGATCGCCCGCCCTGGAAGGCCGATTTCGATCGAGAGTTCGCGGCCCGCGAGCGAGCGCTCGCCGATGGAAACAGACAGGGAGTGCGCGAAGCGAGCGAACGTATCGGACTCCTCGCCGCCGACACCTACATGCAGCAGCGTCGATCCGCCTATCCGGAGTTGACCCGCGTTTACCCCCCCGGCGACCTCCTCCAGCGCGGATCCAGCGGGGACTTCGATATCGTGTATTCCTATCGTGCTCCCGACGGAGAATTGCGCTTCGTGGCCATTGAGGCCAAGGGCGGTAGCGGCTCACTGGGGTCGAGTCGTGTTGGTCCAGGCAGAGAGCGGCGAGCGCAACAAGGATCGCCGGAGTACTTTCTGGAGATTAGTCAGCAAATGAGCCGCATGGAGGGGCTCTCTCCAGAGCTCCGCTCTGCGTTCCGACAACTCAGGACCGGGGAGCCATCAGTACAACGACAGAGGGCCAGCGAGTTGTTTAGCTATCTTCACGTCCAGATGCCCATTCGTTCACAAAACCAGCCGGGCGAGCCAAGGGTTCGCCGGTTTGTCCTACATACGGAGGATTAACATGACGACCAAAAAGAAGTGGTTGGGAAACAACGTCTCCGACGAGTTTAAGCAGGATTGCTATCAGTGGGGCATTGAAAACTTTCAAGCCTCGTTGGGATGGAAGAGCCCTCAGGCCGAGGGTCTCGCGCAAATCGGTATCGACGCTTACGAAACGTTTGCCTACGGCGCTGCATTCGGAGCAGACATCGAGGAATTGAAGTGGATTTGCCGTGGTGCGGCGGCCGCGTTCGCTGCTGCATTTGAGGCCAACGATCCCCTGGAGCCTGCCAGCGAAGTTCAGGTCGAGCAGACCACCTTCCCCGTAAGGCCTGGAGGGCGCCCGCCGACGGCGTTCAACTGGCGAGATGGATTCTTCCTCGCACTTATCGTCGGCGCCGACGACCTGCTCGATCGGCTCTGCGCGGCAGACTCACGCATCCCTCGGCCTGGCCAGTGGGCCTACGACCACTACCACGTCTCTTTCGCCCGCGCCCTCCGACTCCTGTGGCTCGGCGACATCGACGCGGCCGGAGAGCTTCTCGTCGAGGCGATCCGCGACGCCGACCCGGAGCGACCGGATATCATCGCCGAACCCGCCTCGGTGGCTCACCTCGCCGTGCCCACCATGGGCGTTGTCGCCGAGCTCGCCGTCGGCGACGAAGAGGCGTTCAACCAGAAGATGGAGCGAGCCATCGAAGGCCACCACCGCTATTTCTCCAAGTTCAACAGCAACGCCTCCGCCGCCTTCGTTTCGATTCCCCTGTGGGGACTTCGAGCCTGGGCGACGCGCCGGTCTATGGCCGTCCAGGTCGACAGCCCCTACGTCCCCGAACCGCTCTGACCAGGTCCCACCACGGAGGAATGACGTGACGACCGATGACCAGTGATCGACCCCCGGTGAAGCTGTCGCTGTAGACCACGGCGAGCGCCACGCGACCCGATTGGTATGTTCCCGTTACACCCAGAAGACTGGAAGACTCTAGAACCTGGCGAGGAATTGAATGCAACAGGCCCATGAACGCCCCAGCCCGAGGGGAAATCAGCGCAAGGTCTTGATGGGCGTGGGGCTCGGTTGCGCCGCCGTGCTCCTCGTGATCGGGGGATTGTCCGCGACGGGACTCTTCCGGGCGTTCACCTTCCTCTCCGAGCTCAACAAGATGGCCACGGCCGGAGAAGAACTGGACGCCGTCACTTACGGGTTCGCGCTGGCGCTTCATGAGGGCGACGTCGAGAAGGCCTACGGAATGCTCGGCGAGGCGGCACGGGAGCGACACACCCCTGAGACGCTCATCGCAGAGATTCAGGAATACGAGCGAGAACTGGCCTGGAGTCTCCCCTTCCCGATCACAAAGCAGAGGCTCAACGTCGAGCCCTCGGATAAACTGACCTACAACCCCGGGGATTCGGACTGGAAAACCTCCACCTACTTTCGGTCCCCCGACTCGGGAAACGAGCTCGCCCTCTCCATGACCATTGGCCTGGACGCCAACGGTTCCGATTCTCACGCCTATGTGATCGACTGGGAGTGGGAGACCAGGACTGAGGATCGAGAGGCCGACCGCGTACTGGCCCGGGTCGAACGACTCGCCGAATATATTCTGAACGAGGAGTGGGAGTCCGCCAGCCACTCCGTACACGTCCGAAGCCCACTGCGGAGCGGAGGAGCAGATGCGGCACCCCGGCTGAGAGAGCTGGTGCCCGAGCTCCCGGCTGGAAGCACCGTGCACATTGTGGGAGTCCGCCCATTAGACGCCCACCTGATGGTGGTCGATGTGGAGTTCCGAGGAACCGGGGTGGCACAGGAGCTCTCCTTTACGATGGGGGAGCGACGTATGATGGATCTTCAAATCGGTGACTCCATCACTGGATTCTACGCCGAGTTGATCGAAGTCGTTCCCGGACCGCGGTGCCCTGCGCCGGAGCGTTTCGGCGTTCATCTGGCTGCCAGCGGTGAACACTTTCTGGTGGCCTCCCGGGGTCGCGACGACGACACACCGACGGTGTGCATCGGTCGCATCGAATTCGACCATGTTCGCTGGGTCTTCACCCACCGGCTCTCCCACCTGGTGACACGAGATGTGCCCCTGGCTTTAGCCGGCAGCCTGGCGTTGATCGGCCACTTCTCGGAGCCCGAGGGTCCCGTGACGAGGATTGACGTCTTTCAACACGCCACCGATAGGTGGGCTCAAACGAATCAACTGGAAGACCCTGACCACGACGAAGGGACTACACGGGGCTTCGGCTCCAGCCTCGCCATCTCGGGGACCCGGATACTGGTGGCCATGGAACCATCAGGGGCGGGAGGCGGCGAGGTGTTGGAGTTCGGAGGACGCCGGGAGCGATTCGCCAAAACGGCCAGGCTGGTCACTGGCGACGCGGGCCCCGGCGTGGTCGCCCTCGCGTCGGATGACTCGCGGCTGGTCGCCTCCACGGGCGACGCGATTCATATCTGGCGTCGAGACACACCTGGCGAGTGGCCCGATCAGCCCCTTCAGGCGATCACGCCCCCCGAGCCGCGGGAAGGTGACACCGAAGAGTGCTTCGGGCTTCGCCTCGCCATGCAAGGAGAGCTCCTCGCCGCATCCCACTGCGACGAAAGCTCCGAGAACACCGTCGTCCACCTCTATCGCTGGGACGGAGAGCAGTTCGCGCTCCTCCGGACCCTGTCCTCGCCAGGAGGCGATGGCGACCTCTTCGGCCAGAGTCTCCTCTGGGACGGCGCAGCGCTCCTGATCGGCGCTCCTGGCCACGACGACAACGTGGGACGAGTGTGGAGATTCGCCCGCCCAGGCGACGATCCCGAGGAGGTCCACCCCATCGATCCCGACACAGACGAGCCCTCAGGGTTTGGCTGGTCACTCGCCGCGGGAGCCTCCCGAGTTTTCATCGGGGCACCGGATCAGAACAGGGTGTACTACTACTCGCTGTAACGAGTCGCCGACGTACACCCATGTAGATTTCGGATGACGACGAAAGAGGCGATGGTTGCGCATCGTCGACTGAGAACTCCCTGAGCTCGATGGAGACGGAATGTGAGTGGCCCGTTGATTGCCGTGATCATCCTCGTCGTCACCGCCGGTGAGCCAGCTTTCGTAAGCGGCATCTACCACACGACCTTCGTCGAGGTCGACGAGGACGGCACCGAAGCCGCCGCCGCTAAACCGACCCCTCTGCCATCACGGCCGTCGACATCCTCGCCGACGGCGGCGCCGGAGCGGGTGGGTGCGCTCGTGCTCCTCGTGCCGGCGGGGATGGTGAAGACCCCTTGGTGGAACCACATCAAGTCCGGGATCCCCATGACGATGTTCATGCTCGCTCCATCGCCAAAGCGGCTCAAGAGATTTCTGGCGACGCTCCTGACGACTCCCGACGACGAGCATTGGACCGGTTTCTTGGGAGACGCCTTCCAGTCCTACAACCTGTCCTTGGACATCCCGATGCTCTCCACCGTGGGGGAGTTCGAAGACCTGCAGGCGCGGCCTTCGGCGCAGCCCACTTCCCCACCCCCACCCACCAGGGCAAGATCGCCCTGGCCGTCTCCCTCCTCGCCGCCCTCACATTCTTGCTCCTCTACTTCTTCTCCACCAAGCGGACCACGAAGAACGAGGATTTCTAGGCCCCGACACCAAATCCATACCCCGGGGGTAGGAATTGCCTCCCCCCCTGTTTCTGCGCCGTCTCCGCCGACACAAGGGGGGCTTCTCCGCCCGCTGCCGCCGACACAAGGGGGGCTTCTCCGCCCGCTGGAATTGCCTCCCCCCCTGTTTCTGCGCCGTCTCCGCCGACACAAGGGGGGCTTCTCCGCCCGCTCCGCCTCTACTACACCTGCCTGGACCTCCAGCTCGGCGCCCTGATCCTACTCGCCGCAGATCGCGCTCGCGAGTCATGGCCCGTCGACGCCATGCACGGCGTCTCCCCGACAACCCGCAGCCGCCTGCGAGACCTCCTCGACGACCTGGACTCCCTCTGGCCCGGCGCTGACGCGATCTTCGGCAGCAAGATCGCCTACCTGCGAGCCTGCACCGACGGACACGCCGCCGCCCTCCCCGACGAGATCTGGGACGGACCTCCCCACGCTCGCGAGCGCTCGAAAAGAGCGGGCTTCGACGACGGCGAGCTGATCCGGGCTGTGGAGAGCGACCTCTATCGCTGAGGGGCCGAATCCCCTACCCCGGGGGTAGGGATTGCCTCACCCCCAGTTTCTGCGCCGTCTCCGCCATCAGAAGGGGGGCTTCTTCCTCCTCCTACTGTTGCGAGGAGAGGCGGCGGGCCGAACACTACGCCCTCACCGAGGCGCACCAGGTGGCGGTGACCAGCGAGATCCGTGCCTGGGCGCTCTTGCGCCCGGCGATGATGATGACCACAGCGGTGGCCACGGCGCTGGTGCTCTTCGTCGGCTACGGTCGGGCCATGGAGGGGCTGGTGACGGTCGGGATTTTGCTGACCTTTCTGCAGTACACGGCCCGACTCTGGGTGCCGATCCGCAACCTCACGGAGAAGATCAACGTTATTCAGGTCGCGCTCACGGCCGGTGAGCGCATCTTTGACGTCTTGGACACCACCGCGAAGATGAAGGATTCCAAAGACGCCGATCCGACTCTGCGGGTCCACCAGGGATCGGTCGAGTTTCGAGACGTGCGGTTTGGCTACGCGTCGGGCGACGACGAGGTCCTCCGCGGCGTCAGCTTCGAGGCCCGACCTGGCGAGCTCATCGCCCTGGTGGGCGACACGGGGGCGGGAAAGTCGACCATCGTCAGCCTGATCTCTCGGTTCTACGACGTCGACGAGGGCGCCGTGCTCGTCGACGGCGCCGACGTGGGCGACTTCAGGCTGGCAAACCTCCGCGCCGGCGTCGGGATCATCCCCCAGGATGTAGTGGTCTTCGCCGGCACGCTTCGCGACAACGTCACCCTCGGCACCGATGTGGACGACGCCTTCGTGATGCGCTGTCTGCGAGGTGTGGGCGCAGAGAGCCTGGTGGCGCGGTTCGACGACGGCCTCGACCACGTCCTCGAAGAAGCGGGGCGCACGCTCTCGGCCGGCGAGCGCCAGCTGCTGAGCTTTGCCCGCGGACTGGTGGCCAATCCACCGATCCTGATCCTCGACGAGGCCACGGCCTCCGTGGACACCGAGACGGAGCTGACCATCCAGACCGCCCTCGAGGAGCTCACCGCCGGACGAACCTCCATCATCATCGCCCACCGCCTCTCCACGATCCGCAACGCCGACCAGATCCTGGTGCTCGAGCAGGGCGAAATCATCGAGCGCGGCACTCACGACGAGCTCCTGGCGCAGGGCGGCTCCTATGGTGAGCTCTATGAGCGTCACGTGGGGTGACGCGACAAGGGGTCGTCATCGGCAGCGGTGCCGTCGATCCACATACTCCCACGATGGGACGATCACTCGTCCGGGATGTGGATCGTGGCCAACATGTGGAGCCAGGTGCCTCCAAAATACTGGTTGAGGATGTAGAGGGAGTCGTCGAGGTCTTCAAGCACCTGTGCGACGTAGGCATCCCGCTCGGTGACGAGTCGGTGGAGATCGATCGTGACGGCCTCTTCAGGGTTCATCACGGAGCGCAGGCTCAGGTCGCGAAGCTCCAGGTCGAGGTCGCCGAGGTCGACGGAAGGAAGATAGGCGGCCATGGACGCGAGCAGGTCGCCCAGCATGACATCGTCGGCCCATCCATGGCCGTCTGGAGTGACGGGAGGGCCGCCGCTGTTACCCGTCGAGAAGGGGTCGGGAAAGATGGCGTCATCCCAGACATCCCACCCCCAGCCGGTGTCGGTCCAGTCCTGGTCGTCGATCTCGCCGTCGACGTCGTAGTCAGACCCGCAAGCGGCCTGACAGGTCAACGTGGGGCTGATGGGAGACGTGATATTGAAGAGCATGGCGAGTCCGGCCACGGTGCTTGTGTTCCCACAGGTGGATTCGGCGTCGTTCGCGAGCGGGGCAGACTCTACCATGCTCAGAATCGCCGACTGCCAGGGGCCCCCGCTCTTGGTGACCAGGTAGAAGGTGTCGCCGATCATCATGGGGGCGCACTGAGGACTATCGCTGTCCCGGATCACCTCCGCGGGGTCCGAGGGGACCACGAAGGGGCCGGCGAACTGGCCGCCAGGTGGTACGATGGTGTGGTTGAATGAAGGCCCGTAGACGGCTCGCATCGACTGGTAACCGCTCTGGATGCGAACAAAGGTCGGGTTGTCTCCGTAGACGCGAAGGATGTATTCGTAGTTTCGGCCGTTGCAGTATCCTTCGCAGACGCCGGGGTTTGTGTCTACGTCTGGGGGGGCGGCGCCGATGAGGCTGCTTTCCTTGAGCGTATCCCCCGTGGCGTTTCGAGCGGTGACCTGAACGAAGACATCGGGATCGTGGCGAAACTCAAGGGGGAGCTGGGTGCGACGCGCGGAGGTCTCTTCGGTGTGAATCAGGTCCATATCAGACCCGGTGAGTCGAAAGAGGGACACCTCGTAGAGAGTGGCTTCATCGATCGGACTCCAGGCCAGATGGCTGGAGGTCGCTCGGGAAAGACCGGGGTGGATCAGAAAAGGAAAGGGGTCTTCCGTGGGCTCGTCGATCACGTCAGGCTCGTCGATCACATCGGGCTCGTCGATCACATCGGGGTCGTCGAGCACATCGGGGTCGTCGAGCACATCGGGGTCGTCAACAACGTCTCGATCGTCATCGGCGTCGGGGCCCAGAGTAGCGTCCTCCTCAGGATATTCTTCGGGTGTAGGACATCCAGCCAGACCGATCAGTGAAACGAAGAGGAGGCAGAGCAACGGGCGAATGCGCATGGTTATCTCGTCGGAGAGGGGGGAAGCTCGAAAACGTTGAATCGTAGGGCGGACCAGAAGCAAAATTCGGGCCAACAATACCTTCCAGATTTCATCCTGAAATGCCCTCTCTTGGACAGAGATTCATCCACTGATGGTTGATAGACAGACCAATCGCTGGCGACCACGGTGCCTGTTTTGGCGAACGTTACTTGGCGCCTAGATTCTGACTGTGCCCATAAACTGTGCCCATAAGCGGTGGCACTCCTCTCCTCTACCACCGGAGATCTCAGATGCTAGGTAGAACGCAGGGACCCTTCGACAGAAAGGCGATCAAACAACTCTTCGGGGACCTGGCCTTTCCGGCAGACCGCGAAGAGTTGATCCAGAAGGCGAGCGACCGAGGGTCGAGTCAGCCCTTTCTGCACGCGTTGAAATTTCTTCCAGAGCAGCAGTACACGAGCCTCGACCAGGTCGTCGAATACCTCAATAGCAGTGGACAAGGGGCCCAGCCCGGGGCCTGAACCGTCCACCTCCCGGCCACTCGCCGGCAATCTCGGGCTCACAGAAACCGCCGCTGTGTAGCCACGCGCTTGCCGTTTGTAAGGGCGACTTCTCGGCCCTGTTCGCACTGACGTAAATGTCGGTAATCTCAAGCCCATTGCGATTTCGATGACCTGGTTCAGGGCCAATCCGGCGGCCGCCCCCGATCCGACGGACTTCGAAGTCGTAGACTACGGCCAGGGCGTACGGCTGGGAGACTTCGACGTGGCAGCACGCACGATTCTCTTCGAATTCGATGCGGAGTTCCGCCGCCGTAAAAAGGCAACTCAGATCGAAATGGACGATAGTCTGGGCGGCTCACTTCGTCGGCTTCGGCTGATGAAGGGAATCAAGCAGAAGGACTTTTCCTCGGTGAACCCGCGAACGATTCGCCGGATCGAGAGTGGCGAGGTCGAACCCCGTCCTTCGACGTTGGAGAGCATCGCCCGTGAGTTGGGCGTTCAGCCGGAAGAGATCTCAAGTTATTGAGTCAACACCATGTTGAATCTTGGGACCGTGTGTCAGGGCGCTCGTTGCTGTTACCGTCCATACTATGTGATGGTCTGACGGCCAATTCCAAGCACAGTATTTGAGGGGAAGGGCGGACTCACAGGGTGCACCACCATCGCGGCTCTGAAATTCGCCAGGCAGGCTATCC
>SKON01000163.1 GCA_007120035.1 Myxococcales bacterium
AGAAACAGCGAAGCCCCGGGACCCCTCCCCGCCTGCGGGGAGGTGCCCGTAGGGCGGAGGGGTCGTGCGCGCCGCCCGTACCTTCACCCCACCGCGAACCCCTATAGAAACAGCGAAGCCCGAGGACCCCCTCCCCGCCTGTGGGGAGGTGCCCGTAGGGCGGAGGGGTCGTCCCGCCCCGCCCGAACCTTCGCCCAACATCACCCCGGAGGCCACGAAAACGACCGACCCCCCAGCACATGAACGTGAATATGGAAGACCGTCTGGCCCACGCCGGCGCCGTTGTTGATCACCAGGCGGAAGCCATCTTCCTCGAGGCCCTCCTGGATGGCCACCTTGCGGGCCGCCAGCATCAGCTTGCCCAAGAGCGCCTCGTCCTCCTCCCCGGCGTCGAAGAGATCGACGATATGCTTCTTGGGGATCACCAGAATATGAGTCGGCGCGGCGGGGTGGAGGTCCCGAAAGGCCAGGACGTCGTCGTCCTCATAGACCTTCTCCGAGGGGAGCTCTCCGCGGATGATCTTTCCAAAGACCGTATCGTTCGTGTCGCTCATCACTTTCTCCGTTGATGAAATCCTGTCGTCACCGGCCGACGGCCTGCCACTTCTCCGCGCTCTCCCGGAGCGTGGCCGCCACGGCCTCGTCGTCGCACTCGTCGGCCAGGATCGCCAGATCCTCCCCGGCCGCCTGAAAGTGGGCCACCCGGTCCTCGGCGGCGCCCATGGTAGACTCCACCATCCAGGCCCAGATCGCCACCTGGGTGGCGCAGGCCGGGCCGGCCCGGTCGGGGAGCACCGCGGCGTCGGCCACCAGGGGCAGCTCGTGGATCTCGTCTCCGCCGATCTGCAGGCGGTGAACCACCTGAGCGTCGCCAAACCCCAGGGAGAATCGTGCCCACTGCAGGTAGGCCGGCAAGAATCGGGTCATGGGAAGCGCCGTCTCCGCCAGGGACCCGGGGTCGCTGAAGCTGATCCCCGGCTGCTGGGGCAGGCCGAGCACCTGGTGCAGTTGGCGCACGAGCGAGAGCTCTCCGAAGCCCCGCACCCCGGCCACGAGCTCCGCGTCGTCGTCCTCGAAGGCGTCGCCGGGCTCTCGACTCGTGGTGGTCTGGACCTGCAGGCCCCCGTCCTGGGCCACCGTCCGCGACCGGGCCCCCGCCGCGAAGGGCAAGAGCGCGGCGCCGGCGAAGTCCTCGTAGCTCGAGTCTTCCTCGTCGCCATGAAGGGAGAGCGCCATCGCCGTCGACGGCTCGCCGCCCTCGGAAACGGGCAGCCCCAGGCTAGCCCGGAACCCCTTGATCCGCGAGAACTCCGACGGCGTCGTCTCCCCCGTGGTGAGCTCCTGGAAGAGCGTGAACGCCGTCACCGGCGACCGTAGCGTGAACGCCAGCATCGTGATCGGGTGGAGCTCCCGGGCGGCGTCAAAGAACTCCGCCAGGATCGCCCGCTGGTGGTCGGCGTCGGCGCCGGCGCCGTCGATGGCGGCGGCGATCGGGCCGGGGTACCGGGCGGCGTTCACCGCTCCCCGCAGGTCCAGGGCCCACTCCACCTCCACGGCGGGATCCACCGTCGACGGTGCCAGCGCCGCCCCCTGGTTCATCGCCGTGGCCAACGCCTGCCCGTACTCCGTCAGGCTCGCCACCCCGTCGATCCGAAGCGCCTCGTCGGTGGCCGACAGGCCGAGCGTGGCGTCGGCGATCTCGGCCACCTCGATCATGTCGAAGAGGAGCTGCCCCGTGAGCGCCGCTGAGATCGCCGGCACGACGGCGTCCTCCGCCTCGATCGGAGCCGCCTCCCCGCGGAGCTCCATCAACCCCAGCCAGGCCTCGGCCTGCAGGGCTGACAAAAAGAGCAGGGGCTCCGCCAGGTTCTGCAACGGCAAGTACACCGCCAGCCCGTCATCACCGTCGACGAGCCGCTGCCAGGCCGCCGACCGGGGGCTCCCCGCAGCGCCCAGGGAGAGCCGACCCCGATCCATGCTCGGGGCGATCTCGAACCCATAGTCCCCCTGCTCCATGCCGATATCCACCGTCACGTAGCCCTTCCCGCCGGTGGCCGCTCGGCCCACACTCGTGACCTCTCGGCACTCTCCCCCGCCGCGCTCCTCGCACCGAGATAGAATCCACTCCTTCAGGCCATCCATCTCGGTGGCGGGGATCAAAAACCGGACGTGGAAGTGGTCCGGCAGGGCGTCCTGGCCGGGCAACGGCGCCGCCGCCCGAATGGTCGCGTAGAACTCGTCGCTACCCCCCGCTCCCAGCGCCACCAGCACCGGTCGGTCCCGATCCACCCCGTGGTCTGCCCCATACACCAGCGCGTCCCGAAGCATCGGCGACAACGGCTCCGGCCCCCACAGCGGCCCCAACCCCATCTCGGCCATCGGCAAGAGCGCCGCCACGCCGTCGAGCTCGGCCGCCCGAATCGCCATCACCGCCGCGGTCCGCTTCGGCAAGAGCTGAAAGAGGTCTGACGTGCTCACCAGGCCATCCGCGGCCTCGTCGGCCTCGTCCACACCCTCCACCGGGGGTTCATCGACAGGCTCCGGGGCCGTCCGACAGGCCGATAGGCTCAAGGCCAAAGAACACCCCAGGAGGATCAGGATCGCGCGATGTTTCATAGGTCGTCTCTACTCGTTGTTTCGGCGCCACGGGCGAATGGTCGACAGGATGGACCTACCCTTTTGTCTGGTCAACCCCTTGTCTGGTCAACGGGCGCGGTGCTGAAACGATCCAACCCCGTCACCGCTTGACTCTCCTCAATGAGCAGTTACCGTGCGTCCCTCTGTCTTTCCGACACGACCGAAACAAACCGTCATCCCAGGGATCAACAATCGATGACTGAGACCTACGTCTGTTCCAATTGCTTCACTACATACGACCAGGTCGGTCTCTGCGAACACTGCGACGCCGAGCCCCTGCTCGACCTCAGCGACCCCACGGTCCAGAGCTTCCTGAAAGAAGAGTATGAGCGCTCGCTCCCCAAGTGGCCGCAGCGTTGCATCTTCGCGCTCTTCATCGCGGGCAGCTTTGCGGTGATCTCCATCGGTGCCGCGGAATCCTTCGCATACTATATCTTCGTGGTCGTCTTCATCTTCCTCGCCTGGCTGGCGTCCCGGGCTATCCTTCACTTTAATGAGAAGGCTATAGCCAAGATCAAACCCGTCCCGGTCTTGCCGGAGACCGCGCAAGAGCCCAAGACAGTGCTCTCTTTTGAGGACGACGTCGAGACGACGCCCGCGACAGCAAGCCAAGCCGAAGAAGAAGTCCACAGCCTCGTTGACGACTGAGCTCGCTCAATCCCGGTGATAGTTGCGCAAATCCCCCGGGAAAGGCCAAACTGTCGACCCAGTGGTGAACGACGAACTCTGATATGAGGCGACGCGATGCTCCTTCGAGGGCGACTCAACACGGATAACTCTCCCCTCTTTCGGCTCCGCTCCGACCGGCCCCACCTGGTCTCCGAGGTCTCCCGGCGAGCCTTCAACGACTTCGTGCACAGCTCCCGGGACGAGGAGGGCACGGGCATCGAGTACGTCCTCAATGACGCCGCCTACCGCGAGATCGAGCGCCTGAAGGTCGAGCGCGGCGACGAAGAGGAGATCCGCTCCATCTCCTGGTGGCGAGATCTCTCCAAGCGCCTGGCCCACATGAGCGAGAAGAAGAAGCGCCGCGTGCTCTGGTCCCTCACGGAGAGCTACTCCGACGACATCGCCGGCCGCTTCGACCCCCGGGTCTACCAGCTCGCCACGGGGGTGATGCCCATCGGCTTAAGCCTCCTCTTCAAGGCCCAGGACTTGCCCGGCCTCGATCTGGCCCTCCGCCCCTCGGATCTCACCACCGCCCTGCGCCACCTCCGAGATCTCACCGACCGGGTCCTCCTCGACGGCGAACTCGAGACCCTGCAGCGCCTCTCCGAGAAGGGCACCCTGGTCTTCGTCCCCACCCACAGCTCCAACATGGACTCCATCCTCGTCGGGTGGGCCCTCTACGCTGCCGGGCTCCCACCGGTGACCTACGGCGCCGGCAAGAACCTCTTTACCAACCCCATGATGGGCTTCTTCATGCACAACCTGGGGGCCTACAAGGTAGACCGCCGCCTGAACCACAACCTCTACAAGGGGGTCCTGAAGACCTACTCCCAGGTCCTGATCGAGAAGGGCTACCACAGCCTCTTCTTCCCCGGCGGCACCCGGTGCCGGTCCAACGTCGTGGAGCAACGCCTGAAGCTCGGGCTCCTGGGCACGGCCCTGACCGCCTACATCCACAACCTGATGCGCGACCCCAACTCCAAGCCGGTCTACATCTGCCCCCTGACCATCAACTACAACCTGGTCCTCGAGGCCGACAGCCTCATCGAGAACCACTTCAAGCGCGAGGGCCAGGGCCGATACCTCTTAGAGGGCGACGAGTTCAACCAGGTCTCGGCGATCACCCGGTTCGTGATGAACACCATGCGCATGGACTCCACCACGATCCTGCGCTTCGGCAAGCCCATGGATCCCTTCGGCAACGAGGTCCGGGCCGACGGCCGCAGCTACGACCAGCGAGGCCGCCCCGTCGACCCCATCGACTACGTCCGCTCCGCCCGCACCGGCGAGGTGGTCTACGACACCGCCCGAGACCGCCAGTACACTCGCCATGCCGGGGACTGCATCGCCCAGTCGTTCCTCGAGAACACGGTGATCATGCCCACCCAGGTCGTCAGCTGGGTGCTCTTCGACCGCCTCCAGAAGCGATACCCCAAGTGGGACGTCTTCCGCCTTGTCCGGTTCGGCGCCGAAGAGATCATCACCTGGGATGAACTCCACCGCGGCACCGAAGAGCTCCTCACCAGCCTCAAGGCCCTGGAATCCGACGGCAAGCTCGTCCTCTCCCCCTTCCTCCACGACGAGCCCCCGGACAAGATCGTCTACGCCGGCATCGACTACCTCCAGATGTTCCACAGCCCCGAACCCGTCAAACGATGGACCGACGGCGTCATGCTCCAGAAGCTCGAGCTCCTCTACTTCTACGGCAACCGCATCCGCAGCTACCTGGGCGGCGCGTTCTGACCTCCGACCTCCAGCGGGGAGGTGCGATAGGGCGGGGCGGCGCGGGACCTCCCCACGGGGCATTTTCGGCGTCTGGGGTGTGCGGTGTGGAGGCCACCCCCTTTTCGCAAAGGCTCAAGGGGGACAGCCCACGGGGCATTTTCGGCGTCTGGGGTGTCCGGCGTTCGGACTCTGACCTCTGACCTCTGTCTTCTGACCTCCGTCCCGTCCTTGCCCTGACCCCACGCCCCGGGCATACTGCGCCGCCTGAGAGGAGGCGCGAATTTCATGGACGCTGTGAAGTACCAAAACCTGGCCGTCGTGGGGCTCTCCCGGGTGGACGCCCCCGTGGTGATCACCTCCCGGGAGATCGAGGAACGCCTGGCCCCGGCGATGGCCCGAGCCGGCTATGGCGCGGGCCTCCTCTACCAGCTCACGGGCATCGCCGAGCGCCGCCACTTCGAGCCCGGCGTCACCCCCAGCGTCGCCGCCACCCGGGCGGGCCGGGCCGCCCTGGAGGCCGCCGGCGTCGACGGCTCCCAGGTCGGCGTCTTGATCAGCACCTCGGTCTCCAAAGACTTCATCGAGCCCTCGGTGGCCTCCATGGTCCACGGGGCGCTGAAGCTCCCGTCGACGACCCTGAACTTCGACGTGGGCAACGCCTGCCTGGGCTTTCTGAACGGCGTGCAGATCGTGGGCGACATGATCGAGCGGGGCCTGGTGCGCTACGGCCTGGTCGTCAATGGCGAGTCCAGCCGGGAGGTCCTGGACCACACCGTCACTCGCCTCAACGATCCGGCCTGCGACGTCGCCACCCTCCGGCGCCAGCTCGCCACCCTGACCCTGGGCTCCGGGGCCGCCGCCGTGGTCCTCGGACCCGCCGACGCCCACGGCGACGCCCCCCGGGTCACGGGCTGCGTCACCCGGGCCGCGACAGAGCATAACGATCTCTGCCGTGGCCAGCGGGAGTGGATGGAGACCGACGCGGCGAGCCTCCTGGTACGAGGCGTCGAGCTCGGCCAGAAGACCTTTGACGCCGCCCGAGAGCACCTCGGCTGGAGCCCCGACGAGATCGACTTCGTCGCCGCCCACCAGGTCAGCGCCGTCCACACCACCCGGATCGCCGAGGCCCTCGGCATGAGCCGGGATCGCTTCTACAAAATCTATCCCGACTACGGGAACGTAGGCCCCGCTTCGATCCCCATCGCCCTCTCGCTTCTCCGCGATGAAGGGCTCCTCTTCAAAGGCGCCCGCATCGCCTTGATGGGCATCGGCAGCGGCCTGAACTCTTCCATGATGGAGGTCCAGTGGTAGCCCAAGCACTCCTGAAAGGCGTCACCCCCGAGGAATACCCCTTCACCCCTCGGTTTCATGAGGTCCACGGCGGCCATCAGATGGCCTACGTCGACGAGGGCGACCCCGACGCCCCGGTCCTGGTGATGGTCCACGGAAACCCCACCTGGTCCTACTACTATCGCCACCTGATCCGGGCCGTCGACGGTGACTACCGGGCCATCGCCGTGGATCATATCGGCTGCGGCCACTCCGACAAACCCACCGACGACGACTACGACTACACACTGGAGCGCCGGGTCGACGACCTGGAGAGCCTCCTCAACGCCCGGGTCCCCGAGGGCCCCGTCACCCTGGTCCTCCACGACTGGGGCGGCATGATCGGCATGGCCTGGGCCGCTCGCCATCCCGACCGGGTCCGTCGGCTGGTGCTGATGAACACCGCCGCCTTCCACCTGCCCGACAACAAGCGGTTCCCCCTGCGGCTCTGGCTGGCCCGGGACACCGGCGTCGGCTCGTTCCTGGTCAACCGGTTCAACGCCTTCAGCCGGGGTGCCACCCGGTTCTGCGTCACCGAGAAGATGCCCGACGAGGTCGCCCGGGGCTACGAGGCCCCCTACGCCGCCGGCCCCGAAGACCGGATCGCCACGCTCCGGTTCGTCCAGGATATCCCCCTGAAGCCCGAGGACCGGGCCTACTCGGTGGTCTCCGAGACCGAGGCCGCCCTGCCCTCCTTCGCCGACCGCCCGATCTTCATGGGCTGGGGCCTCAAGGACTTCGTCTTCGACGTCCACTTCCTGCGCCGCTGGCAGGAGTTCTTCCCCGACGCTACTGTCGTGGAGTACCCCGACGCCGGCCACTACGTGATCGAGGATCGCCGCGACGACCTGATCCGTCGTATTCAGGACTTCCTGCAAGCCACCGAACCGGAGGCCCCGTGAAGACCCGGAAAAACCCCAACATCGCCGCCGCCCTGACCACCATGGCGACCTCCATGCCCGACGAGGTGGCGATCTACTACCCCAAGGGACGGGCCCCCGACGGCACCTGGCGCTACGAGACCACCACCTACGCCGAGCTCGACCGGGAGAGCGACCGCATCGCCTGCGGCCTCCACGCCGTGGGCATCGGCCCCGGCACCCGGGCGGTCCTGATGGTCAAGCCCTCCATGGAGTTCTTCGCCCTGACCTTCGCCCTCTTCAAGGCCGCCGTGATCCCCGTCATGGTCGACCCCGGCATGGGCATCAAGAACCTGAAGACCTGCCTGATCGAGGCCGAACCACAAGCCTTCATCGGGATCCCCAAGGCCCACATCGCTCGTCTGGTCCTCGGCTGGGGCCGGGGCACCGTGGAGCATACGGTCACCGTGGGGCGTCGCTTCCTCTGGGGCGGCCACACCCTGAAAAGACTCTCCGCCCTCGGCGAAGAGGGCCTCGACCAATGGCAGGCCCCGGGGGTCCAGCCCGACGACACCGCCGCCATCCTCTTCACCAGCGGCAGCACAGGGGTCCCCAAAGGCGCCGTCTACTCCCACGGCAACTTCTCCGCCCAGGTCGAGATGATACGCGACACCTACGACATCCAGCCCGGCGAAAAAGACCTGCCCACCTTCCCCCTCTTCGCGCTCTTTGATCCCGCCCTGGGGATGAGCACCGTCCTGCCCGACATGGACTTCGCCAACCCCGGCAAGGCGAACCCCCGAAACCTCGTGGAGCCCGTGGCCCAATTCGAGATCACCAACATGTTCGGGTCGCCGGCGGTGATGCGAAACCTCGGCCTCTATGGCGAGGAGCACGGCACGAAGCTGCCGTCTTTGAAGCGAATGATCTCCGCGGGAGCCCCCGTGCCGGCGGCGACCCTCGCGAAGGTCTCGGAGATGCTCTCCGACAAGGCCCAGATCTTCACCCCCTACGGCGCCACGGAGTCCCTCCCCGTGGCCTCCATCGGCAGCAAGGAGATCCTCGAGGAGACCTCGGCTGCCACAGACCGCGGCGACGGCGTCTGCGTCGGACAGCCCGTCGACGGCGTGGAGGTCCAGGTGATCTCCATCACCGACGATCCCATCGCCGAGTGGTCCGACGACCTCGTCGTCGACGCCGGCACCATCGGGGAGTTCGTGATCAAGGGGCCCCAGGTCACCCAGAGTTATTACAACCGGCCCTCGGCCACGAAGGGCGCGAAGATCCTCGACGGCGACCGGGCTCGCCACCGCATGGGCGACCTGGGCTACGTCGACGAAGAGGGCCGCCTCTGGTTCTGCGGCCGCAAGTCCCACCGGGTGATCCTGAACGACGACACGACGATGTTCACCATCCGGTGCGAGGCCCCCTTCAACACCCATCCCAGGGTCTTTCGCACCGCCCTGGTGGGCGTAAAACGAGCCGGCACCGTAGAGCCTGTGCTCTGCGTCGAGCTCGAAGCCCGGCACCAGGGGGCGCCCCGGGACGAGCTCC
The DNA here is from genome assembly GCA_007120035.1 of Myxococcales bacterium. GTDB lineage: Bacteria > Myxococcota_A > Bradymonadia > Bradymonadales > Bradymonadaceae > SKON01. The sequence continues at coordinate 8,775 of SKON01000163.1, forward strand.
GGGACGAGCTCCGGGAGATCGCAGACCGCTTCGACCACACCCGGGCCATCAAGACCTACCTCTTTCACGACGGGTTCCCCGTCGACATCCGCCACAACTCCAAGATCTTTCGCGAGGAGCTGACCACATGGGCGACGCAACAACTCCGATAACGGC
>SKON01000252.1 GCA_007120035.1 Myxococcales bacterium
CCCAATGAGAAACAGCGAAGCCCCGAGCCTTCTCCCCACTTGTGGGGAGGTGCCCGAAGGGCGGAGGGGTCGTCCCGCGCCGCCCGGACCTTCGCCGCCCACCCCCGGCCCCATCACCCCAGATGCTCCCGCAAATACCGCCCCGTATACGACCCCTCCACCTTCGCCACCTCTTCCGGCGTCCCCTCGGCCACTAGATGGCCCCCCTCAGCCCCCCCCTCGGGCCCCAGATCGATCACATGATCCGCGCACGCGATGATGTCGATATTATGCTCGATCATCACCACCGTGTTCCCCGCCTCCACGAGCTGGTCCACCACCCGCAGGAGCTTGCGGATATCCTCAAAATGCAGCCCCGTACTCGGCTCGTCCAGGATGTAGAGGGTGTCCCCGGTCGCGATCTTCGCGAGCTCTCGCGACAGCTTCACCCGCTGGGCCTCCCCGCCAGAGATCGTCGGCGACGGCTGCCCCAGCTTGATGTACTCCAACCCGACGTCGAGCAGAGTCTGCATGTACCGCCGCAGCTTCGGGTGGGCGTCGAAGAGCTCGGCGGCCTCCGCCACGGTCAGCCCCAGCACGTCGGCGATGGAGTGGCCCCGGTATTTCACCCGCAGCGTCGACGGGTTGAACCGCTTGCCCAGGCAGGTGTTGCACGGCACGTACACGTCGGCCAGGAAGTTCATCTCCACCTTCTGGACCCCGGCCCCTCCACAGCTCTCGCACCGCCCGCCCTTCACGTTGAAGCTGAATCGGCTCTTCGTGAACCCGTACATCTTGGCCTGCGGCAGTGACGCGAAGAGCTCCCGGATATGATCGAAGACCTTCGTGTACGTCGCCGGATTGCTCCGCGGCGTCCTCCCGATGGGACTCTGATCGATCTCCACGACCTTATCGAAGATCTCGATCCCCTCCAGCGAGTCGTGATCCCCCACGGTCCGATGCTTAAAATACACTCGCCGCGCCACCGCCGGCAGCAGGATCTCGTTGACCAGGGTGCTCTTTCCCGCCCCGCTCACCCCGGTCACGCACACGAACGCCCGGGACGGGATATGCACGTCTACGTCCTTGAGGTTATTCGCCCGGGCGCCCCCGATCCGAATCCCCTCCGCCGGCGTTCGCCGCTCCTCGGGCCACTCTAGCCTCTTTCGCCCCGAGAGGTACGCCCCGGTCAGGCTCTCCTCGCAGGCCGCCACGTCCGCCACGGTCCCCTGGGCCACCACCTGCCCCCCGAGCCGCCCCGCGCCGGGCCCGAAGTCCACGAGCATATCGGCCCGCTCCATGGTCTCCCGGTCGTGCTCCACGACGATCACCGAGTTCCCCCCGTCCCGGAGCTCCTCCAGGGTCGACAAAAGCCGGTTGTGATCCCGCTGATGGAGCCCGATGCTCGGCTCGTCGAGCACATAGAGCACCCCCGACAGCTGGCTCCCGAGCTGGCTCGCCAGCCGAATCCGCTGACTCTCCCCACCGGAGAGGCTCATCGCCGCCCGATTCAGCGTGAGATACCCGAGGCCCACGTCGGTCAAGAACCGCAGCCGCCGCTTGATCTCCGCCAAAAGCTCCCCACCGATCAGGGCCTCGCTCCCCGCCAGGCTCAGCCCCTGAAACCGCTCCCGGGCGTCCTGCACGTCCATGGAGACCGCCTCCTCCATGGAGATCTCCCGAAACCGCACAGCCCGGCTCTCGGGCCGCAGCCGAGCCCCCTCGCAGTCGGTGCACGTCGACACGTCCATGAACTCCCCCAGGAAGTCCTCCAGCCCCTTGGCCCGGGCCTCCCGGTAGAGCTTCTCCGCAAAGGCGATCACCCCCTTCTTACCCTTCAGCAGCGCGTCTCGCTCCTTGCGAGTCCACTCCTCCCAGGGCTTGTCCAGGTCGATCGTCCCGTCTTCGGCCAGCTCTTCGGCCCGCTCCCAGGCGCCCTTCACCGCCGCGCCCCACCGAAACCCTGCGGGCCGCTCCTCGGGGTGGGGACCGATCACCTCCAACACCCCCTCTCGCAGCGACTTGCCCGGATCCACCACCAACCGGCTCGGCTCCAGGGCCGTCGACGTCCCGAGCCCCTTACAGCTCGGGCACATCCCCAGGGGGCTGTTGAACGAAAAGCTCTGGTGGGTCAGCTCCGGGAAGGCGATCCCGCACCCCGCGCAGGCCCGCTTCGTGCTGAAGAGCCGCTCCTCCCACTCCACGTCCTGCATCGCCACGGCCTGACCGGTCGGCACCTGCACGAGGCACTGCCCGTCGCCCACCTCGAGAGCCTGGGCCACGCTCTCTTCCAGCCGCTGGGCCCGATCGGGCCGCGCGATCAACCGATCCACCACCACGTCGATCGTATGCCGCACGTTCCGATCCAGGAGCTCCACCTCGTCGAGCTGCCGCACCTCCCCGTCGATCCGGGCCCGCACAAACCCCTTCTTGCGAAGCCCCTCGAAGAGCTCCCGAAACTCCCCCTTTCGGTTCTGCACCAGCGGCGCCAGGAGCAAGAACTTCGTCCCCTCCGGCAGGCCGCTCAAGGTCGCCACGATCGCCTCGGGCCGCATGGCCGCCACGGGCTCCCCACACTCGTGGCAATGTTGAACCCCCAGCCGCGCCCACAAGATCCGCAGGTGGTCCATGATCTCCGTGATCGTCCCCACCGTGCTCCGCGGGTTGGTCCCCGTGGTCTTCTGCTCGATGGAGATCGTCGGGCTCAACCCCAGGATCTGATCCACCTCGGGCTTCTCTACCTGCCCCAAAAACTGCCGGGCGTACGACGACAGGCTCTCCACATACCTCCGCCGCCCCTCGGCATAGAGCGTATCGAAGGCCATCGACGACTTCCCCGACCCGCTACACCCCGTGAACACCACGAGCTGCCGCTTCGGGATCCGCAGCGTCACGTCCTTCAGGTTATGCTCCCGAGCCCCCACCACCACCAGGGTGTCGCTTCTCCGGCTCACCAACGGGATCCCCTCGTTTTCGTCTCGAACGATACTGCTCATACTTACAGCCCTACCGCACCAACGGCCCTTGTAGCAACCCTGGGCCTGCCTTTTTGCGTGGCCTCCGAAGTTGCGATACCGTCTGTGACGACCGCTCACCATCTCGGGAGACCACCATGCGCACCTCCATCGTCACCACCTGCCTCCTGGGCATCTGCCTCGTCGCGACGGCCTGCACCGAAGACGACGAAATCTACCCGGGGATCGCACACTGCACCTACGAGGAGCAAGAACTCTCCTGGGATGAACCGACACCAGACGGAACTCTTCCCGAAGACTACCTGGCCTTCTCCGAAGGAGACTATCAGGTCACAGGCGGCACCATGCACCACGACGGCGAGCTCGACTTCCACATCGGCTTCGCCCGCCGCGGTGACCACGGCATCTACTACACCGATCCCGACGGCCTCTGCGACCCCTACCTGGGCATCCCCGCCACTTTTTCGATCTCCCTCGATGGCGGCGAGCTCGACGAGTCCTTCGACGTGATCGCCACGGCCACCCACACCGGCGACCTTGAGATCTTTCATGCCTTCTCTCCCGACGACATCCAGGGCACTTGGTCCCCAGAGGCCCCCGAAGGAGAGACGATCGGCGGCCTGACCCTCCGAACCTTCTTCTACTTCGACGAGACCCCGCTCCACGGCGACCTCAACAAGCTCATCGAGGGCCACGACGACGAGATGGCCTGGCAGAACTCCCAGCGAGTCTACTTCTGGTAGTGGGTCCTACGCGCTTCCACTGTCACGGTGCGGTGACAGCGACCGGCACCGTGGTCCAAGCCGTTCCGTCGCCGAGTTGACCGAACCCGTTCGATCCCCACGAAGTGCCTTCTCCGGAACCTCTTATGGCGAGGGTATGTCCTCGTCCAGCAGATAGGGTCCACCAGTTGGAGTCACTACCAACCTGCTGTGGAAATAATTGGTTTGACGTGTCGCCGAGACCCAGACGGCCGTCACTACCAGATCCCCAACACCAAAAAGCCGCTGCCAGGGCTCAATAGAACCGCCGACCTCGGCGGCTCTGAAAACTTCGGGGGACATCGGAACGTCGGGGTTCGCGGCGGGTTTCGGAGTCGCCACGGATAATATCGTAGCGGCCGGGTTGGTGACGACGGACATCGGAACGTCGGAGTTCGCGACCGCATTGTTCGTGGCGCTCGGGTTGGCGACGAAGGACATCGGAGCGTCGGGGTTCGCCGATGAGCATCCCGTCACTCCTCCGGCGCTTCCGCCTCGGCCCCGTCGTCCTCCCGCGGAAGGTCCTCCGACGGACCCCGCGCCGCCTGCGTCGAACCCTCGAACTGCAGATTGTCGAAGGTCCCGGCGAACACGAACCCGTACCAGCTCTCAAACAGGCCGTTTCGGAAGTCCTGCATGTTCAGCAAGAAACCCAGGCTGTTCTCCGTGACGTACTCCTGGCTGAGCTGCATCCGCATCTGCAACCGGGGACGACCGCTGCCCGGTAAGAGGTCCACGTGACCCCAGAGCTGCAACGAGATATCTCGCCCCCCCTGGGTCTGAAACTCCTCGAAGGTCATCCGCGACGCGCCGCGAGCGGCATCGAGCTCCTCGAACACGATCCGGGCTCGGAGGTTCCCGAAGCTCGTCGTCGGCAGATCGAGCTCCGTAAACACCGGGATCTGCTCGGACCGCACCGTCGTCGCCCCCAACGTCAGCTGCCGGGCCGCCACTACGATCTCTCCCTGCCGAACCCCACCCTGGGGATTCAGCTCCAGCTCTACATCGGCGTCGATTTGCCCGAAGAGCGGAACCCCAAGAAGCCCCGCCAAAAGCGTGGACTGCCGCAGGTCCAGATCCTTGGTGCTCACCTCCACCTTCTGCTCGCCACCGGAGAGCGTGTAGTACCCGTTGATCAGGCCTCCGCCGCCGATGTCCACCTGCCCGTGCACCACCAGCCCCAGGCTGAAGACGCTCCGCAACGGAGCCACCCTCCCGGAGATGCGGTCGATCTGCACCACCCGTGGCGGCCCGGACAGCTCGTCGGCATCGGGCCCCACCCGCTCCCGCAGGTTCACGTCCCGCAGCCGCAGCCCCGTCAGGCGCCACAGCCCGATGTTGCCGATGTTCACATCGTACTCGTGGCCAAGGGCCGCCTCCAACTGCACCGTGGCGATCTCGGTCACCCGATGCTTCGGAAAGGTCGCCATCAAGAACACGAAGAAGCTCACGAACCCGAAGAGCACATAGGCCAACACCCGAAACGCCTTGCGCTCCCAGAGCTCCCGTATCTTATCGATCACCGCATCCATTCAGCTCCCCTCCGCCATTCGTCGCTGGAAGGTGGAGACGAAGAGCCGAACCCTCACCTTCCCCTCATCTCGGAGGGCTCGAATATCCACTCGCTTGATCACTACCGGCTCGTCGCTCTCCTCGATCCGATGCAGCATATCAATGAGACGGTCCATGTCGGCCTCCCGGATGTCCACCCGGAGCTGACGCTCGATGATGATCGGCTCCCCTTCCTCAGGCCGGGTCGACCCCAGGGGGTGCTGGTCCTCGTCATAGCTCGACACGTTGATCCCCGCCGCCGAGGCCTGGGTCGCCACGAAGCTCGTCAGCTGCACCCGGGTCTCATCCAAAACCTCATCGGTGAACATCGCCACCCGAGGATCCTCGTCGTGACCTCCCTGGCTCTCCAGATACGCTGGACCCGCCGTCGCCAGAAGGTTCAGCGCCGTCTCATAGGTCGCCGTCTCGGCCTTGATCTCGTTGACCGAACGCTGGGTCAGGCCGATCACCAGAAAGATCGCCAGCACGGCAAAGACCCCGCCCATGGCCTTCAAGAGCGTCCTCTCCCGCTCCGAGAGGTTATTCAGGGCCCCTCTCAGGCCCGATGCTGCTTCTTCCTCGCTCATCTCATCACTCGAAGGTCAGGGAAAGGGCGCTCAGGAGCACCGACTTGTGATCTGTAGTTCAAAGCGGACTTCCTGCTCGTCCTGGACGTTCACGCCGTCCTTCTGGACATTCGTCAGGCAGTCCAACTGGCCGATCTCCTCGGCCAACACGTCCACGGAATGTGGCGAGTCCGTCACCCCCACCAGCTGGACGAGGTTTCGATCCGTATCCACCTCGATCCGCTCCAGTTTCAACGGCCGGTCACCGGAGGTCTGCTCGATGATCCGATACATCACCTCGTAGGCACTCATCCGGGGGACGAACTCTCGGTCCGGTCCGGACTCACCCGCCAGCCTCACCTGCACCTGCGACGGATCCCGCAGGGCATCCCCGAAGAGCTCCTGGGACTGCTCGGCCAGGGCCGTCTGCATCGCCTGAAGCTGCGCCTGGTACTGGGCCCGCTGCAGCATCAGAATCCCGACGACTGTCACCAACATCACCGCCGCCACCGCCCCGAGCCGCACCAACTGAGCCCGCAGATAGCTCGACTTCCCCCGGAAGACGAACTCCTCCCGCCTCAGGTTGATCAGTCGCTCTTCCGGCCGGTCCAGGGGCACCTGCAAGGCGCTCCCCACGGCCTGCACCAGCTCCGGCGTCCGCTCCCGGGCCTGGGGCACCTCCACGAAGCTCAAGGTCTCGCCGAAGTTCAGATGCCGCACGTCGACCTGGAACTCCGCCCGCAGGTAGTCCTCCATCCCCCGCAGCCGACTCGTGCCCCCGCAGATGTAGATCACGTCCACGGCGACCTGATCTCGGGCGTAGGCCGCCTGGAAGGTCCGCCGCAAATCCCGGATGATCGGCGCCAGAGACTCCTGGAGCACCTGCCCGAGCTGCACCTGCGCCGGATCCTCCGCCGGGATCGCTCGCCCCACAGCTCCCTTCTCGTGCTTCAGGCGCTCCGCGTCTTCTCCGGAGAGCCGGAACCGTCGGCAGAGCTCGTCCGTCAAGTGCTCCCCGGCGCTCCGCACCGTCCGGGCCACCACGGGCCGGCCGTCGGCCACGATCATCAGGTGGGTCTCGCTGTGCCCGAAGTCGATCAACCCGTAGGCGTCTACCCCGGGCTCCACGGCCTGATCTGCGGCGTACCGCAGCATTAACTCCGGGACCCCCAACACCGCCGGGTTCACCCCTACCTCCTGCAAATCCCCCAGGAACTCTCCCACGGAGGTCCGCTTCGCCACGCCCACCAGCGCCTCAAACGCCTCGGGCCCCTTCGGCCCCAGCATATGAAAGTCGTAGATCACCGACGGCACCGGCATGGGCAGCTCGTCGGCCAGGAGGTGCGGCAGGATCGACGACACCGCCTCGGCCCGCTCAAAGGGCACCTCCAGGTGGAGCACCATCGCCTTGCCATGGGGCAACGACGTGATCACCCGGTTCACCCCATCGAAGAACCCCTCCCGCACCAGGGACGCCACCGCCTCCAACCAGGGCTCACGGAGCTCCCCGAACTCCACGGGTCCCTCATCGAAGACCTCCGTGTTCTCCCCCTCAAACTCCTCGTCCATCCAGTCCCCGCCGGCCTCGTCTTCTCCCGGCATCGGCGGCGGCCCGCCCTCCGGGGACGCCTCGGCAGCCGCTTCGGCCGCCGCCGCCTCAGGCACCTCCTCGGCAAGCTCCGCCTTTCGCTCGAACTGCCGCAGCGGCACCTCTCGGTAGTCCACCACGGACACCTCGCGCTGCACGTCCAAGACCACGGCTTTCACCGCGAAGCTCCCAATATCTAATCCTGCCACACGCTGTGCCATGGTCTCCCTTACTCCACTCGCCAGTACAGCAGCCGCCCTCGGGGCATCTGATCTCGCTCTTCTCGCAGGGCCTCTCGGATCTCCGCTGCGTACTCATCGTCGTCTTCTCGCTCCAGCAGCAACCGCTCATCCGGGAGCCGCCGGATCGTCTTGCCGAAGTCCACCACGGCCTCGATCTCCACCTTCGACGTCCCGTAGCTCCCCACGGACCGGATCCGAAAGATCATCGGCGTCCGAGTCGTCACGGACCGCATCAACCCGGTCCGATGAAACTGCACCGTGAAGGCCGGCAGGTTCGGCGAGAAGGGGTCGATCGCCAGCGTCGGATCGGCGACCACCATCGTCCGGTACGTCGGCGAGTGGTTCAAGAAGTGGGCCATCAACTGCGGATCGTTTCGCAGATCCTCGATGTACGACGGCAGCTGGCTCACGCTCAAAAACGCCACGGGCTGCCCCACCGCTGCCGACGGCAAGAGCTTGCTCTCCGCCGTCCCCACGTAGGCCAGCATCACCGACAGGGGATCGTCGAAGAAGACCCGGATGCCCTCCAACGCCATGGCGAAGAACATCACCTCCATCGAGATCTGGGGCTGCGCCGCGCAGAGGCTCGCCTGGCCCTCCACCCGCTGCCCCTCGATCTCCAGGTTTCGACACAGCACGGAGTAGAACACCGGCGCGAAGGCCACGTTCAGGTTCGGCCGACCCACGTTGTAGGTCGTGAAGCTATCGCCGAAGGCCTCCATGAAGTCCTCGTTGACCCCATGGACCTGGAAGAGCTCCTCCACGTGGGTCAGCCGGGCGTTCCGGGGCTCGATGTCGTGGGAGTCGTCCCGGTCGTAGGGCCGCCTCTCGTCCCCGCCGGTGCCCCGGATCGTGCAGTCATCGCTCAGGAGCGTGGCCTCCTCGTTGAAGTCGATGAAGTCCACGATGTTCTGCACGATCGCCGCCCGATCCATGAGCTCCCCGAAGTCGTCGTGGCGCTCAAAGATCCGGTCGTATCGGGCGTCGATCACCATGGAGCAGAGCTCTAAGAGATCGTCCTCCCGCACCTCGTCCCGGGCAAACCGATTCAGGTCGATCCGCCCCTCCTCAGGGGCTACGTCCACGTCAAAACGCCCCGTGAACTCCCCGAAGCCTCCCACCCCCATCCCCTGCAGGTCGATGCTCGCCAGGGGGATCTCCACTCGCCCCGAGTTAAAGGGCCCCATCAAGAGATCCACATACTGATAGAGCTGGAAGTTACTTCGCCGCATCG
>SKON01000149.1 GCA_007120035.1 Myxococcales bacterium
CGGGCCACAGGAGGCCGACGGAGCAGGCACAGGCGATGACGTGGTTGCGGTGGCGGCGGCCGACGAGCTCGACGGCGCGGGGATAATAGCCCTCTTTGGAGATTTGATAGGCGCGGCGTTCACCGACCCGGGGGAGATCGCGGACCCGGACGGGGGTCTCGCCGACGTAGCGGTCGCCGTCGACGATGACCGCGGCGCCGGCGGGCTGGGAGTCGATGAGGGTCTGGGAGGCGCAGCCGGAGGTGAAGAAGAGGGCGGCGATCGCGAGGAGGACCAGCGCAGATGTGGGAGCCGTCGGAATTGCCATGAGTGCCTCATTCAAGCTATCAATAGAGCCCACCAAGAGGAGCCTGCGGCGATGGTGACACGAAATCGCGGGGGCATCAACTCTTGGGGACAGATCGCTGTTTTCGCTTCGGTCTCGGCGGGAAATGATTACCTTCGGGACAGCCAACGAGTTAACGCCGTGTCGAGACGGGCTAAAGAGGCCCCGGAGGTAGTATGGAGTCGGAAGATTTTTCCAAGGAGTTCCTCGAGGAGATGCGAGAGGAGCTGGAGAGGCAACGGGCGGAGCTGATCAATCGGAGCCACGTGGCGAGGTCGGATCTGCGGGAGCGAGAGCGAGCGCCGGGGGATTCGATCGATGAGTCCGTGGATGAGCAGGGGACGTCGACGACGCTGCGGCTCAAGGATCGAGAGCGGAACCTGATCGGGAAGATCAACGAGGCGTTGGAGCGGATCGATGATGGGGAGTACGGGTATTGCGATGAGTGTGGAGATTCCATCGGGGAGCCGCGGTTGAGAGCGCGGCCAATGGCGGAGCTGTGCATTGATTGTAAGGAAGAGCAGGAGAAGGAAGAGCGTCGGCTCAACCAGGGGCATCCGGGGCTGTTTTCGGTGGTGGCGCCTCAGGACTGAGGTCGTCGGCGGGGATCAGAGGGCCGATGCCGGTGTGGAAGTGAGCGTCGGTGAAGCGGAAGACCTGGGCGACGGTGGGGGCCACGGAGGGCCCGGGGGTGCAGGAGTGGTCGTGTAGGAGGTAGCGGACGAAGCCGCCGGCGGCGGAGGGGCCGATGAGGAGGAGGCCCTCGGTGTCGGCTTCGGTCTCCTCGTCGGTGGCGAGCCGGTAGGGGAGTGGGGAGTCCGGGGTGGGGACGAGGAGGAATTTGTTAGTCTCCGCGATGGGGGTGTCGATGACGGTCCAGCCGCCGCCGAATCGATGCTTGTCGGCGATGTGGAGGACCAGGTCTTCGAGCTGTTGGGGCCGGAAGTCGAGGTCGCGGCCGTCGCGGATGGCCATGTCGATCAAGGAGAGGGGGAGGTCTCTTTCGCCGCGGGTGAGCCAGCTGAAGGCGCCGCCGCTGCGGGGGTTGAGCTCGGTGGGGAGGAATCCCCGGTCAGTGAGGACGCCGTCGACGGTGAAGGCGCCGCGGTAGCCGACGTCGGAGCGGAGGGCCTGGCCGACCTTTCGAGCCAGGGAGCGGAGGTGTTCGCGGTGGTGTGATGGGGGGTCCCAGAGGGTGGAGAAGCCGGCGTATTGGAGTTCCTGGGAGTGGGGCTTGCGGAAGACGACCATCTCGACGGGGCGGATGGCGAGGACTGTGTCGGGGAGGACGACGCCGTGGATGCTGCAGGGGATGCCGGGGAGAAAGGGCATGATGCGGAGGCGGTCGCAGTGGGCGGTGAAGAAGGCGTGGGCCTCGGCGGTGTCGTCGGTGGGGCCGATGTGGCGGAGGTAGGCGGCGCCGCCGTTGAAGCCCTCGCGGGCGTCGCCGGCCCAGATGGTGCCGTGGCCGTCGTCGAGGTCTGCTGTGGCCTGGAGACAGGCGTCGAGGTCTCGGGCGTCGAGGATCCGTGACGGGGCGCGGGGGACGGCGGCGCGGTCCCAGAAGTCGTCGATGACGACTTTATCTTCGAGGGCGGCCCAGGCGGGTTCGCGGGCGCCGAGGCGAGGACGGCCTAAGATGTGGGAGGTGTCGGAGACGTGTGAGCCGAGGACGATGGCCTCGCCGTCGGGGTCGAAGGCCTCGACTGCGGCGACGACGTCGGGGGGAAGATCGGTGAGGGCGGCCTCGTAGTTGCGGATCCCGGTCATCATGTCGGAGGCCTTGCCGTGGACCAAGACGTGCCAGGAGACGTCGGGGCCTTCGGGGAGATCGCCGGTGCCCTCGCTGTCGGCGAGGAGGAGGAAGGCGGTGGCGCCGAGGTCGCGGAGGGTCTCGATGAGGCGGGTCTGGCCGGCGACTGGCCCGGTGGCGAGGATGCATTTCTTGCCGGCGAAGAGGGTGCCGAGGAGGTCGCGGTAGTACTGAACGGACATCGGGGGTGGGCCTTATCAGGAGGAGTCTTCGCGGAGGTGACACTTCTTGTATTTCCTGCCGCTGCCGCACCAGCAGGGGTCGTTGCGGCCCGGGCGGGGTGGGCGATCGTCGGGTTCGGGTTGCTCGGGGAGAAATTGAGGGGTGGGGCGGAGGAGTCTGGCGGCCCGGGCCAGAGAGAAGCGCTCGGCGCGGGGGCCGGTGAGGTCGTCGGGGGGCGGCTGGATCATCAGGATGGCGTAGACAAGGTGGTAGGCTTGCCAGGCGATCTCCCGCCGGGGATGGGACTCGTGGAGGAGTCGAAAGTGATCGAGGAGGGAGATGAGGAACGGAGTGGTCTCGTCGGATTGGCGCAGGGTTCGCAGGAACCGAAGGAGGTCATCGGGGGAGTGGAGTTCTTGGAGGAGCTCCAGCGCTTCTGCGACGGTGTCGTTGTGCTCCGGGGAGGAGCGCCCCAGAGTCTGGACATGATTCTCGATCTTAGAGACGAGGTAGTCGGTGAGGGAAGGGCCACGGGAGAGGAGGGTCGGCTCCGTGAGTTTGTGGTGGGTGGTCTCGACGAGGTAGGTGTCTTCGTCAGCGCGGCGGGTGACATGCTCTTGGAGGATGATCTCGATCTCCCAGAGGTGATCGAGGGGGTAGAAGTAGGAGATGGGCAGCGGAGAAGAGCCGATGTCGAAGCAGCGGACGATCTCGGTGGCGGCGTCGCTGTCGTCGGTGAAGATCGTGAAGCCGCCGGTGTCGAAGAATCCGGGGATGGTGTGGTGCCAGCCGAAGAGTTCGTGGATCTTTCGGTGGAGATCCTCGAGAGAGAGGGTCTGGCGGACGTCGATGGTGCGGTTGACGTCGGCGGAGTGGACCAGGCGAAGGTGGAGTCGGAGGTAGGTGTCGGTGTGGGTCATCGCGTGGTGGGCGGGCTCGGTTGGACGAGTTCGTTGGTCCAGCAGGTCTGTGGTGAGACGGGGGCGTCGATCAGCTGGTTGTGGAGCAGCCAGGAGGAGAGATCTTCGTAGTACTCCGGTGCCATGGTCATGTCGAAGGTAAAGCAGGGGACGGTGGCGGCGAAGATCTCGGCGGGGAGTTCCTGGTCTTTGGCGTTGGCCCGCTGGAAGTAGATCTCGCGGGCGCGGGGGGATAAAAGGAGATCAGCCGAGGGGTTTGATGAGGTCGAGGATGTCTGAGATGGCGAGGGCTCGGATGTTTTCAGCGAGGGGGTAGGTCTTCGGGCCTGCATGAACGACGTCGAGTTCGTCGAGCCCGAGGGTGTCGATGGCAGAGCGCATGGAGCGGGTGACCCGAGGAGCTTCGCTTCGTTTGAATTCAAAGCCGCGCTTATGAGAGCCTCGAACCACCAGGAGGTCAAGCTCGGCGCCGGCGTGGGTGGCCCAGAAGTAGCACTCGTCGTTCCTGGCGTTCAAGGTCGCGATGACCTGGGAGAGTGCAAAGCCCTCCCAGGAGGCACCGAGCTTTGGGTGCCGTTCCACGTCCTGACGAGTATCGAGGCCGAGGAGGGTGTGGAGGAGGCCGGAGTCATCGATATAGACCTTGGGGGATTTGACCTGACGCTTCTTGACGTTTGCGTGCCATGGCAAGAGTTCGCGAACGACAAAGGTGGAGACGAGGAGGTCCAGATAGTTGCGGATCGTCTTGTCCGAGACCCCCAGCGAGCGGCCCAGCTCGGAAGCGTTAAGGGTCTGGCCGTGGTAATGGGCGAGCATAGTCCAGAACCGGCGCATGCGATTGGCCGGGATGCTCAGACCCAGTTGTGGGATGTCCCGCTGAAGAAATGTGGAGATGAACTGTCGGCGCCATTCGGCGGAGTTCCGAGTGTCGGGAGCCAGGAAGGACCTGGGGTAGGCGCCGCGGAGCCAGAGCCTGGTGAGCTGGTCGGAGCCAACCTCGCGAAGGTCGAAGCCGGTAAGGCGGTGGTAGGCGATGCGGCCGGCGAGGGTCTGGGAGGTACCACGCATGAGATCCGGCGACGCGCTGCCAAGGACCAGAAAAGTGGCGGGGCGGTTGGGGCGATCTGCGAGAGCGCGCAAGAGGCCGAAGAGCTGGGGTCTGAGTTGGATTTCGTCGATGATCACAAGCCCGCGAAGTGGCTTCAGGGCGAGCCCCGGGTCGGCGAGTCTGGCGAGATCGGCGGGATCTTCGAGATCGAAGGTGTGGACCTCGTCGCGAGTGGCCGCGATGGACATGGCGAGGGTGGTCTTTCCGACCTGCCTGGGGCCAACGATGGCGACGACCGGGAAGGAGGAGAGGAGGTCTTCGATGCGGCTCGTAGCCCCGGGTCGGGGGATGAGAGGTTCCATTCGTTCTGACGACAGTATTTGCTAGAAAAATCGGAGTTCAGGTTCGAGATTTCAAGTATAATGGGCGGTTGGGAGGTTAGCAAGAAGTTGTTGGTGGAAAGGGTGGAAAGGGCGGATCGGGTGGGAGGGGGTAAGCTACCGGCGGGGGCGTTGGTGGAAAGGGGGTGCAGAAGTTTTCACTGGCGAGGGGATCGAAGAGACGGATTTTGGGCGGTACTGCGAGGGTGAGGAGTGCTGCCCTGAGGGATGTCTGGCGATCCGAGGCCGGGTCTTCGATGTGGAGGGGGAGTGTCTGGAGAACTACGGATATGTGGCGACCGTAGCCTGTGTGTGGCCCACAGGGCAGGAAGGCGACCCCTATTCGTTCGATGACGCAGAGGGCTGCTACGTAGACGAGGATCGGGGGGTCGGGGTGAGACATCGAATCCTGTGATCTGGGTGGAGGAGAACCCCGAGGTGGGCCCGCTGAGGCGCTGTGAGGAAGTGCCGACGCTGGAGTGGGGATGCGGGGAGGTGCTGGAACCGCGGGAGGAGCATGTGATGTGGGAGGTGTCGGAGACGTGTGAGCCGAGGACGATGGCCTCGCCGTCGGGATCGAAGGCATCGATGGCGGCGACGACGTCGGGGGGAGATCGGTGAGGGTGGCCTCGTAGTTGCGGATCCCGGTCATCATGTCGGAGGCCTTTCCGTGGACCAAGACGTGCCAGGAGACGTCTGGGCCTTCGGGGAGATCGCCGGTGCCCTCGCTGTCGGCGAGGAGGAGGAAGGCGGTGGCGCCGAGGTCGCGGAGGGTCTCGATAAGCCGGGTCTGGCCGGCGACTGGCCCGGTGGCGAGGATGGACTTCTTGCCGGCGAAGAGGGTGGTGAGGAGGTCGCGGTAGTACTGGACGGACATCGGTTCAGTGCTCTCTGGGAGAGCTCGGTCGGACGAGTTCGTTGGTCCAGCAGGACTCTGGTGAGACGGGGGCGTCGATCAGCTGGTGGTGGAGTAGCCAGGAGGAGAGATCTTCGTAGTACTCGGGCGCCATGGTCATGTCGAAGGTGAAGCAGGGGACGGTGGCGGCGAAGATCTCGGCGGGGAGCTCCTGGTCTTTGGCGTTGGCTCGCCGGAAGTAGATCTCGCGGGCCCGGGCCGGCTGCTGATGGAGGAAGTCGACGCCGCGGCTGATGCCCTGAAGGAGGCGTCCGAAGATCTCCTTCTTTTCGTGGTAGAGCTCGTCGGAGGTGATGAGGATGAGCTGGCAGAAGTCGGGGACGCCCCAGTCTTTGAGAGCGAAGAAGTGAGCGTCATGGCCTTTGCTGCGGGCTTCGAGGACCTCGAAGTTGTAGAAGACGAGGGTGGCGACGTCGGCCTTGCCTTCGATGAGGGCGTCGGTGTGGTAGAAACCGTTGTTGACGCGCCCGAAGGAGTCGGTGTCGCAGGTGCCGCCGTCGGCGTCGATCATGGTCTTGACGATGGCGGGGCCGCCGCGGCCGGGTGCGCCGGGGTATTGAATCCGGCGGCCGGCCATGTCCCGGGGACGCTCGATGCCGGAGTCTTTGAAGTACATGACGCCGCCGTTGGTGTGGAGGAACCTGGCGAACCCGAGGACGGGCTTACCGGCGGCCCGATCTTCGACGAGGTGGAGGGGTTCGGTGATGGCGAGATCCATAGTGCCGGCCTGGATCTCGTCGATGGCGTCGAGGTGTTCTTCGGGTTCGATGAGCTCGATGTCGAGGCCGAGGTCGGCGAAGAGGCCGAGCTCCTTGGCGACGAGGAAGGGGACATGATCGGGGTTGAGGAACCATTCGAGGCCAAGACGTAGACGGTGCATGTGGGACCTGGTGGAGGGGAAATGACGAAAAGGAGGTGTAGCAGGTAGTCGGGTGGGGGTTCAATAGTAGAGGGGCGACGGGATGGGCGGTGCGTACGACCCCTCCGCCCTTCGGGCACCTCCCCGCAGGCGGGGAGGGGGCCAGGGGCTTCGCTGTTTCGGCTGGGGTTCGCGATCATCTCCGGGGTCGGGGCGATGTGAACAGCCGCTAGGGGAGGGGCGGGCGGCGGTGGAGTAGTGACCAGAGGCGGTAGCCGCCGAGGAGGTTGTGGGCGGTGAAGCCGGATTGGTGGAGGACGCGGGTGGCGAGGTAGCCGCGGAGGCCTTCCTTGCAGACGGTGACGATAGGGCGGTCGGGGTCGAGCTCGGAGAGGCGGTCGCGGAGCTGGTCGAGGGGGATAGCGAGAGCGTCGGGGAGGGTGCCGGCGGCGACTTCGTCGGGGGTGCGGACGTCGAGGATCTGTGGGGAGTCGGAGGTGTTGGAGAGTTCCATGGGGGAGATGGCGGGGTGGGTGCCGGTGATCATGCCGGCGGCGACGGCGCCGAGGTGGTTGACGGGGTCTTTGGCGGAGGAGAAGGGCGGGGCGTAGCAGAGGTCGAGCTCCTCGAGTTGGAAGACGGTCATCTCGGCGGCGATGGCGGTGGCGAGGACGTCGAGGCGTTTGTCGACGCCGTCGGAGCCGAAGCCCTGGGCGCCGAGGAGGCGGCCGGTGTGGGGATCGAAGATAGCTTTCAGGGCCAGGGATTGGGAGCCGGGGTAGTAGGAGGCGTGGGAGTGGCCGTAGATCCAGGCGCTGAGGTGGTCGATGTTCTGGGCGGTGGCGGTCTTCTGGGAGATGCCGGTGCAGGCGGCGACGGTGTCGAAGACCTGGATGATGCTGGTGCCCAGGGGGCCGCGGTAGGAGCGATCGAGGCCGCAGATGTTGTCTGCGACGAGGCGGCCCTGGCGGTTGGCGGGGCCTGCCAGGGGCATGGGCCCGGAGACGCCGGTGATGCGGTGGGGGACCTCGACGGCGTCGCCGATGGCGTAGATGTGGGGTTGGGAGGTGCGGAGGCTGCGGTCGACGAGGATGTGGCCGTGGGGTCCGAGGGTAAGGCCGGCGGTCCTGGCGAGCTCGTTCTCGGGGCGAACGCCGACGGCCATGATGACGAGATCTGTGGGGAGGGAGGTGCCGGGGTCGAGATCGACGTGGAGGGCGCCGGTGTGGTCGCCGGGCCGGATGGCGGTGACTCGGGTGGAGGTGCGGAGGTCGACGCCGTGGCGGAGGCAGGCGTCGGTGAGGGTGAGGGAGATCTCGGGGTCGAGGCCGGGCATGACCTGGGGGCCCATCTCGATGACGGCGGTGGGGATGCCCCGATGGTGAAGGTTCTCGGCGACCTCGAGGCCGATGAAGCCGGCGCCGACGACGGTGACGTGCCGTGGTTCGTCGTTCAACGCGTCGAGGATCCCGTCCATATCTGGGATAGTGCGGAGGGCGTGGACCTCGGGGAGGTCGATGCCGTCGATCGGGGGAAGGAAGGGGCGGGCGCCGGGGGAGAGGACGAGGTCGTCGTAGGGGAGCTCCGAGGTCTGGTCGGAGGAGAGGTCCCGGATCCGCACGGTGCGGGCGTCGGGATCGATGGAGAGGGCTTCGGTGAGGACTCGGACGTCGATGTGGAAGCGGGCCTCGAACTTTTCGGGGGTCTGGACGAGGAGGGAGTCCCGGTCCTCGATCACGCCGCTGAGGTGGTAGGGGAGGCCGCAGTTGGCGAAGGAGATGTAAGGCCCTCGTTCGAGCATGGTGATGTGGGCAGACTCGTCGAGGCGGCGGAGACGAGCTGCGCAGGAGGCGCCGCCGGCGACGCCGCCGATGATGACGACGCGGCGGGGAGAGGTCTGGTTGGTATCGGTCATGATGGCCTCCGAGGTGAAAAGTGTGCGCCCGTCGGGGGGCGGGGCGCAAATGGTGCGTGTTTGGCGGGCTAATCCGGGGGTGGGAGCGCGCCGGGCGTGGCGGTGTGCGACAACCGTGCCAGGGTGTGGGTGGGATGAGTCAGAATCGGAGGTGGGCGCCGAGGCCGATCTGGTAGAGGCCGGGGGTGGACTCGGTGGTGTGGAAGAGGCCGAAGCCCTGGCCGTAGTACCAGGGGGAGAGGATGGCCTCGGCCTGGAGGCCGAGAGGGAGGGCGAAGCGGTGGGTGATGTGCTCGGCGCCGACGAGGAGGCCGAGGGTGCCGCCGAAGAAGTCGAAGCGCTCTTGCTCTTCGGTGCCGAAGAAGAGGGTAGTCTGGAGGCCGCCGTAGTACCAGCGTTCCGGGGTGGTGGTGGTGGCGAGTCGGGGGGTGAGGGTGACGGCGTTCATGAGGTGCATGAAGTCGGTCTGGAGGCCAACGTTGAGCCAGTCCGTGGCGTAGTATCGCCCGGAGAGGCCGACGTTTCGAGAGACCTGGGTGGTGCCGACGAAGAGGGAGGCGTCGCCGCGGCCGAGGATGCCGTAGGTGGCGCCGGCGGAGAGGCGAGTGGTGGCGAGCCGGGCTTCGGCCCAGGAGAGGTAGGGGCCGTAGCCCTCGAGGCCGCCGGGGACGTCGAGGGCGGCGCCGACGACCCACTCGCCATGGTCGAGCTGGCGGGAGGTCTCGCGGTGTTGGAAGGCGCAGCCCGTGAGGGTGAGTGCCAGGGCGGTGAGGGTCAGGAGTCGGATGGGATTCATAGGCCCTCCGGTCGTTCGACGATGAGCATGATCAGGCACATCTCGTCAGAGGATTCGTCGCCCCAGGTGACGTCCTGTGGGGTCTGCCCGGGGGGTTGGTTGGAGGGGGAGTTGTCCCACCGGCAGGTCAGGCGGGTGCGGAAGGGGCGTTGGAGGAGGATGGGCTCTTCGTAGAGGTAGATGCCCTGCCAGCCGAAGTCCCAGCGGGGGATGTCGATGAGGCAGATCTCCTCGTCGGGGAGGAGGGCGTCGGCCCGGATGGAGGTGCCGAGCATGTGCATGTGGGCGGCGATGCCGTGGACCCTCATGCTGATAGGGATCAGGGGGCTGTCGATGGTGGTGAGGGAGTCGGGGTCTCCGGCGTCGATGAAGAGATCTAGGGCGGCGAGCTGGAGGAGGACCATCTCGACGGGGTCGGGGTGTTCGTCGCGGTCGACGAAGAAGAGATCGACCTCGGTGCGGTCCGAGCCGTCGGGGTCGTTGAGGGTGGTGTAGTGCATCTGGATGGCGACCTTGGCGCCGGCGGGGATCTTGACGCCGTGGCCCTCTTGCAAGGGTTGGCGGACCTGGCCGGGGACCCAGCCGGCGAACATCTGGGCGCCGTCGTAGCGGGGGCTGCCGAAGCACTCGTAGCCGGGGCGGTCGTCTTCGGCGAGGAGGGCATCGACGTCGTCGAAGGCCTCGTCGGGGACCGTGTAGGCGATGAGGTGATGGACCTGCAG
Organism: Myxococcales bacterium; assembly: GCA_007120035.1. Classification (GTDB taxonomy): domain Bacteria; phylum Myxococcota_A; class Bradymonadia; order Bradymonadales; family Bradymonadaceae; genus SKON01. The sequence goes on from SKON01000149.1 coordinate 9,857, forward strand.
AGGGTTTCCGGGCCGAGTCTCGATGGAGTTGACGAAGGCGTCTTCGGTGAGGCCGGGATCGACGATGAAGCACCGGTAGTCGTCGAGGCTGCCGGGGGCTGGGCGGGGCTGATATTCGAAGCCCCAGTCGAGGGTGAGGTCCGGGGTGAGCTCGTCGTGGGTCTCCTGATGGCCGTCGTCGGTGGAGTCGACGGGGGGACCCTGGGGGCGGCCCTGGTCAAACCAGAGCTGGAAGGTCTCGATCTCTTCGGGGAGCATGACCCGAGGCTGTTGGAAGTCGCCGCAGCCGGGGCCCGGTGGCCAGGGGGGCATGGTGCCGGCGTGCATGGAGGCCAGGGAGAAGCCGGCCAGGGTGGAGACCTCGTCGTAGGTCTCCAGGGGAAAGGGAGCGATGGAGCCCTGGACGTGGCAGGTGGTGCAGTGGAGGTCCATCATGGGGGCGATGTGTTCGGTGTAGGTCGGGTGGGCGGGGACTTCGTAGGTGGGGGGTGGCTCGGGTTGGGAGGGCGGCTCGGAGGTGGAGGGGCCGCAGGCGGTGAGAGAGAGGGCGATGAGGGCCGTCGGGGCCATCAGGGCCATCAGGGGAGCGGAGGTTGGATAGTGCATGGTGGACTCGATGTGTGGTTCTGGTGCCCGGTTGTGGATCGGGGGTGAGACGGGACAGGGGGTGGGTTTTATGCGCGCTGGTTTGGTGTATTGTGGTGGTGTGCCGAGCGGTCTGCGATGGAGGGATGAGCGCGATCGCTGCGGGCATGCCGGTGACGGAGGCGTTGGAGGCGCCGCTGGTGCCCGGGGGGACATCAACCGGCCGATCAACCTGGTGGTGGTGGCGAATGATGATGGAGATGGGGAGCCCTTTAGTCCAGACTGTGATCCGGAGCGGGCGGTGTATCTACTGGAGACCGTGGAGTGCCGGTACGCACTTTGAGTGACTTTTCCGAGACGTGAGGCGGCTGATGACTCGTGTGATCGCGATCTTCCTGGTGATCGGTTGGGTGGGGATGGTGGGGTGTTCGACGGGGCCTGAGCCGGCGCCGACACCGGAGCGAGCGCCTTCTTCGGCGGAGGAGGCGTCTCAGGCGGAGGAGGAGCATTCGCCGCCGCCGCAGGCGTCCCGGGGATCCCGGCTGTCGATGGAGGAGGCCGAGGAGCTGGCGGCGCAGATCACCGAAGAGGATCTGGCGGTCTTCGCCGCGGGCGTGCGGGCGGTGGCGGAGCGGGAGGCGCTGCTGATCGAGGAGGGGCGGGACCTGGAGACCCGGGAGTCCGAGGCCCGGTCACCGACGGAGGTGATCCTGGCTCGGCAGGAGACCTTGCAGGAGATGGAGGACGCCCTGGCCGAGGTGGGCCTGGAGTTTGAGACCTTTATCCAGATGGCCGGGTTCGTGGGGCAGAACCCGGTGTTGATGGAGCGGCTCGAGGGTCACCTGGAGCCGGAGGAGATCGAGGCGTTCTTTGGTGGCTAGAGGGCCGGGCTAGTGACGCCAGTCGATGGGGAGGCCGTGGTGGTCGACGAGGGCCTGTTGGGCGGCGTCCCAGAAGAGGCCGCCGGCGGGATCGGCGACGGCCAGGGGTGCGCCGTCGGAGCTGACGAGGTAGAGGGCTTCGCCGGACTCGAAGGCGAGTCCCTCAGGGGTCCAGATGGGGGTGTGGACGCCGGTGGGGAAGGGGTGGTCTTCGGGAGTCAGGGCTCGGTATTCGTCGGAGGTGATGAAGCCCCGGATCAGGGTGGCGTGGCCATCGGGGGAGGCGGTCCAGATGGCCTCGGCGCCGCCGGGGGCCAGGGTGGGGGCCCAGGCGATGGAGTAGCCGAGCTGGCGAGTGCGGATCTGATCGGAGTCGAGGTGGAGGACGTCGAGGGTCTGGCCGCGGTCGCTCTCGCGGACAAAGGCCAGGCAGCAGCCGTCGGTGGCCGGGGAGATCTGTGAGGTGACGTGGGTGGTGATGAGCCGGGAGCTGTCGAGGTCGAAGCCGTGGAGCTCGCCGTTGGGGGCGACGATGAAGAAGTAATCGGGCTCGTGGTCTGAGCCGAAGATGGCGGCCTCGGAGATCACCGGGGGGAGCCCGGGGGGGAGCTCGACGGGGGAATCGCCGTGGAAGAGGTGAGGGGTGAAGCGGCGGGGTCCGTCGGTGCCGTGGCCCACGGGGAGGGCTTCGCCGGCGACGCGCCACTCGCCGTGGATGGCGAGGACGGTCAGGTCGTCGGGGAGGAGAGGGAGGGCCCCGGCGGGCGGTGCCGGGTCTTGGTCGGTGGCCTGGACGGTCTCGGCGGTGGCCTGAGCGGTCTCGGGAGTGGTCTGAACGGCCTCGGCGGTGGGCTCTGGAGAGCTGTCGCAGCCGAGGAGGCCGATGAGGCCGATGGCGAGGAGGCTTGTGCCGAGAGCGGGGAGGCGACGACGGGTGGCGGTGAGGCCGAGGATCGCCAGGGCGGCCAGCCAGGGGAGGCTGGGGGCCGGGGTGGGAGCGGCGGCGCAGCTCGAGGTGGAGGCGGTCTGGGCGCCGTCGTAGGCGTGGTCGGCGTCTGCTTGATGGCCGGCGTCGTCGGCGTCGCTGGAGGGGAATCGGTCGGGGTTGAGGCCGGGGGTCATGGGGTCCTCGGGATCTTCAGAGTCGTCGGAGGGGTCGGGTTCGGGGTCACACCAACCGGCGCGGCAGAGGCCGCGGCCCATACGTAGGGTGCTGTAGTACTTGCGGTTGTTCCAGCCGCCGGAGTTGGTGAACTGGTCGACGGAGTGGGTGAGCTCGAAGGCGTGGTCCGTGTAGGACTCGCAGACCAGGCCGTCGGCGGAGCGGCCGCAGAGGGCGCCGCGGGGCTCGTCGTCGAGGTTGGTGATGAAGAGGGGGCCGTGGCTGCCGAGGGCGTCCCAGCCGTTGGCGTTGGACCACTCGGGGCCGTCGAAGCGGGTGACGTCGTCGTCGTCGACGCGGTAGCAGAGCATGCGGGCGTTGGCGCGGATGCAGAGGTCGTCGGAGCCATCGCCGGTGACGTCGCCGACGCGGAGGGTGGCGTAGTTGGTGGGGTCGGACCACCCGGAGTCGTTGGAGAGGTTTCCGAGGACCAGGCGTTCGCCGAACTCCTCGCCGTCGAAGCGCTGGCAGAAGAGGTATTGGGAGTTGCGGGCGCAGAGGGCGTGACGGCCGTCGCCGTCGATGTCGGCGAGGCGGAGGGAGGGCCAATAGAGGCGGTTGTTCCAGCCGTTGGCGTTGCTCAAGGTCTCCTCCATGCCGAGGCGGGAGAAGCCGTCGCCGTCGAATCGGAAGCAGTCAAAGCCGGCGGCCCGGCGGATGCAGACGTCGTCCTGGCCGTCGCCGGTGAGATCGCCGACGCGGATGGTGCCGTAGTATTGGGCGCGGTGGAAGCCCTGCTCGTCGGACCAGTTGGGGCCGTTAATGGCGGGTCCGAAGCCGTCTTCGGTGGAGAGGTGGCAGCGCCAGCCGGAGGTGCCACGGGCGCAGACGTCGGAGCGGCCGTTGCCGTTGATGTCGGCGAGGCGGATGGTGGTGTAGTAGCGGGGGTGGTTCCAGTTGCCGCTGTCGCTCCAGCCGATGGTGTCGAACTCGACGAAGTCGTCGCCCGTGGAGAGCCAACAGGTGAAGCCGTCGGGGTGGCGAGCGCAGACGTCGGCGCGGCCGTCGCCGTCGATGTCGCCCATGCGGATGGTGGAGTAGTACTCGGGGTGTCCCCAGCCGTCGGCTTCGGCCATCAGGGAGGTGGAGATCACCGAGGAGAGGGAGCCGTCGTCGTTGGGGGAGTAGCACCGGAAGCCGGCGGCGAAGCGGGCGCAGAGCTCCTGGCGGCCGTCGCCGGTGACGTCAGTGGTCTTGGTGAAGGTGTAGGCGTGGGGGGCTTCGTGGAGGAGGTCGATCTCGCAGACGTCGCCGCTGTCGACGGTGCCGTCGCAGTTGTTGTCCTGACCGTCGCAGACCTCGGTGGAGGGGACGCAGCCGCAGGAAGCGCCCGGGGGCTGGCCGTAGGCGTTTTGTTGTCGCCAGGCGCCGGGGGAGTTGTTGCAGGAGCCGGAGTAGACGTCGGTGGAGGCGCCGCCGCCGGGGCGCCAGCCGAGGTGGAGGTGAGGGCCGGTAGAGCTACCGGAGCTGGCGGATTTGCCGATGACCTGTCCGCAGGTGACGTTCTGTCCGGTGCTGACCGTGATGGTGTCGCGCTGCATGTGGCAGTAGATGGTGAGGTCCCCGTTGGGGTGACGGAGCTGGACGTAGTTTCCGCATCGGCCGCCGCAGGTGTTTCCGAAGTAGCCGTAGTTGTTGCAGCTGTTGTTGGTGGCGGTGACGACGCCGTCGGCTCCGGCGAGGACGTTGGTGCCCAGGGAGAGGGGGAAGTCGCTGCCGGAGTGGCCGTTGTAGCAGACAGTGCCGCAGTTGTAGTCGGTGCAGCCCGAGGCGCTGGAGTTGTCGTAGCCGTAGCTGACAGCCAGGGCAGCCTCGTAGGGGCGGCGAAGGTCGGCGGCGAAGGCCAGGGCGGAGGTGCCGAGGATCAGGATGGCGAGGAGGAGGGAGGTGAGTGTTCTCATGAGAGATCCAGAGCTTGCTGAAGGGTCGGAGGCCGAGGGTGGTCGGCGTGTTCCAGGAGGCGGAGGGCTTCGTCGATGGCGGCGCGGAGTTGAGGGTCGTCGCCGCCGTGGTGGACGCCCGGGGGGAGTTCGACTTCGATGTCGGGCTCGGCGCCGTAGTTTTCGACGTCGAAGCCGACGTCGTTGAACCAGAATGCGACCTCGGGCTGGGTGGCGATGCTGCCGTCGACGAGGGTGTGGAGGTGGCAGATGCCGACGACGCCGCCCCAGGTGCGCTTGCCGATCATGGGGCCGAGGTTCATGACGCGGAAGTTGTGGGTGAAGATGTCGCCGTCGCTGCCGGCGAGCTCGTTGGTGAGGCCGACGATGGGGCCTGAGACGCAGTCCGAGGGGTAGGTGCGGGTGCCGCCCCACCGGGGGAAGGCATAGCCCAGGGGTTTTCGGGCCAGGCGGTGGAGGAGGAGCTGGCTGACGTGGCCGCCGCCGTTGAACCGGACGTCGACGATGAGCCCCTCGCGGCTGTGATCGGCGAAGTAGTTGCGGAAGAATTCGCCGAAGCCCGTGGGGCCCATCTCGGGGATGTGGACGTAGCCGATGCGGCCGTCGGAGGCGTCGTGGACGGCCTGGCGGTTGGCCTCGACCCAGTCGCGGTACCGGAGGGGCTGCTCGTCGGCGAGGGTCTGGACGATGATGGTCCGGGGGGCGTCGCCGTCGGAGGCGATGAGGAGGGCCACGTCTTTCTTGACCTGGTTCATGAGGAGCTGGGCCGGGGGCCGGTGCTCGGAGAGGTCGAGGCCGTTGATGGCGAGGAGGGCGTCGCCGGGTTGGACGTTGAGGCCCGGGCGGCGGAGCGGGGAGGAGCGCTGGGGGTCCCAGGGGTCGCCGCGGAGGAGGGTCTCGAAGCGGTAGGCGCCTTCTCTGGAGTGGGCGTCGAAGGAGGGATCCCAGCGGAAGGTGGCGCCCAGGAAGCCCGGCTGATGCTGGGGGGGCTTCTGGTAGTCGCCGCCGATCTCGTAGGCGTGGCTGGTGCCGAGCTCGCCGATCATCTCCCAGGCGAGGTCAGAGAATTCCTGACGAGTGGAGACGCGGGCGACCAGCGGGCTGTAGCGATCCCAAACGGCGTCCCAATCGACGCCGCTGAGGTCGGATCGCCAGAAGTGGTCGCGCATCAGGCGCCACATCTCGCGGAGCATCTGGGTCCACTCGGCGGCGGGGTCGACGGTGAGGGAGAGGCGGTCGAGGTCGACGACGCCGGAGTCGCGGCCGGGGCTCTGGTCTTTGTTTTCGGGGGCCTTTGTGGAGTCAACGACGCGGAGCTTCTTTTTGGCCCAGAGGGCGATCTTATCGGCGTCGGTGGCGATGGCGTAGGCGGAGACGCCCTTGAAGAAGGTGGAGGCCTTTCGGTCCTTGAGGTCGAAACGTTGGAGCTCGGCGCGGTCTTCTTCGGGGTGCATTCGGACCGATTGGAGCGGGGGGAGCTTTCGAAAGAAGACGGCGTTCTTCGTGGCCAGGAGGTCGGCGTAGCGGCCGGAGTCGACGGGGAGGACCTCGACGCGGTCCTGGATGTCGTCGAGATCGATGGAGAAGGCTGGGGTGTCGGAGGTGTCGGAGGTGTCGGAGCCGTCGGTGTCGTCGGTGTCGTCTCGGGGTTCCCGGTGGAGGGGGGAGAGGGTGTCCTTGCGGAGGGTGATCACGCAGGGCTTCATGGCCTCGGGGAACGCGAGGTCGAAGAGGAGCTGGCTGTAGGTGGGGTTAAAGTCGCGGAGGGAGAGGAAATAGAGGTAGCGGCCCTGGGGATCGAAGACGGGCTCGACGTCCCGAAATCGGCCGGAGGTGATCTGATGGATCTCGCCGTCGTCGAGCCTGACGACTCGGATGGCGCTGGTACCGAGGTGATGGCCGTCGAAGAAGCCGTAGGCGACCCATTGGCCGTCGGGGGAGAGGGCGAGACCGGCGATCTCTTCGAAGGGGTTTCGGTCGATGAGGCGGCAGGTGCCGGTGGAGAGGTCCAGGTGGTGGACCTCATGGCGGTGGTTGGAGAAGACGGCGGCGGAGGCGTCGGGGGTGACGACGAGCCGTCGAGGGCGGCCGATGTCGGCGGTGGTGTCGATGACCCGGGAGGTGCCGGCCTTGAGGTCGTGGAGCTCGAAGCGCTCTTCGCCGCCCTCGTCGGAGACGACCAGGAGGCGGGCGCCGTCGTCGAGGTAGCGGGGCAGTCGGTAGCGGACGCCCTGGGGGGCGCCGAGCTGAAGGGGGGCGCCCTCGAAGGGTGGGAGGTGAACGAGCTTGCCGCGGGGGGTCATGGCGAAGCGGGTTCCGTCGGGGGTCAGGGAGAGGTCGGCGAAGAACTCGGAAGCCTTGAAGAATTTCTCGCGGCGTTTCTGGCGAGTGGCGGTGGGGCGGAGCTCGACCTTGCGGGGCTGATGGGTGTGGAGATCGTAGAGGAAGAGATCGGCGCCGCAGGCGTAGGCGAGGGTGTCGCCGCGGAGGGTGAGAGCGCGGAGGTAGAAGTCCTCGCTGTGGGTGTGCTGCTGAAGATCCTCGCCGCGAAGGTCGCAGGAGTAGAGGTTGGCGACGGGGCTCTCGGGGTCGAGGTCGGAGAGGAAATAGATGCGGTCGCCATGCCAATGAGGGCGGATCAGGCCGGCGGTGTGGTGGGGGAGGAGGCGGCGCCATTGCTGGTCGCCTTCGTCGATCCAGAGGACGCCCGCGGTGCCGCCGCGGTATCGCTTCCAACGGCTGAGGTCGTCGGCGAATCGGCAGAGGACTCGGCCGGGGCCGCCGGGTTGGAAGTGGAGGTGGTGGCCGAGGCCGATGCCGAGGTTTTCGACGAGGCCGCCGTCGACGGGGACGGAGTAGAGGGCCAGGGCCCGGGGCCAGGGCTGCTCGAGGTCGGAGCGAAAAATCAGGTGAGCGCCATCGGGGGTGAAGGCGACGGGGTGGGCGGCTTTGGCGCCGGTGAAGGTGAGGCGACGGGGCTCGGAGCCCTGGACGGCCATGATGTAGATCTCGGGGGAGCCCTGCTCGGTGCTGGTGAAGGCGACGAGGGTACCGTCGGGGGAGACGACGGGGGCGGAGATCTGTCCGGCGGCGGCTGTGAGTCGTCGTGGAGCGCCACCGGCCAGGGGAGCGGAGAAGAGGTCGTCGTCGGTGACGAAGAGGAGAGCGTCGTCGGTGAGGGCCGGTTGGCGGAGGTAGAGCATTCGTAAGAACTCAGGACGGGGGAAAAATCGTAAAGGTTCGTTCTCTTGGGGGCCCTGAGTGAAAGAATCAGGCCAATGTGGTGGAGGTTGGAGAAGTGAGGGCTGAGGTCCCCGTTTGTGGTGGGATGTGGGACAAAAGCGCACAGTTGGGGTCGTGAGTCTCCGGAATTTTGGAGGTGGTATGGTGTGTGCAGGTGTGGTAGCGGAAGGCGAACGCTGAGAGGGATTTCTGTGTCTGGAGCTGGAACGTGAAACGGTTGAGATGGTTGGTTCTTTTGGGGCTCATCGGGTCTGTGGTGGGGTGTCTGGAGCAGGAGGAGTTGAGTGCGCCGTCCTTTGAGGGGGATACGATCCTGGCGCCGTCCGAGGGGGACGTGGCGGAGCAACATCAAGGGTTGCAGCAGACCCAGGTGGTGTATGTGAACTTCACGGGGGTGACGGTGACGGCCTGCCCGACGGAGAGCTATTGCAGTGATGCTGCGGGGAATCGGTCGACGATCATCTCGCGGTTCTTCGGGGAGGACTCGATCACCTGGGCGCCCTACTCCAACCAGTCCGGGCGGACCCGGGTGATGCAGGAGCTGGAGGAGGCGTTCGGGCCGTTTGACGTGGAGTTGGTGACGAGTCGGCCGGCGGGCGGGGACTACACGATGCTGGTGGTGTCCGATACGTACAGGGAGGGGCTGGGGGTGGCGCCCTTGGACTGCGGGAATCGGTGGAAGAATGACATCGCGTTCGTGTACCGGGCCGGAGAGTTTTCGCCGGAGATGGTCGCCAACGCGGCGGTGCACGAGCTGGGGCACGCCTTCGGGTTGGCCCACGTGGAGCGAAAGTCAGATTATATGTATTACCTGGCGGACTCGTTTTCGAATCGGTTTACCCGGTCGCGGTATGACGGGGAGCACGCGCAGAATCGATGCACCGAGGGGGTAGAGCAGGATGGGCCGGGGCTCCTGTTTGAGAACCTGGGGCCCCGACGGTTTAATGGGCATTTCGCCGACGACGACGGGAGCGTGCACGAGGCGGCGATCGACGCGCTCTACGAGGCGGGGATCACGTCGGGATGCTCCGGGGGGCCGCTGCCGAAGTTCTGTCCTCGGGACAATGTGCGGCGGGGGCAGATGGCGGTGTTCCTAGATCGAGCTCTGGAGCTGGAGCCGGCGACGCAGCAGTACTTCGATGACACCCTGGGGACCTGGTATCAGGACCAGGCCAACCGGCTGGCGGAGGCGGGGATCACATCGGGGTGTCGGCATCGGGAGTACTGTGGGAACGACGAGGTGACCCGAGCGCAGATGGCGGTCTTCTTGAGCCGGGCCTTCGATCTGCCGCCGGCGACGCAGAACTACTTCGACGACACGAACGGGGCCTGGTACGAGGACGCGGCGAATCGTTTGGCCGAGGCGGGGATCACGTCGGGGTGCGGGCAGCGACGGTACTGCGGCCAGGATCGGGTGACCCGGGAGCAAATGGCGTCGTTTCTGGCGCGAGCCCTGGGGTTGATCTGAGGCTTATTTGCGCCAGTTACGAGCGTGGTTGCGGGCGATCTCGCGGGCGTGCTCGCGCTTGCGGATGGTCTCGCGCTTGTCGAAGAGCTTCTTGCCGCGGCAGAGGCCGATCTTGCACTTGACGTGGCTGCCCTTGAAGTAGAGCTGCAGGGGGATGAGGGTGTGGCCGGCGATGTTGACTTTGTTCTGGAGGCGGTTGAGCTCTCGGCGATGCATCAAGAGCTTGCGGGGCCGGTCGGGCTCGTGGTTGGCGTGGGTGCCGTGGTCGTAGGGGCTGATGTGAGCGTTGACCAGGTAGAGCTCGTTGTTGTCGAACCGGGCGTAGGCGTCGGTGAGGCTGATCTTGCCGTCCCGAAGGCTCTTGACCTCGGTGCCGAGGAGGACCATGCCGGCCTCGTACTCTTCGTCGACGAAGTAGTCGTGGTAGGCTTTCTTATTGCGCGTGATGTTGCGGATGGTCTCACTCGTCTCACTCATGGGTTCCCTTTTCGGTGTGGGGGATCGCAGTGAAAACAATGCGGGGCGTCGAGAACATTCCCGACGCCCCGGAAGAGATCACGGCGTGGCTCTAGCCCATGTTGCAGGCGAGCCGTCGGAGACCGTCTTCGAAGAGGACTTCGATCTTCTTGGGGTTGAGGAGCTCGACGACGAAGCCGATCCCGAACTTGGGGTGATCGATGACATCGTTCTCGGTGAACTCGTGCTTGAGGTTGTACTTCCGAGCGTGGTCGACGCCGATCTTCTGGTTGAGCTTCTGCCAGGCCCGCTCTTGCCCCTCGGGGTGGGTGAGCTCGGCGTCGTCGATGATGCCCTCGATGATGGAGGTGGCCTTCTTGCGCTGGGCGGCGGTGAGCCGCTTGGGGTTAGCGCGGACGGCTTCTTCGTATTTGCTCTCCGTGAGGGAGGCGTCGCCGGACGATCCCTCGGTGAAGTCGCCCTCGAAGTCATCGAAGCCGATCTCATCGTCGTCGTCGGGGCCGAAGTCGTCGTCGAGGTCACCCTCGATCTCTTCGACGTCCTCGACTTCTTCTTCCTCTTCAAACCCGTTGGTCATAGCCAGAATCCTCCGCAGTGTGGAACGCAGTACATGCCAAAGGCATGGGTTCTCATCGCCCTCGTTGCGCGAAAAGTCAAGAGGTGGGTTTAGTCACCGGCCTCTTCGCCTTCCGCGGCTTCCTCGTCGTCGTCCCCGGAGTCGGTGTCATCGGCGTCATCGTCGGCGTCATCGGCGTCGGCGTCATCGGCTTCGTGGGGGCGAGTGCGCTCGAACTCGGCGTAGCCGAAGGCCATGTCGATCAGGCCGGAGAGGGAGAAGGTGGCGGTCATCTGGTAGCGTCCGCGCTGGAACTCCTCGTCTTCGATGCCGATCTCGGGGGCGTCCAGTTGAGAAAGGTCGATCTCTTCGAGCTCAAGTCCAGTCAGAGCGATGGCGAGTTGAGCGAGGGTGGGGATCAGGGTCTGGCTGGCCCGGGCGCGGACCTGCTGGCGAGCCTCGTCGCTGGCGGGGTCGAGGCTGCGGTCGACGGTGAGTTCGACGGCGATGCGGATCTGCTCGTTTTCGGGGTCGTAAGAGTCGGTGTCGACGAGCTCGGGCTGGACGTTCTCCTCGAAGCGCGCCCGGGCCTCTTCGCTGAAGGCTTCTCGGCGGAGGTTGCGGGCCCGCTCTCGGGTGTCGCGGCGGACGTCGGCGAAGATGCGGAGGTCATCGATCTTTTCGAGCTCCTGGGCGGCCTGGATCTTCTCGCCGCGCTCGATGTGGCGCTCGGCGCGCTCCTGGTAGAAGTCGGCGAGCTCGGCGTTGAGGCGGGCGTTGCGAGGGTCGCGCTCGAGGCCTTTTTGGGCGACCTCTTCGAAGAGGTCGGGCTCATCGACCTGGTTGATGGAGTTGGCCCAGTCTCGATAGAGGTCGTTGAACTGGCGGCGGATCAGGCCGCGATTGCGTTGTCCCTCGGCGTCGAGGTCGGTCTCGTTGTCGAGGCCTTCGGCGTCCCAGAGGGTGAAGAGCTTCTCCTCGGCGGCGGCGAAGTCGCCGCGGAGAGCGTCGACTTGAGCCAGGAGGCGGCGTGCTTCGAAGTGGCCGGGGTCGGCCTTCAGGGCTTCGTTGAGGCGCTGCTCGGCGAGGTCGGCGTTACGGGAGGCGATGGCCCGTTGGGCTTCCCGGAGGCGGTCCTGAGGGCTGTCCTCGCAGGCGACGAGGAAAAGGCCGGCGATCATGGCGAGGGTAAGGATCCAGACGTTGGCGAGTCGGAGTTCGCGGCTCATGAAGGTCTCCACAGGAGGGCTGAGGGAATGGTTCCCGCGTGGTGAGCTGTCTATATATCGGCAGGGAGGCGGACAGGCAAGGGCGGGGGGCGATTGACAGCGGCGGCGGTGGTGTCTAGGTTGCGGCCACCTGACGGAACGGCGGGAGACCGCCGTGCCACCCCCTCTCTACATCGCCAGGGACCGGCGTCTTCGCCGGCCCCATCGCGTGTGGTGCGCGATGACGAGGACTGTACCGATCCAAGAGGACTGAACATGGCTATGTTCGACGTGGTCGCGAAGGGCTTTCGCGACGTTCGCAGGCGCTTTGAAGGCAAGCGGGAGATCACCGAGGAGAATATCGATCAGGCTCTGAAGGACATCCGGATGAGCATGCTCGAGGCCGACGTGAACTACCAGATCGCCCGGCAGTTCATCAAAACCGTCAAGGAGAAGGCCCTGGGGGAGGTGGTGCAGGTCAAGGCCAAGGGCTCCGACGGAAAGATGGAGGTCAGCCCCGGGGATCACTTCATCAAGATCTGCCACGACGAGCTGGAGGCCCTGATGGGGCCTGTAGACAACAGCATCGTGTTTGCGAACCCCCGGGTGGGGCCGACGAAGATCATGATGGTCGGTCTGCAGGGGTCGGGGAAGACGACGACCACGGGGAAGCTGGCCCGGTTTTTGATGGACCAGCACGACAAGAAGCCGCTCTTGGTGGGGGCCGACGTATACCGTCCGGCGGCCATCGAGCAGCTGCGGGTCCTGGGGCGATCCCTGGACGTGCCGGTCCACGCCGTGGAGGGGGGCGATCCGGTGGAGGTCTGCCAGGAAGCGCTGAAGCTGGCGGAGAAGAAGGGTCGGGACGTGGTGATCTTCGACACTGCCGGTCGGTTGGCCGTGGACGACGTGCTGATGACCGAGCTGGAAGAGATCGTGGAGACCACCCGGCCGGAGAATATCTTCCTGGTGGCTGACGCCATGATCGGTCAGGACGCGGTGAACACGGCGAAAGAGTTCAACAGTCGGCTGGAGATCGACGGGTTCATCATGACCAAGCTCGACGGTGACGCCCGGGGCGGGGCGGCGCTGTCGATCAAGGAGATCACGGGCAAGCCGATCAAGTTCATCGGGGTGGGGGAGAAGCTCGACGATCTCGAGGAGTTCCGACCCGAGGGCCTGGCGAACCGGATCCTGGGGTTCGGGGACGTGATGGGCCTGATGAACCGGTTTGAGCGATCCCTCTCGGAGGAGGAGGCCGAGAAGGCCGAGAAGGACGCCATGCGGATGTTGTCGGGGGAGTTCGACTTCAACGACTTCTACAACCAGCTGGAGCAGATCTCGAAGCTCGGGTCCATGAGCGACCTGATGGAGATGATGCCCTTCGGGGGGAGCCTGCCGGATACGGCCCAGGTGGACGACAGCGAGCTGACCAGGATCCGGGCGATCATCCAGTCCATGACCATCAGGGAGCGGACCCAGCCGGATCTCTTGACCCGGCAGCCCAACCGGGTGCGGCGGATCGCCAAGGGGTCGGGGAACACCGAGGAGAAGGTCGAGCAGGTGATCCAGCAGTTCAATATGATGCGGGGGATGATGCAGCAGTTCAGCAACATGGGCGGCGGCGGGTTGCTGGGGAAGATCCCGGGGTTCAAGCAGCTCAATCAGTTGCGGTCCATGAAGGATATGGACATGAGCTCCATCCTGGGGGACCTGATGGGCGGAGGCGCCGGCGGCCCGGGAGGTGGAATCCCGGGGCTCGGAGGCCCGAACCTGCCGCCGGGGTACACCCCGCCGGGCGGTCAGATGCAGGGCTCGTCGAAGGGGACGAAGTCGAAGTCCATGTCGCGGAGCAAGAAGAAGCGCAAGCGACGGAGCGTGCGTAAAGCCCGGAATCGGAACAAGAAGAAGTGATCGCTGTCGAGGATCGGACCTGCGGGCACCACGAGGGGCAGGTGGCGGTGGCGATGTGTACCCGGTGCGGAGAGGAGATCTGCGCCGGGTGCCACGGCACGGATCTGCGAGGGCTCGCCGTCTGCACCCGATGCCGGGGGGGGATGCCCGTGGTGGAGATCCCCTTTGAAGCCGAGGAGCCGGGGCCGACGTTCGCCGGGTTTCGGCAGACCCTGTCGCAGGCGATCTTTTCGCCCCAGATGTTCTTCGCCGGGATGCCGACCCAGGGAGTGGGGTGGGCGCCGGCGGCGGTGTTCGGGACGGTCTGCGTGGCGTTGGGGCTTTTGGCCAACGGGTTATGGGAGAAGGCCGTGGGGGCGGATTACGCCGAGGACATCGCCAGGAACGCGGAAGCTCTGGGGATGACCGCGGGGGCGACGGAGGCGGCGCTCTTCTTGATGATCCCCCTGGGGGCGGTGATCACCTACTTTCTCCACACGGCACTCTTGTATTGCTCGCTGCGGATCTTCGGGGTGTCGACGAGCTGGGGGGTGGTAGCCCGGATCTCGGGGTACGCGCTGTCCGGGTATGTGCTGATGGTGGCGCCGCCGTTGGGGAGCTTTTCGTTAGGGCACTTCTTGATGATCTTCTGGGTGTTCAACCTGGAGGTGAGCGCTATGCGGTGGCTTTATGGGCTGGGGTTTTGGAAGTCCATGGGGGTGGTGCTCCTGCCGTTGATGCTCTTTATCATGGCGACGGGTTGACAGAGGTCAGAGGTCGGAGGTCGGAGGGCAGAGGTCACCGGGCCTGGAGGCGCATGGGCATGCCGCCTTCGGGGCGGAGGGTGATGGTGAGATCCAGGCCGGGGGGGCCTTCGGTGAGGCGGTGGAAGCGGAAGCGGCTGGCGAGGGTGGCGAGGACGAGCTGGGCCTCCATGAGGGCGAAGGTGTTGCCGATGCACTGGCGGGGGCCGCCGAGGAACGGGTAGTAGGCGAAGCGGGGGCGGTCGGGGTCTTTTTCGCGGAACCGCTCGGGGTCGAAGCGCTCGGGGTCGTCCCAGAACTCGGGGTGGCGGTGGGTGACGTATGGGGCGAAGAGGATGAAGGTGTCGGGGGGGACCTCGATGTCGTCGAAGCGGTAGGTCTCGTTGGTGCGGCGGGCGATCATGGCCACGGGAGGGAAGAGGCGGAGGGATTCGTCGATGATCATGCGGGTGTACTTCAGGTCTGAGAGGTCGTCGACGGTGGGGATGCGGCGGTCGGGGAGGACCCGGTCGAGCTCCTCGTGGAGCTGGGCTTCGACGTCGGGGTGCTCGGCGAGGAGGAAGAAGGTCCAGGTCAGGGCGTTGGCGGTGGTCTCGTGTCCGGCGAGGAAGATGGTCATGACCTCGTCGCGGAGCTGGGCGTCGGACATCTGTTCGCCGGTGTCCTCGTCTGTGGCCTCCATGAGCATGGTGAGGAGGTCCGGGGGATTGTCGGAGGAGTTTCGGCGCTCGGAGATGATGTCGTGGACGACCTCGTGGAGGGTGTCGATGGCTTGGCGGACCTTGCGGTTGTGGGGGGTCGGCACAGCCAGGGGGAAGACCAGGGGCTCTTGAACGCGGCGGATCACGTCGCGCATGACGAGCTCGAGGGCCGGCCCGACCTCGTCGGAGTGGTCGGCGAGGCGAGTGCTGAGGAGGGTGAGGCCGACGATGTCGAGGGCGACCTCCATCATCTCGTCGGCGATGTCGACGTGGCCGCCGTCGCCGGGGTCGGCGGCCCAGGTGGTGGCCTTCTCGGCGGCCACGGCGGCCATGGTGTCGGCGAAGCCCCGGATGCGCTTCTTGTGAAACGAGGGTTGGGCGATGCGGCGCTGGCGGAGCCAGAAGTCTCCCTCGCTGGTGACAAGCCCGTTGCCCAGGAGGGAGTGCATGGCTTTGTAGCCCCGGGTTCGCTTGGCGAAGTTTTTCTGGTCCGAGATCAGGACCTTGTAGAGGTCGTCGGGGTGGGCGATGAAGAGGGCGTTTTCGTAGAGGAATCGGAGGCGGACCCGGTCGCCATGTTCGGCGAAGACCCGGGTGAGCATGCCGAGCATGTCGGCGCGGAACTCTTTGAGGTTGCCTCCCAGACGGGTGCCGGTGGGGATGGGGAGGTCTTTGATGGGGCGGACAGTCTCCGGGGCGGTCAAGGGGACTCCTTTGGTGGGGGACACTGGTGGGGGGAGGATAGCCGAGGTTGGGGAGCGGGTCGAGATCGGTGCGGGATTGCGGGGGCGCGGTTCTGCACGCCAATCGTTCCTCTCCGGCGGTTCGTCCACCAGCGACCCCAGGAGGCGA
>SKON01000051.1 GCA_007120035.1 Myxococcales bacterium
CAGAACCAGAACCAGAATCAGAACCAGGATGAGGACACTCTTCCTGACCTGGTCGATCACTGGGTGGGCGCCGGCATCGGCAACGACGACGCGCCGACGGCCATCAGCGCCGGCGAGAGCATCGGTGGGCGGTTCGCAGCCTCTGGATACCACGTGTTCAGCGTGGACCTGGAAGGTGGCGAGGTCCTGACGGTGAGCACCATCGAGTTGGAGCAGTACATCCAGGACGAGCCCTTCGAGTTCACGGTGTATTTCGTGGATCCCGACGGTGAATTGACCCGGGAGTACTGGGCGGAACAGTCGCCGCAGCGGCAGTTCTTCGCTCACGTGGATGGCCGGTACGAGCTGGTCGTGGAAGCGACGGGTAGTAACGACGCCGGCCGCGACGACACCGGGTGGGCCCTTGGCACCGAAGCGAGCGCTCTGGCTCCGGAAGCGTCCCAGATCCCTGGCGCGGAGTCTGGCGAGGTCACCGACGGAAGCGTGGTCTCCTTCTCGGCCACCGCCGACGAATCGGGGTTGGTAGACTTCTCCGTGGCCAGCGATCGGACGCCCTTCCTCTTCGTGTGGGATGCTGGCAGTAACGAGCTGATCGACTTCAGCACCGCCGGCGGTCTGGCCGAGATGGTGGAAGAAGGCGACGAGCTGGTCGCCGTGGTGGACTTCTCGTTCAACTTCAACCCCACGGAATATCAGGTGGTGATGCAGACCGTGGACTCCTCCCCGGCGCACCCCATCGAGCTGACCCTCGATCCGGAAGGAGAGGACTCCTTTGAAGGGCTGATCCGAGAAGCTCCGGTCGGGATCTATGCCGACTACTTCCGGGTCACCGTGGAGCCTGGCGAGTACAAGCTGGTCCGCGTCGACGCTCATAACGAAGACACCCTGCACCCGGCGATTGTGGCCTTCGAGGAAGAGACCGCCGACCAGGTGGGACGGGCGTACAACGTGGGCGATGCCGCTGGGATGACCATCGGCGTGGCCCCCGACGAAGACGGCCCGATCACGTACCTGCTGGTCGTCTCCGACGCCCGGAACTTCCAGGATGAGGACGCAGCCGAAGGTGGTGATGACTACGAGTACACCATCAGCCTCTCCGCCGCCGATCCCGAGGTGATCGCCGTGGAGTCCGGTGATTCCTTCACCTTCTCCCTGGCTGACGTGGGCGACCTGCAGCTCTTCTCCCTCTCCGTGCCGGAGGACTCCTTGATCTTCATGGTGGCCGACTCCGACCTGGAAGAAGGGACCGCCGAAGATCCCTTCGTGCCGGCCTTCGGTGTGGGCTCGAAGTCCACCCTGGACTTCACCCAGCGGGTCACCGCTTACTACTGGAGCGTCGGCGCCGAAGCTCTGATGCTCTTCCGGGATCAGTTCTTCCGGGGTGGAGAGGACTTCGAGATGGACGTGACCATCTACTCCTTCGACATCATGGGGCAGTCCTACAACAGCGAGGACCTGCACCAGGGTAACGACGCCGTGGCAGACGCCGCTGCTGTCACCCTGCCGGTGGAGATCACCGGTGAGTTCGACGAATCAGAGGTGGACACGGCTGAGGAGATTCCCAACCGGTACTTCAGCTTCAGCGCCGAGGCGGGAGACTGGATCGTGGTGACCTCCGATAACGTGGCGAACCTCGAGACCGAGATGAGCCTGTGGAACGACGATGGCGACGAGATCGCTGAGAGTTCGTACCTGATGGAGCAGTTCAAGGTCGCCGACGAAGAAGCGGATGAGCGGTACTGGGACCGAGCGTTGGTCCTGGAGATCGAGGAGGACGGTGACTACGTGCTCCAGGTCGCCCCGTACTGCTTCGACGGCGCAATCTTTGGCGCCTCGGGGTTCTTCTGCGAGACCGGCGACGCCGCGATTCGAGTCTTCAACGGCGCTGATGAATAAGCGCTGAGGTTCGAGACGTCTTCGAGAGCGCTCTCCTTCGGGAGGGCGCTCTCGTCGTTTCGGGGATCTCCCGGGGTGCCATTGACAGCAGGAGGCACGGTGGATAGGTCTATCCCAGCTCGAAAGAAACCCTGGATGAATCTGGCACGGAGGAGGATCGATGAAGCTGGCGACGCTACGAGACGGGACCCGGGACGGCGTATTGGTCGTGGTTCGGAGGGACAATCGGGTCTACGCGCGGGCCGATAAGATCGCCGCTACGATGCAGGACGGCCTGGATCGCTGGGAGGAGGTGGAGCCGGGCCTGCGGGAGCTGGCCGACGCGCTGGAGTCCGGCGACGTGAAGGGAGAGCCCGTGGACGTGAGCCGCCTCGACGCGCCGCTTCCCCGAGCCTACGAGTGGATCGACGGCTCGGCCTACATCAATCACATCGTGCTCGTGCGGAAGGCTCGAAACGCGGAGCCTCCGGAGACTCTGGAGACGGACCCCCTGGTTTATCAGGGGGGCTCCGGGGTGCTGCTGGGGCCCACGGACGACATCGAGGTGCCCAACGTGGAGTGGGGCGCCGACTTTGAGGCCGAGATCGCCGTGATCCTCGGCGACACCCCCCGGGGAGTCACCCCCGAGGAGGCTGGAGACTACGTGCGGCTCGTGGTGATCCTCAACGACGTGACCTTCCGGAGCCTGATCCCGGGAGAGCTCGCCAAGTCCTTCGGGTTCTTCCAGTCCAAGCCGGCCACGGCGTTCGCGCCCTTTGCCCTGACCCCCGACGAGCTCGGCGACTACTGGAAGGACGGGCGGCTTCATCTGCCGCTGCGGTCCACCTACAACGGGGAGCTCTTCGGCGACCCCGACGCCGGTCCGGAGATGCACTTCTCCTTCTACGACTTGATCGCCCACGTGACCAAGACCCGGGCGTTCACGGCGGGGACCATCCTGGGAAGCGGGACGGTCTCCAACGAGGACCGGTCCCGAGGCTCGTCGTGCCTGGCGGAGAAGCGGATGATCGAGAAGATCGACACTGGCGAGTTCAAGACGCCCTTCATGTCTCCCGGCGACACGGTGTCCATCGAGATGCTCGACTCCGAAGGGAAGAACCTCTTCGGGACGATCGAGCAGAAGGTGGTGAAGGCCAATTAAGTCCGCCGCGGTTTCCAGGAGGCACAGATGAAGCTCTACGGCTACTGGCGAAGCTCCTGTTCCTGGCGAGTTCGGATCGGGTTGGAGCTCAAGGGTCTGTCCTACGAGAACTGCCCGGTTCACCTCGTGGACGACGGGGGACACCAACATCGGGACGACTTTCGGGCGAAGAACCCGATGCGGCAGCTGCCCGTGCTGGAGGTCCGCGATGGCGACGTGGTGGCCGAGCTCTCCCAGTCGCTGGCGATTCTGGAGTTTCTGGAGGAGCGATACCCCCGGGCCCCGCTCCTCCCCGGGAGCGCCCTGGAGCGGGCGAAGATCCGCCAGCTCGCCGAGGCGATCAACTCCGGGGTGCAGCCCCTGCAGAACCTGGCGGTGATGCAGAAGCTCAAGGCCGAGAGCGATGTCGACGCCAAAGCCTGGTCGGCCTACTGGATCGAGCGCGGCCTGAAGGCGTATCAGGCGATGCTCCCCGACCACGGGGGGCCGTTCTGCGTGGGCGACGCGCCGACTCTGGCCGACGTGTGCTTGATCCCCCAGCTCTACAACGCCCGGCGGTTCTCGGTGCCCTTCGATGAGCTGGGGCGTCTGCTCGAGATCGAGGCCGCCGCCGAGGAGCTCTCGGCCTTTCAGGCGGCCCACCCGGACCGGCAACCCGACGCGGTGCTGTGATGAGCGAGCGGTTTGTTTGCAAGCACTTTCGAGAGCTCACCCTGGACGAGCTCTACGACGTGATGGTGTTGCGCAACGACGTGTTCGTGGTGGGGCAGAAGATCACCGCTGAGCCCGAGGTGGACGGCCGCGATCGGGAGTGTCACCACGGGTTGCTCTACGTCGGCGACGAGCTCGTGGGGACCGCCCGGGTATTCTGCGATAAGGACCCCGTGAAGGTGGGACGAGTGGCTGTGGCCCGAGACCGGCAGCGAGAGGGACTGGGGACCCGACTGATGGAGGCCGTTCAGCGAGAGCTCCTCGCCGACCGCCGTGCTGCCCTTCACGCCCAGGCGTATCTGGAGGACTGGTACACGCGCCTGGGATGGCGAAGGGATGGCGAGCCCTTCGACGAGGCCGAGATTCCGCATGTGTTGATGAGATGGGACCCAACAAACCGATGACCGAAGGAGGTCGAAGATGGGACTGAAAGGAGTTGAGATCACCTGGCTGGCACATTCCACGTTTCAGATCGTGACGCCGGAAGGAAAGAAGCTGCTTGTGGACCCCTGGGTGGAGTCCAACCCCCAGTGTCCGAAGGCGTTCCACGACGCCGGGTTTGACGGGATCTTGATCACCCACGGTCATAACGACCACATCGGCGACGTCTTTGCCTGCGCCGAGCGCTCCACGGGGCCCATCGTGGGCATCTTCGATCTGACGAGCTGGCTGGGGCTGAAGGGCGTGGAGAGCGACCGCCTGGTGGGCATGAACAAGGGCGGCACCGTGGAGATCGAGGATCTGAAGATCCGGGTCACCATGACCGACGCCCGACACTCCTCGTCGTTCCAGACCGAAGATGGGCAGATCCAGTACCTCGGCGAGGCGGCCGGTCTGGTGGTGGAGTTCTCCAACGGCGGCACCCTCTACATCGCCGGCGACACCAGCCTCTTCGGGGACATGGAGTGGATCGGCGAGCTCTACGAGCCCGACGTGGCGATCCTGCCCATCGGTGACCACTTCACGATGGATCCTCACCAGGCGGCCATCGCCTGTGAGCTCGTGGGCGTCGAAGAGGTGATCCCCTGCCACTTTGGGACCTTCCCGTTGCTCACGGGGACCCCGGCGATGCTCTCGGAGCGGCTGGCGGATCTGGAGATCGACACCGAGGTGATCGCTCTGGAGCCCGGTGGTTCCACCAAGTGGTAGTCCGAGTGTGATCCACGGCGATCGGTTGGCCCGTAGCCCGCAGCGGGCCTTGGCCCGCGAGGACCCTCGGGCGAAGCCCGACTCGCGAAGCCTCGCGGCCTTGGCCCGAGGGGAGGTTCCGCGCCGCCCTTGATCTCCGTTACACAAATCGTTCCTCCCCGGCGGCTCGTCCACCAGCGACCCCAGGGGGCAAATCTGGCACCTCTCCTCGGGCCAAGGCCACGAGGCTCAGCGAGTCGGGCCTGAAACAGCGGCCCGAACGTCCTCGCGGGCCAAGGCCCGCTGCGGAAAGGAGTAGATCCACCGACGGAGACGGATCACACGCTGGGTGTCTGCACTTTGACCCGAGCGCGGTCGGTCCGTAGGATTCGGGGCTCAACTCCCCAGGTCCCACGGAGCACCGATGAGCGATCACGACGGTCTGAGCACACGGTGCAGCTCTCCGACGAGCGCCTGGACCTGCCAGCCCGCCCACCCCACATGCTGCCCCCGAACCTGTGGATGGCCAACGCCCCGGGGTCGACGCTGTGGATGCCCGTGGGAGACGCGAGCGAGCAGTTCCTGGGGCTCGTGGCGCTTGCGCTGGCCCACGGCGCGTTTCTGGTGGACCGTGACACGGGAGAGCCCGCCGGCGAGCTGGAGCCTTTCCTGCGGTCCGGGCTGATTCACGAGGAGCGCGCGCTGCCCCTCCAGGAGGTGCAGGACGACGCCTACGAGACGGGCTGCCTGGAGCTCGCCATGATCGGCCATAACATCGTCCTCGTGATGCAGGCCATGGGGCTCGGGGGGCTCTACCTGGCGGGGCTGAATCGGTGGAGCGTGCTCGGGGCCTTCGCCGACGAGGGGATCCAGGGCCTGGGCTTCGAGTTCGTCGAAGACCACCAGGGAATGAAGAATCCCGTGGGGCTCGCCGGCGCCTACGAGGGCCTCTGCCCGCCCTTCACGGCGGATATGGACGAGGCCGTCGAGATCTTCGTGGCCCGCAAGTTCGGGGACGACGGCGCCTACGCGATCAACGACCAGGGGCCCTGGCGAAAGGCCAGGGAGGTGAAGGAATCGGTCACGGTGGCCACCGACGAGTTCGTCGACTGCCTGAAGGCTGTCGCCCGCTACGTCTACGACAAGCACGGGACCTTCCCAGGCACCCGGACCACGATGGTCTTGCCCGGGTTCGTCCAGACCGTCCACCTGGACTGCGACTACTACGACGAGCACTACCAGCCCGGGGCGTACCTTCGGACCCACGCCGAGCACGACGCGTTGTGGCATGGCGGGGAGTGATCAGTCGCCGTCCACCCGGATCCGGTACGACCAGGACCACCCGGGGGCGTCGCAGGTCTCGTCGCTGCCGGTGAGCATCAGGAAGTAGTAGCCCGGGTCGAAGCGGGACTCCGGCCAGTTCAACCGGAAGGCGAACCGGCCGTGGTCGTCGACGGGGACGCACTGCTCCATCCACTCTCCGCCCGAGGTGGGGCGGCGGTGGACGGCGACGTGGGTCATCTCGCCGGAGTAGGTGCCCTGGAAGACCACGGACCGGTCTCGGTCGCCGCCCAGGACGGTGGGGACACGGTGGTGGAGGAGGATCCCGCGGTGGGCGAAGGCGTCGGGGCCCAGGGTGGAGTACTCCGTGGGTCGGCATTGAGAGGTGCGGCGGTTCTCGGAGGTGTAGGCGGTCCGAGGCAGGAGCACCCCGGGGTGAGCGCCGTTGCGCTCTCGGAAGAGCACGGGGATGGTCGTCCACTGGGTGCTCATCACGGAGAAGTGGAGGTGGGCGCCAGTGGAGAAGCCTGTGTTGCCGCAGAGGCCGATCACCTCTCCCTGGCAGACCTGGTCGCCGGGCTCGACGAGCACCCCCTCCCGTTGGAGGTGAAAGTAGGAGCTGTAGGTGCCGTCGCCATGGTCGAGGACCACGAAGTTTGCGTCGTCCACGCAGGAGGGGTCGGCGCAGCCCGTGGCGGAGTCTTTTCGGACGGACCACACCACGCCATCGCGAGAGGCCGTGACCGGCGTGCCCTCGTCGCAGGCGAAGTCGATGGCGAAGGCCAGGTCCTGGCGGTGGCTCGCGAAGCCGTGGAAGCCCTGGGTGACCGTGACGGAGGTCCCCTCACGGAAGGGGATATGGTGGTTCGGGGCCTGCTGAGCCGCGCAGACACCCCCGTCGTCCAACCGGGCGCCGGCGATGCACACCGGGCTGGTGGTGGCCACCGTGGCGCATCCCACAAGGGCCAAGAGCCCCAGGAGGAGGGCGATCTTGGGGGGTAGGTTGAAGATGGTGGCCATGAAACTCCCGATGACTGCCGGCCCGGACCTTTACCGCGAGGGCGCAGGGGCTTATATCAAGTCCCTGGCGCCGGTGGCCGCCTGGTACTCGGCCGAGGGCGGCTGGAAGATCATCTGGTCCCGTGCCGTCGGCGTCAACCCCCGCGTTCCCAACATTCTGACCCTCTTCGTCCTGGCAACGGGAGACCGGGCACCGGCGATGCTCCCAGAGCGGCTGGCGGAACTTGAGATCGACACCGAGGTGATCGCCCTGCAGCTCGGGCCGGTAGGCACGACTCGCGAGCGAAGGTCAGTCGTTGTAGCTCTTCAGGGGCGATTGAGAAGAGGGGGAACATCTCCCACCTGGGATTTCCAGTCATCGATGGAGATCGGGTCTGCTACTCGACCCAGGAGAAGAAGTGATCCCGTCGGGTGGTCGATGACGAAGAAGAGGAAAGGTTTTTTGAAACGAAAGTAGGATGTAGAGAGTGAACCCCTGGTGTAGGAGACATCGTCGCGGTCGAAGCGAAGGTCGATCGGAGTCGGGAAAGTGATTCCTCGATGGTCCACCTGGGAGCGAGTCGTCGTCTGGATGGCTATCGGGAGTTGCAGCGCCGATCCGATGTCGAGGGAGTCGACGATGTCGAAGGGTGGATAGGAGACCGAGGCGTAGTGCGAGACCGATCGCATTGCATCGACCCATTCTTGAAAGAGATCGTTGTCCAAGCGGGCGGTGAGCTCATCAGGCTGTTTGGGTGAGTCCACGAGGAATAGAGAGATCTCGCCGCCCACCAGCCGGAATTCGATGAGATTGATCTCACCCAACCGGTAGTATCGTGCATCTCGTCCCTGACGGGGAAATGGTACGCGACGGCGGTCCGCGCGGTCGAACTCCCGGATCACGTTGAACTCCAACCCTGAGTGGTGCTCCCATTGCCCCCGAAGGACCATACCCTGGGTGTATTCGTTGGGATCAGGAGATGCCCCGTCCAAGAAGTGCTCGTCCCAGCGCTCGTTTCGGGCTACGTAGCGACAAG
This sequence comes from Myxococcales bacterium, assembly GCA_007120035.1. GTDB lineage: Bacteria > Myxococcota_A > Bradymonadia > Bradymonadales > Bradymonadaceae > SKON01. The sequence continues at coordinate 8,194 of SKON01000051.1, forward strand.
AATCGGAACAATCGGTGTCGAAAAACTCGATCCCCAGGGCCGCTATGAGTTGGTCGAGGTCGTCTTCTTCGATGGAGTATTCGACCGGTGCCTCCGCGTTGACGATGTACCCGCTGGAATCAACGGGTCTGCGATCCAGCAGTTGACTCCGAAGAGCGACTGCAGTCTGGGCTGCTTCATGGACCGTCTCGGCACCGAGAAGGGCGGCGATCTCGTCACCTTCGGCGCCTCCTAGCTCTTCGGCGAGTTCGATCAGCGTGAGCCGGGCGAGGGTTGGGGAAAAGACGAGGTTTTCGTCTGTCGGTCTGCGGCAGGAGAAGTAGTGGAAGAGTTCGAATGCGAAGTCGTCGGGATCCCAGTTGTCGAGATCGAGCTCCGAGCATGACCGAGCGACCGGTTCATCGTCGTCGGTTGCATCATCGAGGTCGTCGGGTAGGTCGAGTTCGTCTGGGGAGTCATCGTCGTCACTTCCTCCCTCGTGATCGAGAGGATCTGGAGAGTCGTCGACAAGGTCCCACTCGGTACTGGCGTCGTGGGTTGCGCAGGCGGCAACGAGTGTGAGCAAAATCAGTAGGTGGAAGGATTTCATCCTGGC
>SKON01000049.1 GCA_007120035.1 Myxococcales bacterium
AGGATGCGCTGGCGTTGTTGGGCCGTGTAGTCGGGGACGCTGTGGTCGCCCGTGTAGACGCTGATGTCGAGGCGGTCGGGGACGCGCCCGGGCAGGTTCGCCTGCCACCAGGTCAGGGTGGAGGCGACGATGTCGAGCCAGGAGCCGTCGAAGATCTGGGAGGCCACGACGGGCCAGGCGAAGAAGTAGGTGCTGGGCACGATTTCCACGGCCTCCAGAGAGTCCCAGAAGTGGGGGAAGGTGTTGGTCAGGAACCACTGCAGGGTCCAGCCTGCCGGCCCGTCGTAGGGGCTGGAGCCGTCTTCACGGAGCATCAGCTCGCCGCCCAGGTACATCCGCTGGACCACGGGGGAGTCATCGTCGTGGCGGATGTCGCCGACGCGGTCGACGACGTCGTCGATCAGTTGGCGCCATGTGGCCAGGAATTGCGTCCCGTCGCGGTGCCCGCCGCCAGCGATGGGGAAGACGTCGTTCTGCTGGACGGTCTTGAACTGGGAGTCCCCGCCGTCGAGGAGTGAGATATGCAGCATCGGGGCGACGCCGGTGTCCGCGGAGCGGAGCGCCCCGACGTCTTCGACGAAGGCTTCGAGGTTGTCGAGCTCCTGCGTGGAGAGGGGGAAGTGGCTGCCCCAGGAGTGGGGTGGGGCGCCGGCGGGCCAGATCGTCAGGTGGATCAGGGTTATGCCTGAGTCGACCATCTCCTGCATCTGGTCGATGGCGTCGGCCCGGTTCGTGCCCACGTGGTAGTCGTTGAGAAAGGTCGCTTGAAAGACAGCGGGGCTGCCCTCCAGAGAGTGATAGCGGACGCCGATCTCGTGGGAGGCGAAGAGGGGATCGGGGGTGGCAACGGGGACGCAGCCGTCGACGGGATCTTCCTCGAAGCCTTCGCGGCAGACGCAGACGCCCTCCTGGCAGACGGCAGTTTCGCCGCAGAAGATCGCGGCGCAGGGGTCCTGCGGGTCGGCGTCGGGCTCTGTGGTGGCGTCAGGCTCGGTGGCGTCGGGCTCGGTGGCGTCGGGCTCGGTGGTGTCGGGCTCGGTGGCGTCGGGCTCGGCGGAGGCGTCCACGAGGCCTGTGTCCGGCGTCGGGTCGTTGGTCTCGCAACTCCAGAATCCTGTTGTCATGGCGAGCAGGAAGAGGATGAGCCAGCTCTGGAATCGCATGGGTCTTATCCTGGGTCAGGAGGTGGAGCCGTAAGAAGATGGAAGGTATCGGAGATGAAGCGAGATGCCGCGTACTCTACGCCAGGCCCGGGGGGCTGTCACGTGGGGTTACCGCCGCCGCCGCCGCTGCGTATTGATGAGGCCATGGCGACGCCGGCCAGGTGTCCCGTGGTCCAGGCGTTCTGGAAGTTGAAGCCGCCGGTGATGCCGTCGATGTCGAGGAGCTCGCCGGCGAAGAAGAGGCCCGGTTGGAGGCGGCTCTCCATGGTACGCATGTCGACCTGGTCGGTGGGGACGCCGCCGCAGGTGACGAACTCGTCTTTGTGGGTGCTCTTGCCGTGGACGTCGAAGGTCGAGGCGGTCAGTTGGGCGGTCAGGGCTCGTTCGGCGTCGGAGGTCAGGTGGGCCCAGGTCAGGACTCGTGGGATGCCAGCGGCGTCGACGAGGCGCTTCCAGAGCCGTTTCGGGATGGCGTCGAAGGGGGAGCGAGAGGCGATCTGTCGGGCGCCGGCCTGTTGGCGGAGGTCGGAGAGGGCGGCGGGGACGTCGAGGCCGGGGAGCCAGTCAATCTTGACGGTGAACCGGAAGTCTCGGTGGAAGAGGTCCCTGGCTCCCCAGGCGGAGAGCTTCAGGATGGCGGGGCCGCTAAGCCCCCGGTGGGTGATCAGGAGAGGGCCACCGTGGGTGAGATCGATGTCGGGGATGGTGGCCCGAGCGGGGTCAACGGAGAGCCCCTGGAGTCCGTCGATCCGAAGGTCGTCGATGTCGAAGGTGAAGAGGGAGGGCACCGCCGGAGAGAGCTCGTGGCCCAGGCTCTCGGCCAGTCGGGCACCGGCTCGCAGCCGGGTGCCGCCGGTGGCCAGGAGGACCACGGGGGCGCTCAGGGTGTCGCCGGAGTCCAGGGTGACCTGAAACCCCGGGGTGATGGAGCGGACGCCGGAGCGGGTCCGGACCTGGACGCCGGCCTGTCGAGCGGCCTGATTCAGACACTCCACGATGGTCACGGAGTCGTCGGTGGTGGGAAACATGCGCCCGTCGAGCTCGGTCTTGAGCTCCACGCCGCGGTCGGCGAACCACTGGATCGTGTCGGAGACTCCGAATCGGTGGAGCGGACCGATCAGGGCTTTATGACCCCGAGGGTAGTGGGTGGCCATCTCCCGGGGATCGAAGCAGGCGTGGGTGACGTTGCACCGGCCGCCGCCGGAGATCTTGACCTTCTGGAGGACGCGGCGACTCTTCTCCAGGAGGAGGACCCTCAGGTCGTCGTCCTGTTCCGCGCAGGTGATGGCGGCGAAGAACCCTGCGGCGCCCCCGCCGACGATGATGACGTCGAAGTCGTGGTCGGTCATGGGTCGGATTCTTCCGAGAGGCGACGCAGGAGAGCCAGGTGGTCCTCGAGCTTCGGCGGGAGGGAGGCGGAGAAGGTCCGGCCGTCGGGGAGCTCCAGGGTCAGGGCGTGGAGCCAGAGCCGGCCCGGGAACCCGGGGACCCGGAGGAATTTCCGGGGTCGATACCGGTTCTCGCCGACGATGGCGTGGTCGATGCCGTGGAGGTGTCGGCGGATCTGATGCTTTCGTCCCGTCAGAGGGCGCACGCTCAGGTAGGAGCAGGAGACGAAGGTCTCCAGGGTCTGAAACTCCGTGACCGCCGCCAGGGGTTTGCCCCGGCGGGCGTCCTTCAAGGGCTTGTCCAGGCGACCCGTCGCCGGTGTCGGGCCGTAGACGAGGGCCCGGTACTCCTTCTGGACCTCGTCATGGGCGAACCAGGCGCCAGCGTCGGCCCGCAAGGTCGGGTCGGGAGACATCAGGACCAGGCCGCTGGTGTGGCGGTCGATGCGGTGGATCGGAGCGATGCCCTGGGCCTCGGGGAAACTCTCCGTCGCCCAGGTCACCAGATCTCTCATCGACGGATCGTTGGTCGGGTGTACGACCCAGCCGGAGGGCTTGGAGATCACCCAGAGGCCGTCGGAATTACTCACTACTGTCGGGGTGCTCATCGTTTGCGTCTCGTGAATGCAGGCTGCTCGCCGTTGCCGCGAGGGCGGCCATGATGCCACGGACCTCGGGATTTGTCCCGGCCGTGGTTCGGCTCCCCGTTCGGTCCGCGGGGTGGTGCGCATATTCCAAAACGTGTAGAAGAGTCTCGTTCGCAGTGGACCCCTACGATCGGAAGGACAAACGATGAGCAACCTCCTCGACCAACTCAAAGAGTACACCATCGTCGTCGCCGACACTGGCGATATCGACTCCATTGAGGCGTTTACGCCGCGGGACGCGACGACGAATCCGTCATTGATCAAGGCCGCTGCGGCGATGCCGGAATACGCCGAGGTGGTCGACGCGGCCCTGGCCAGCGGGAAGGCCGAGACCGGCGACGGCGCCGACGCCCGGGCCGTGGTGGACGCCGCCATCGATCGGCTGGCCGTGGAGTTTGGACACCGGATCCTGAAGATCATCCCGGGCCGGGTGTCCACCGAGGTAGACGCGCGCCTGTCGTTCGATATGGAGGCGACCATCGAGAAGGCCCGCCGGATCATCGATCTCTACGCCGAGCACGGGGTGGGCAAAGAGCGGGTGCTGATCAAGATCGCCTCGACCTGGGAAGGGATCGAGGCGGCTCGTCAGCTCGAGGAGGAGGGGATCCACTGCAACCTGACGCTCCTCTTCGGGCTTCATCAGGCCGTGGCGTGCGCCGAGGCGAAGGTGACGCTGATCTCTCCCTTCGTGGGGCGGATCCTGGACTGGTACAAGAAGGACACCGGCCGCGATCACTACCCGGCCCATGAGGATCCCGGCGTGTTGTCCGTGACAGAGATCTACAACTACTACAAGAAGTTTGGCTACGAGACGGAGGTCATGGGGGCGAGCTTTCGGAACATCGGCGAGATCTGTGAGCTCGCCGGCTGCGACCTGCTGACCATCGCCCCGTCGTTGTTGACGGAGCTGCAGACCACGGAAGGCGAGCTACCCCGGAAGCTGAGCCCCGAGATGGCGAAGGCCTCCGATGTGGAGCGGGTGTCCATGGATCGAGAGACCTTCGATAAGATGCACGGCGAGGATCGAATGGCCACGGACAAGCTCGCCGAGGGCATCGACGGGTTCGCCGCCGCGCAGGTATCGCTGGAGGAGATGCTTCTTGGGCGACTACATTCTTGACCCCGCGTAGAGGGTGCTGAAGGTCTGGGGCTCCACTAACCAGGCAGTACTCTACGATGCTCACGGAGGAGCATATGGGAAAGAATATCGCCAGTAATCGAAAAGAAGCGGAAGCGGAGATCAAGGGCCGGTACGGGTTCGTGCCGGAGTTCTTCGACGCCATGCCTGAGGCCGGATTTCACGCGCTCTGGGGGCTGCAGCGGGACATCGAGGACAGCGAGGAGACCCGGCTGGACAACAAGACCAAGCAGCTGATTGGTCTGGCCGTGGCGGCGCACGTGAAGTGTCAGTACTGCACCTACTACCACACCCGGGTGGCCCACGCGTTGGGTGCCAACGAGGAGGAGCTGCGGGAAGCGGCGTCCATGGGTGGGGTGACCTCAGCGCTCTCCAACACGCTGACCGGGGCTCGGGTGGACTTCGATCAGTTCAAACGAGACGTGGATCGGGCCATCGAGCATGTGGTGAAGAACGGGCGGTGAGAGCTCACCTGGCCGGGGTCACGGGGCAGATGGTGTCGAGCTTCTGGAGGTCGTCGGAGGTGAGCTCGATCTTGCGAGCTGCCCAGTTCTCGGCCAGGTGATCCGCCGATGAGGTGCCGGGGATGGGCAGCATCACCGAGGAGCGATGAAGGAGCCAGGAGAGGGCGATCTGCAAGGGGGTGGCTCCTTTGTCGGCGGCGATCTCCTGGAGCACCGGCTCGTCGGCGAGCTCACCGACGGCTAAGGGGTACCAGGGGATGAAGGCGATGCCTTCCCGTTGACAGACCTCGAGGACGGGCTCCTGGTTGCGGTCCCCCAGGTTGTACCGGTTCTGGACGCTGATCACGTCGACGATCTGGCGGGCCCGTTTGAGCTCGACGATCCCGAAGTTGGAGACCCCGACGAATCGGATCAGGCCCTCGTCTTGGAGTTCCCGAATAGCGCCGAGGGAGTCTTCGAGAGGAACCTCGGGATCGATGGCGTGGAGCTGGTAGAGGTCGATGCGCTCGACCTCCAGGCGGCGAAGGGAGTTCTTCACGGCCCGCTTGAGGTGATCCGGGCGACCGTCGCGTCGCCAGTCGCTGGGTCCGCCGCGGACGAGGCCGCCCTTGGTGGCGACGATCACGCCGTCGGGGCGGTGATCCTTGAGGACCTCGGCGATGAGGTACTCGTTGGTCTCCGGTCCGTAGGCGTCGGCGGTGTCGATCAGGCGAATCCCGTGGTCCAGAGCGGAGCGGAGGACTCCTTTGGCGGTCTCCCGATCCTTGGGCCAATGCCACACACCGTCTCCGGTCAAGCGCATGGCTCCAAAGCCCATGCGAGGGATCGTCACTTCTCCACCAAGCGTAAAGGTTGCTTCCGTCATCTTGGGCTCCGGGCTGGGGTCCATGGTCGTCGAGTAGTCGGAGGAGTGTTAGACACGGTGGGCGGATTTGCAACCGGCCCACGCGGGGTGGCTCCGGTTTTGAGATATCGGGGTGGGCCGTTGAACGCGGTGTCGGGGGTTGCGGCGAAGGACAGCGGAGCGTCGAGGTTTGCGGCGAAGGACATCGGAACGCCGGGGTTGGCGGGGAAGGACATCGGAGCGTCGGGGTTTGCGGCGAAGGACATCGGAACGTCGGGGTTGGCGGCGAAGGACATCGGAGCATCGGGGTTGGCGAAGCACATCGGAACGTCGGGGTTGGCGGCGAAGGACATCGGAGCGTCGGGGTTGGCGGCGGATCATATCCAGGCATAGTTCAGGGCCCCCACGGTCCACCCCGGGACAAGTCCCGGGGCTATAGTTAGAGGGGCTCCGCAGGGGCCAAGGCCCCGCTCCGCCTGAGATGTTTCGGAGAACGGAGTCGTTCCGAACCAGGCCCGGATTCATTCCGGCACCGTCGAACTCCGCACCCGGTTGGTTCTCAAGTGGTCGACTATGTGGAGAACATCTCAGGCGGAGCGGGGTCATGACCCCAGCGGAGCCCTGCCCACTACAGCCCCTGGCTTTAGCCGGGGGTGGACCGTGGGAGCCCTGAACTCGGTGTGGAAATGATCCGCCGGAAACCCCGGTGTTCCGATGTCCTTCGCCGCAAACCCCGACGACCCGGTGTCCTACGCCGCCAACGGGTCCGTCGTAGCTCATGTACTCTCAGGAGATCTCAGTTTGGAGGACGCCGGTTTCTGGTATCCTGGAGAGGTGATACTGCACCTCCGGAGATCTCATGAAAAACTTTGCCATCCTGATCGCCGCGCTCCTGACCGTTCTCGTAGCCGGGTGTCTGGAAGAGCCGCCGACGTCGGGACCACCGGGCGGTGCGGCCGACGCGGGGTTCTCCGGCGACGCCGGCGGAGAGGATGACGGCGGGGAGACGAACGGGGGGGAGCCCGACGCGGGATCCGACGCCGACCAGCTCGTCGAGCCCGACGCCGACGATACCGACGCGGGGGACAGTGGAGGCTGGGAGGACACGGGGCCGGTCGATCCCTGTGACGGGGTGACCTGCGGGGCGAACGCCTCCTGTCAGGGCGGCACCTGTTCCTGTGCGACGGGCTATGAGGGCGATCCCTACGCCGGTTGCGTTGCGCCCGGGCCCTGTGGGTCCGAAGGATGCGAGTACGGCGCCTACTGCGATCAGGGGCTATGCCGGTGCAAGTTCGGTTTCACGGCGACCACCGACGGGTGTGACCGAGACGGGGCACCGGACCCGGTGACTCGGAGCAAGCAGGAGGTCTGCGATATGTGGCTCGGCACGACCCACCCCTCGGCGCCGATGTGGGAGATCGAGCCCGAGGAGACCTGCGACTGGGGAGTGCTGGACTCGGTGTATCACAACAACGCGATGACCGAGTTGAACCTGTATCGGTGGCTCGTGGGGTTGGAGGCTATGGCGAGTCAGGACAACCTTCGAGAGACCACCCAGGCCTGCGCCACAGTGTTGGCCGGGGAGGGGGCGGGGCTGACCCACTTCCCCGACGAGTCCTACACCTGCTACACCCAGCAGGGCGCGTCTGGCGCGGGGTCGAGCAATATCGCGATGGGCACCAACGCCGTGGGGTCTGTGAGGCTCTACATCGAAGACTGGAACGTGCCGAGCCTGGGTCATCGTCGGTGGGCGTTTAACCCCCGGGCGGTGGACACCGCCTTCGGGGCCCGGGGGACCTACACCTGCATGTACGCGTTCAGCAGCGGGGGCAGTCATAACCCGGAGTTTACGGCTTACCCGGCGCCGGGGTACTTCCCGGCGGGCGCGCTGGCGGGCAAATGGTCCGTGGCGAGCTCCTCCTGGGGGCTGAACGACGAGGTGGAGATCGAGATCCTGCGGCTCTCCGACCAGGAGGTGATCGGCACCCACAGCCTGACCTACCACCAGGCGGACATGCTCCGGCCCCATATGGTGTCGTTTCGGCCCGTGGCCCCCCTGACCAGAGAGGTGGCCCATGAGGTGCGGATCTCCAATCTGAACGGGAGCCCTTCGGAGCAGACCTACACGTTGACCCTGACCGATTGCTAGCCCACCCCGATGCTGGTCACCGAAGCTGTTCGTGGCCGAACTTAAAGTGCAAGTCCATCGTGACCGGGCTCTCGAGAGAGGGAAAGGTCATGGCCGTTACGGCCGCTTCGGCGCAACTGGTCAGGTGATGGGTGGGACGAGGCTCGACGAGTGGGTCGAGCTCGAGTCGGTAGAGGGTCGACTCCGGGCTGGTGCTTCCGGAGGCGTTTCGCTCTCCGAGGGAGGGCGCTCGGCGGGTTCGGTCACGGTCGCCGCGGAGCTCTCGGCTCGTTGGGGCTCCGAGGACTGGCAACCCGCCAAGGCTACGGTCAGGACGACGAGGGCGCCGAATCTCTTCATGGGAATCTCCATGGGGTGCAGGGAGCTTGGGCAGTCGAGGTGTGCAGGGGAACCCTAGGTCAGGGCCTCGTCGAAGTCTGCTGAGAGTAGCTGAGAGTTCATTCGTGAGTATGAATGGGCCTGGTAATCCATTCAAAGGGAGTGTCTGTGGGGATGTAGGCAGGGATGGCGCCCCAGATGGATCGATAGTTTACGAGGAGCCATCCCTTGAACTCATCGCTGGGAATCAGTTCAACTCTGACGTCAACGCGATCGGTGCGGGCGATGACGTTCCCCTCGGGCTGGTCAAAGAGGAGGATCCCTTCTGGCAGGGAGATCGTATGACAGTGGGAGCAGCCCCACCTGTAGTCTTCAGCACCGGCGAGGCTGCTGTGGTAAGGGGACCGAGGATGGAGGTGTTCCTCGGGGACGAACCCCCGGATTCGCGCCAGTCGGTGGGTGAACACCACTTCGAGATGTCCCTCTTCGGGCTCCTCAGAGAGGAGTTCGATGGCGACTGGAATGGGGAATTCGTCAGTGGTCACGCGAGCGATGACCTCTCCGCCGGGGCGGTCGAAGACCTGGCCGCTGTCGACGAGGTTGAAGTTCCTCGGTGGGGCCGTCCAGGATGGGTGGATATAGGTGCGGCCGAGGTCGTCGGGGAGGGCTCGGCCCCGGACCTCGATGGTTTCGTCGATGAGCTCGACGGCTCGGGTGCCGCGGTCGTTGGGGGCGTGGAGGGTGAGGTGAGCTCCGGCGGCGACCTCGACGAAGGAGGTGCCCTGGACGAGGATTCGGGTGGGCTGAGACGGCACCAGGAGAAGCGACTCGTCGGGGACCCGGGCTCGTGTGCAGATCCCGTAAGAGCAGTGGAGGATCTCGAGGGCCTCCTCGTCGAGGACGGCGACGTCGACCGGTTGGTCGCGATGTCCGTCGACGTCACGCCAGTCTCCGTCGGCGAGGGCGTAGCGGTCCAAGGACGCGAGCCAGGCTCGGATCGGGGTGGCGTCCATCGCCTGGGAGCTCAAGGGGTGGGGGGCTTCGGCAGCCAGGGGGGCGGCCAAGAGCGTAAGGGCTGCTGCGATCACAGGGATCAGCGTTCTCGTGGTCATCATAGGACTCGCTTGCGGTCAGTAGCAGCCGGACTCCGAGGGGACGTCGAAGGTACGGGGGTCGCCGCCGTAGGAGAGAGTGTAAGTACCCTCGGGGAGGGTGATGTCGTCGCATTCGATGGTCCAATGGCCACAGTCGTCGGTACACGCCGGGTTGTCCATGCGGGAGGCATCCCCGTAGGAGCCGGAGAGACCGATAGAGAGGCTGCTTCCCTGGATGTCTATCTGGCAGTCGCCGGTGTAGCCGGTGGTGCACGACGTGGAGAGGCATTGATCGGAGTGGAAGACGATCGGGAACGGGGTGTTGGGTTCGAGTTGACCACTCTCTTCGCCGAGACAGAAGTCGCCCGGGGGGTCGTCAAAGAAGACCCGGGGCGGTCGGGGTTCTTCCCCTTGCCGGGGGGTGCAGGTGGGCCCGGAGCCGGGCTCGAGGTAGTGATAGGCGTCGCCCTGGACCACTACGATCTCGGTGTCGTCGACGGTGATTTCTCCGCAATCGGCGCTGAGCGTTGCGCAGACATCGGGGCACATGGCGGTTCCGCGAGGTGGCTGGTAGGAGGCGGAGCTCTCGACGAAGTAGGTCCCGTCGCGCTCCTCCATGGTGCATGAGGTCTGTCTGTCCTCGGCGCAGGCCGAGATGCACTCGCTGAACACGACCCGGAGGCGGGCGGTGGAACCCGGCGTGAGTTCGTCGTCGACGCAAAAGGAGCCGCTGTTTTCGAAGGTGCGGGCGTCGTCGGTGATGCCACAGGCGCTCAGGACGGCCAGGCAAATCAGGAGGAGAGAGGTGGTGGTGATCTTCATTTCAGCTCCGTCGATAGGGGACTTCCAGAGATACCATTGAGGACGGCGCAGTTCCAGGATGGTGGCTTCGCCGGGGGGGTGACCCCCGTTGATCGGTTGGTTTGCGGCGGCATCGATCGTGGCGTCCGGGTTGGCGGCGGGTGCTCCCTCGCAAACCACCCGTTCTCACGCCGAGAGCCGCCACCTTCGGCTCGAGCCTGCCTCCGGAGCCCTGCCGCCTCTGGCGCAGGTGTCCTCCCTACCACATCCCCACTCCCCAAGCCCCGCGCTAGCCTCCCCACACCGCACACCGCCGGTTCTTACGCCGAGAGCCGCCACTTTCGAGGTCGGCTCCACCTCCACCGCTCACTTGCACACTCGGCGAAAACCTGCGCCGGAGGCGGCAGGGCTCCGGTGCTGCTCCCTCCCTGGCAAACCACCCGTTGCCGGTTCTGACGCCGAGAGCCGCCACCTTCGAGGTCGGCTCCACCTCCACCGCTCCCTTGCACACTCGGCGAACACCTGCGCCGGAGGCGGCAGGGCTCCGGTGCTCCTCCCTCCCTCGCAAACCACCCGTTCTCACGCCCAAGCTCGACGCCATCACTGCGCACCGGGGGTTTGACCCCCGCAAGGGCGGTTCTTATTATCTCCGCTCCCATTGATCGAGGATTGATCGAGTATTGATCGAGCGTTGACCGAGATGGTGATGACCCACTGGTTTCCCGAGGGACTGCTGGCGAGGGTGTGTGTGGAAGGGGAACGGAAGCGATGGTTGTTGGCGTTGATCGCAGTCGGGCTCGTTGGGTGGGCCTGCGAGGATCGAGACGCCTACAGCGACCCCGTGGGTCCCGTGATGGGATGTGTCGGAGCGACGCAGTCCGGGGCCGACGATGCCCGGTCCCGTTGTCTGGAGGCCCTGGGACAGCCGGGATGTGACGGTGGGTTTGAGGGTTGTCGGCGCAGCGTCTGTGCCTCAGAGACCGGGGAGGGGTTGGCGGCCTGCGCAGAGGACGGGCCATCGGGGCTGAAGGGTCGGTTTTTGTTCTTCGCTGAGGTGTTGGCGCAGGAGTACGACGTGAGCCTCGACGCCGAAGTGGTGCGTCGGGTTCAGGAGGAGGCGGAGTTCGCGGAGCAGGGTGACCTGGGACGGGTCCTGGTAGAGATCCGAGAGGGAGAGGATCTGGCCCGGGAGTCCCGGGCCGTGCTGAGCGGCGCGGCGATGCTCAGCGCCGTGATCTTTGACGACGAGGCGGAGCGATGAAGTGGGTGAAGGTCGGTGCCCTGGTCGTGGCGTCGCTCCTCTTCATCGGTGCGATGGGAGTGTGGTTCATGATCGGGATGCCAGGGAAGAGTTACGATGGGCCCCTTCCGGAGGAGACCGCAGAGCTGCAGGCGCTCTCGTCGGAGCTGGAGTTGTATGTGACCGTGCTGGGGAGCTCCTTCGGGGCTCGTAACGTAGATCGCCCCGACGCGCTGCAGGATACGGTGGTGTACTTGGAGGAGACCCTTCAAGGGTTCGGCTATGAGGTGGCCAGGCAGAGCTTCGAGGTGGACGGGGTGGAGTGTCATAACCTGGAGGTGGAGCTGAAGGGGACGACTCGGCCCGAGGAGATCGTGGTGATCGGTGCTCACTACGACACGGCCCACGACGCGCCGGGGGCCAACGATAACGGGAGCGGGGTGGCGGCTACGTTGGCGCTGGCCCGGGAGTTCGCCGACGCCCGGCCCGAGCGGACCCTGCGGTTTGTTCTCTTCGTCAACGAGGAGCCGCCGTATTTTCAGACCGAAGACATGGGGAGCCTGCGGTACGCTCGACGCAGCCGAGAGCGTGGCGAGGAGATCGTGGCGATGATCAGCCTGGAGACGATCGGGTACTTCGACGACGCCGAGGGAAGCCAGGTGTATCCCGTGGGGGTCCTGGGATGGGTGTATCCGACTCGTGGGGACTTCGTGGCCTTCGTGGGAGACCTGGGATCGCGGAGCCTGGTGCGGGAGTCGATCAAGGTGTTTCGGGAGCACGCTGAGATCGGGTCCGAGGGGGCGGCGCTGCCACAGGGGATCCCCGGGGTGGGGTGGTCGGATCACTGGGCGTTCTGGCAGGAGGGGTATCCGGCGTTGATGGTGACCGACACGGCGCCTTTTCGATACCCCTACTATCACACCAGGGAAGACACCCCGGAGAAGCTGGACTACCGGAGGATGGCCCTCGTGGTCCAGGCCATGATGCCCGTGGTCGCAGAGCTGGCCGGGGTACTATGAGGGAGTCTCGCTGGAGCTCTTCTCGTCACGGCTGCTAGCCCTGGTGAAAGGCGCGAAGTAGACGATGTAGATCACGGCGAAGACGACGTGGGCCTGAAGGCCGACGTGGTCGGCGAAGGCGAAGAAGAAGATCAACAGGTGCATGCGGACGACGTTGGCGTAGGCGCCGCCGAATTCGAACTCCCCGAGAGCCTTCTTGAGGTTGTCCCGCTCGCCGAGGGCCATCATGCCCACGAAGGGGAGGAGCCCGGCCATGTAGGCGGGTACCTGTAGCCAGCCTTGGTCAGCAGTGAGGGGAAAGAACTGGTGCACGAAGATGGCGTGGACCAGGTGGAAGATCCCAAAGTGCATGGAGAAGAAGGCCAGGAGACCGAGCGCGATCAGGCCTCGTCCGGTTGCCGTGCGGGGTACGGGGATCTTGGGGGGGAGCTTGGCCTTGCCGAGCAAGAATCCGCCCATGGCCACGAGGATCGTGGTGTAGCCGACGAGGAGGCTGGAGAGCCACAGGCCCCAGATCAGCTCTCGGATCTGCCACTCCTGGAGGAGCGCGAAGCCCAGGCCGAGGAGGAAGATGAAGAGATCGGCGGCGATGCGGCTGAGTCGGCGGAGCTGCATCGCTTTCATCGGATGCTCACGACTCGTCTTTCTTGCGGCGCCGGGCTTCAAGCATCTGACGGCGATACTGGCCGCCGCCGAGGAAGAAGTGGCCCACGACGGCGGCGAACCCGGAGACGGCCATGACCTGCAGGTGCTGGTCGGAGCCGCCGGTGAGGGCCGTGGAGGCGAAGGTGACGCAGAGCACGAGGAGGGCGATCAGGGTCAGGGTGAAGCCGAATTTGCCGTCGTCTGCCAAGGCTCAGTCCAACTCGGGGGCGGAGTCCTCGGAGAGCCCGAGGCGGTCGCGCATCAGATCTCCCAGGGTGGTGGAGGCGGCCTCGGGGTCGTCGGTGTACTCCCGCATGTCGGAGGCGACGTCTTCGAGGTCGTCGCGCTTCAGGCTGAGGCCGATGCGCTGGTTGGAGGCGTCGAAGCTCATGACCAGGGCGTTGACGGTCTGTCCGGGGCGGACGACCTCGGTGGCCTTGTTGACCCGCTCTTCGCTGAGCTCGGAGATGTGGATCAAGCCCTCGACGCCCTCGACGATGGAGGCGAAGGCGCCGAACTCGGTGATCCGGGTGATGGTGACGTCGATCTTCTTACCCGGTTGGGCGATCTCTTCGACCTTCTCCCAGGGGTTGTCCTCGAGCTGCTTGATGCCGAGGCCGATGCGCTGAGCATCGGGGTCGACGTCGAGGACGACGACCTCGACGTCGTCGCCGACCTTGTACTTCTCGGCGGGGTTGACCTGCTGGGTCCAGGAGAGGTCGCTGACGTGGACGAGGCCCTCGATGCCTTCTTCGACCTGCACGAAGATCCCGAAGTCCGTGATGTTGCGGATCGGGCCGGAGAGGCGTGTGCCCTTTTCGAGGCGGTTGGCCAGGGCGATCCAGGGGTTCTCTTCGATCTCTCGGATGCTCAGGCTGAGGCGGCGGTTCTCCTCAGCGATGGAGAGGATCTTGACCTTGACGTCCTGATCGCGGTTGAGGACCTCTTTGGGGTGGTTGATGCGGCGGGTCCAGGAGAGCTCGGAGACGTGGACCAGGCCCTCCAATCCGGGGGCGATGGCCACGAAGGCGCCGAAGTCGGCGAGGCTGACGACCTTGCCGTCGACGATCTGTCCGGGGGTGAACCGTTCGGCGACGTCGGCCCAGGGGTCGTCGAGGAGCTGCTTGCGGCCGAGGCCGAGGCGCTTCTTCTTGGGGTTCCAGTCGAGGACGACCACCTCCAGGGTGTCGCCGGGGCGGACGAGCTCGGAGGGGTGGTCGACGCGGCCCCAGCTCATGTTCGTGATGTGGAGGAGGCCGTCGATGCCGCCGATGTCGACGAAGGCGCCGAAGTCGGTGAGGTTGCGGACCACCCCTTCGTAGGTCTGGCCTTTCTCGAGGTTTTTGAGGAGCTCTTTGCGTTCGGCCTTCTGCTCCTTCTCGAGGAGGTTTCGACGGCTGACGACGATGTCGCCCTTCTTCTTGTCGAACTTGATGACCTGAACGGTGGCTTCTCGGCCGAGGTAGGGGGAGCAGTCGTCGATGCGGTGGAGGTCGACGTGGCTGCGGGGCAGGAAGGCCCGGACGCCGATGTCGACGGAGACGCCGCCCTTGTTCTCGGCGACGATGGTGCCCTCCACGGGGTCTCCGGTCTGCTTGAGTCGCTCCAGCCATCGCCAGATGAGGAGCTTCTCGGCCTTCGTGACGGAGCCGGTGAAGAAGTCGCCGATGTCCTCCTCGACGAGGAGGGCGAGCTCGTCGCCGGGGGCGAAGGGCAGGGCGCCGGGGAACTCGTCGCGGGGCACCCGGGCAGACCGACCTTGACCGAGGTCGAACCGGAGGCCGTCCTTCTCCTCGGCGGTGAAGGAGGCTCGCACCAGGGCGTTGGTCAGGGCCTCGGAGTCGAGGGTGTCCGGAGAGTCGAGAGAGGAGGTGAGGTTCGGATCCATCAGCGCCGTTCCGTCGAGAGGATGTGAAAAGTCCAGCCCGACTTGTAGAAGTGGGGGGCCCGCTTGTCAATCCTCGGGTGGGGCGTCGGAGGTATCGGAGGCTTTGTTCTTGCGCCGAATAAAGACCCCGGCGCCGCCGGCTTTCTGACGGCCTTCGAGGCGGTCCTTGGAGGGGGTGTCGTGCTCGAAGCGACACATATTGCAGGAGTACACCCGATCCTCTTTTGGCTTGAAGGGCAGGTAGTCCTTTCGGCCGCACTCATCGCAGGTGAAGGGGTACTCTTTCTTCGCCTCTTTCTCTTTCTCCTGCTGGACCTTCTGCCAGTCCGTGCGGTCTCCGAAGGCGGCGTCGGCGCACTCCGAGCAGAGGACGTCGTCGAAGTCGGCGCCTTTGGGGACGTAGTCGAGGGTGTCGTCCTTGCCGCAGCGGGCGCAGGTGATGGGGAGCATCACTCGGGTGCCGTGCTTTTTGCGGGGGATATGCTTTTTGTGCTCCCTGGGGGCTTTCTTGCGGAAGGCCTCACAGGATTCACAGACAAAGCTCGTCAGGGCCGGCGGGGCTTCGTCGACGTCGTGGAGGTCTTTGCAAACGGCGCAGATGACTTTCGGCATGGTGTGACTCAGAGCAGTTGGGGTGGTGCGGTCGGGGAAGAACGCGTCGGCAAGGAGCGATCTTCCGATATGGGGCTATCATATTGTAGGGTGCCGACAAAAGCGCGGTGCCGGGAGAACGACGGGTGAGCGTGAAGGAGGCGAGGATGTGCAGTCTGGTCGTAGCGCGAGGGTTGAGGGGAGGGCCGGGGCTCTTTGTGATTCACAATCGGGATGAGCAGCTGTCTCGGCCCAGCGCGCCGCCGATGAGGTGGGAGCGGGGGGAGCGAGAGATCCTGGCGCCTCGAGATCTGAAGGCCGGCGGGACCTGGTTAGGGCTGAACGACCGGGGCGTGGTAGCGGCGATCACCAACCGGTACAGGAGCCGACCGGCGTCGGAGCATCGGAGCCGAGGGGAGCTACCGGTGATGGCCCTGGAGGCCGAGTCGGCCCGGGAGGGGGCCGAGAGGGTGGCGAAGGTGGGAGCCGGAGAGTACGGCGGGTTTCACCTGGTCGTGGCCGACGAGGCAGAGACCTTTGTGGTGTGGAACGATCAGGAGGAGGTGCGGCTTCAGGAGGTAGAGCAGGCCGTGCTGGTGATGACCGAGCGGGGTCTGGGGGCGGCCCGGTCGAGGCGGTATGAGATGCTTGTGGGCGCCATGGAGGGGGTAGAGGAGTGGCCCGAAGAGGGGGAGGAGTTCTTTCGCGGGTGGATGCAGATCACCGACGAGGAGGACCCCCTGGAGGGGACCTGTATCTGCTCGGGTCCGGTGTATGGGACGAAGTGCTCAGCGGTGATTGTGGTCGACGAAGGGGCGGCCCGGTTTGAGTATGCCGACGGGCCGCCCTGTCGGGTGGGGTATTCTGTGGTCGTTGGGTAGGTCAGTCGGCGACGCCCCGGGCGAATCGGTGTCGGGCCTCGGCGGGGGCCTTCTGATCGGCGAAGGCGATGGGGGCTGAGATACAGGAGTCGGGGATGCCGAAGGCGTCGGTCAGGGAGAGGGCGTGCTCCCGGACCTCGGCGCAGAGGAGGTTCACCTCGTCGCGGATGGCCCGGTACTTATTGCCCTGCAGGTAGCCGTTCTCCAGGAACCAGGCCCCGTCGGCTTCCACGCGGGAGAGGGCGTAGAGGGCGCGGACCCTGGCGAGGATGTCCCGGAGGGTGAGGTTGGGGGTCTTCTCCTCGGCTTCGATGAAGCTCTCCAGGATGTATCGTTCGAGGTTGGCGTTGGCCAGGGCGACAGCGTGGTCCTGGCACTCGTTGAAAGCCTGGAAGGAGTCCATGCCGTCGTCGAGGCGGCGCTTCATGCGGCGCGCCAGGCTCACCTTGAGGGTGTTCTCCCGGTAGGTGAAGGCGTTGAGCTGGAACTCCGAGGACCGCAGGTGGTCCGGGTCGGTGTTGCGGGTGACCACGGGGTTGGTCTCGGCGATGGTGCGGGTGGCCTGGTTGGTGAGCATCCGGGCCATGGTGAAGAGGTTTCCGTCGGCCATCTCACGGCCGAACTCCGAGAGGGTGGCCTTGGCAACCTGCTGCATCATGACGACGTTGGCCCCCTCGAAGGTGGCGAAGACGTCGACGTCGGCCCGGATCTGGGGCAGGCGGTTTAAGGAGAGGTAGCCCTGGCCGCCACAGGCCTCGCGGGACTCCTGGACGGCGTCGATGGCGAACCACGACGAGTAAGCCTTCATGCCGGCGGCGGTGGCCTCCACGACTCGGCGATCGTCGAGGGCGGGGTCGTTGTAGGTGTCCATCAGCCGGTGGAGGGCGAAGGTCTGGGCGTAGGCGCTGGCCAGAAGAGGCATCAGGGTGCGCTGGTGGGTGCGGTACTCCAGCAGGGGGATCTCGGGCTTGCCGGCGGGCCCGAACTGGCGGCGGAAGCTGCCGTACCGGGTGGCGATGGTCAGGGCGACCTTGGCGGCGCTGAGTCCCGAGGCGGTGATGCCCAGGCGGCCGGCCACGAGGGTGCTCAGGGTGGTGAAGAATCGGCGGTTGGCGCTGGGGATGGTGCTCTGGTAGCGGCCTTCCTCGTCGACCTGGCCGTAGCGGTCCAGGAGGTTCTCGCGAGGGACGCGGACGTGGTCAAACCAGATGCGTCCGTTGTCGACGCCGTTGAGGCCCATCTTCCATCCCTGGTCCTCGATGCGGACCCCCTCGAGGGGCTCCCGGTTGTCGTCTCGGATGGGGACCAGGAAGGCATGGACGCCGTGGTTCTCGCCATCGACGATGAGCTGGGCGTAGACGGTGGCCATGGTGGCGTACTTGCCGGCGCCGCCGATCCACTCTTTGCGGGCCGACTCGGTGGGGGTGTGGATCACGAACTCCTCGGTGTCGGAGTCGTATCGGGCGATGGTCTCGAGCTCCCGGACGTTGGATCCCCGGCCGAGCTCTGTCATGGCGTAGCAGCCCTGGAGTTTCAGGCTGGCGACGTCGTCGAGGAATTTATGATGACGCTCGGTTCCCAGGAAGAGGATGCTGCCGCCGAAGAGGCCGAGCTGGACGCCGAACTTCACCAGGAGGCTCAGGTCGAAGATGCCGAGGGTCTCAAAGATGGCGAGAAACTCGCTCATGTCGCGGTGCTCACCGCGGGGGAAGGCCCGTTCGCTGAAGCCCTCTTCGGCGAGGATCGTCAGCCAGGAGACGACCTGCTCGCGGTAGTCGTCGAGGGGGAGGCCGTAGTGGAAGAGGAATCGGTCGGAGTCGAGGAGGCGTCGGAGATCGTTGCGCAATTGTTGATGAGAGCCGTCGAGGAGATCTCGCATGGCCAGGACGTCGAAGGTGGGCTCCGGGGTGCGAGCCGGAGGCTCGGGGCGGCGCTCGTCGATCTGGGTGCGGAGCTCGCCGGCGGCCTCTTCGCCGACGAGGCCGAGGGCCTCTTCGATCTCGGAGAGGGCGGTCTTGATCTCGTCTGCGGTCCAGGGCTGGTCTGGGCCGTTGGCTTTGTAGAGGGCGGCCATGTCGGCGCCGAGCTCAGCCAGGGTGAGGCGCTCGGCCTCGCCAAGCTCCTTGGTGCCTTCCCGGAGCACCTGGAGGAGGGCGGTGATCTCCACCGGTTCTGGGGGGGCTGCCGGGTCGAGCCAGTGGTCCAGCGCCTGCAGGGCGTCCTCGTCGACCCAGGGGAGGCGAGCGGTGAGCTCCTTGAGGAGCTCCAGCTCTCGGGCTTGGAGTTCACCGTTGGACCAGGCGAGGTAGAGAAGTGGTAAGAGAGGCATCAGGCAGGGCTGCTCGAGGAGCTTGCGCAGGTGTGGCAGGTCGTCGCGTCCTTCGAGAAGATCCAGGGGGGCCGTGGTGGTCGCCATCTTCATACCTCGCAGAGAAGGGATTCACTATTGGGATCGCGCACAAGTGGGGGGAGGATAACCACGAAGCTGGGATTGGCCAAGGGGGAGATTGGGTTTGCGGAACCGGTTGGATTCGGTCACACTTTTTGTTGAGACCAGTGAGACCTTTGTATCAATGGATAATGGCGGCGGGTGATGGAGACGAAGACCGGAGAACTGGAGGGGTTCCGACGGCTTTACGAGTTCTCGCGGCTGTTGTTGACCGGTAACGAGCCGGAAAACCTGGTGGATCGGCTGGTGGAGGCGACCCGTGCGGTGACCCGGGCCGATGAGGTGATCCTCTTTCGACTGGAGAAGGAGATGCCGAGAGTGCACGCGATCTCCTCGTCGAAAGAGGGGGCGCGGCTGCCGGAGTATTCGGTGACTCTGGTGCGGGAGGTGGTGGTTCGTCAGGAGCCTCTGCTCTTGATCGATATTCAGCAGGACCCCGACTTTGGGCGGGCGGAGTCGATTCGGGAGCTGAACATCACGAGCGCCATGGGGGCGCCGTTGCACGTCAACGGGGATCTCTGGGGGCTGCTCTACGCGGCTCGGAGTCGTCTGGCGGGGAACTTCGCCGAGGAGCATCGGGATCTGATGACCGTGGCGGCGGCGCAGGCGAGCCTGTTGTTGAGCCGGTTTCACGCCGATCAGGCGCTGCGAGAGAGCGAACAGCGGCATCGGGTGCTCATCGATCTCTCGCCGTCGGCGATCGTGGTGCTCCGGGAGGGGCGAGTGGTGTTCTGCAATCGGGCGGCCGTGAACCTCTGGGGTCGCAAGGGCAAAGAAGATCTCCTGGGGGAAGAGGTGGAGAACCTCTTTGACTCGTGGCGGTCACGAGATCTCTGGGAGCTCTTGGAAGGGCAGGCCCCGTTTGAGGCGGTGGAGGCCTGGGCGGGCAGCGAAGAGGACGAGAGGGCGGGGTGTCCTGTGGAGGTGCGGGGGGGGCCGGTGTGGATCGATGGAGAGACGGGACTTCAGTTGATCCTCAACGAGGTCTCCGAGCAGAAGGCAGTGATGGCGCGGCGGGTGAGGTCGGATCGGTTGATGGCCATGGGGACGATGGCGACCACCGTGGGGCACGAGATCAACAATCCACTGGCCTACGTGCAGGCGAATCTGGATTTCGCGGTGAAAGAGATGGAGGAGCATTGGTCATCGCCGGGCCAGACTCTGGACGACGCCGGACGAGCGGAGCTCTTGGCGGGGCTGCGGGCAGCCCGGGAAGGCACGGAGCGGATTCGGGCGGTGGTGGACAGCATTCAGAACTTCTCTCGCCTGGGAGAAGACGAAGCGGGGGTGACCTCCGTGGAGCGGCCGCTGGAGAGCTCGTTGCGGGTGGCTCGAAGTGAGCTGGGCCCCGACGTGGTGTTGGAGGTCGATCTTCGCCCCACGGCCCCCGTAGCGGTGACGGCGCCCCGCCTGGGGCAGGTCTTTTTGAACCTCCTGATCAACGCGGCGCAGGCGCTCTCGAAGATGCCCGAGGGGGACCGGCGGTTGGAGATCCGGAGCCGGCAGTTTGAGGACGAGGTGATCGTGGAGATCGTCGACTCCGGGCCGGGGATCGAGGAGAGCGTACGGCAGCATATCTTCGATCCCTTCGTGACGACCAAAGAGGACGGGACCGGGCTGGGGCTGGCGATCAGCTCGGATATCGTGGCCGCCGCCGGGGGGGCCATCGAGGTCGAGAGCCGGGGGGGGAAGGGGTGTCTGTTTCGGGTCCGGCTGCCGGCGTCGGAGGAGCCGACGACCCAGCGGATAACCATGGTGGATAAGCCGGAGATGGCGCAGGCTGGAAGGATCCTGATCGTGGAGCCCGACCGAGCGCTGGCGGAGAGCCTCCAGCGGCTGTTGAAGAGTCAGCATGAAGTAGAGGCGGTGTCGACCGTCGGGGAGGCCGTAGAGCTTCTGGGGAGCCACAGGGAGTTCGACGTGATCCTCTGCGATCTGCGGTTCCGCGGTGGCGTGGGGCTCGATGTCTTCCAGTGGATCCAGGATCAGGCGCCGGAGTATCGAGAGCGGCTGGTGGCGATGACCGCCAGCCGGTGCACGCAGGCACAATTGGAGAAGCTATCGGCGCTGCCCAATCCCTGGGTGCGAAAGCCCTTCGACCTGCAGCGGCTGCGATCGGTGATCGGCGCAGTGTTAGAATCCCGGACAGAGAGCCGGGGGCGAGATGGGAGCACAGGTGAGCGATAAGGACGAGAAGAACGACGGTCCCTCTAAGATCACGCAGCTCTTCCCCGGTGGACCTCCTGAGCGGGAGGAACCCGAGCCGGAGGAACCGGAAGCGGAGGAACCCGAGGAGGAGCCGGGCACCGTGGTGGAGGTGGACTTCGGGGCCATCCGGGCGGAGGAGTCGGGACCGGAGACGCCCTTCGCGGTGTTCTCGCGGATGATCAACCAGGGGATGGTGATGGTCACCCTGGATCCCCAGGCAGAAGGGACCACGGTGCCGCCGGAGTTTCTGGGGCATCGAGAGCTGCGGCTGAATTTCTCCTATCGGTTTCAGCTACCGGACTTCGATTTTGACGAGGACGGGGTGAG
Source organism: Myxococcales bacterium (assembly GCA_007120035.1). GTDB lineage: Bacteria > Myxococcota_A > Bradymonadia > Bradymonadales > Bradymonadaceae > SKON01. The sequence goes on from SKON01000049.1 coordinate 21,255, forward strand.
AGCGTCGCTCTCGTTTCAGGGGCAGCGGAAGTACTGTGATATCCCGTGGGAGGCGGTGTACATGCTCTTCTGCCATGAGACGGGGGAGTTCGCGGTGTTTCGGCCGCCGTCGCTGCCGACGGAGTGAGCCGACGAAGTCGGTGACTAGTGACGAGTGGGGGGAGGGCCGGCTTCTTCGAGCTGTCGGCGGATGTCTTCGGTCTGCTCTTGGGTGACCTCGGGGCCCATGGTGATACGGACGCAGAAGGTCATGGTGCCGCTGACGGCGACGAGGATGAAGACGATCAAGACTGCCTGGCGCCAGGAGATGGAGTATCGGGGGGAGCGGGCCCGGGCCTCGACGAGGGCGTCGCGAGCGGCGGCGCTCTTGGGGTGATCTTCGGCGGCTCGGGCGGCCAGAGAGAGGGAGAGCTCCAGGTGTGCGGGGTCGCTCGAATCATCGAAGAGGGCGGTGTAGACCCGTGCGACGAGGACGAGGTGTTCGGCGGTCACCGGCGAGAGCAGCGCAGCATGGCGAGCGGCCTGGAGGGCTTCCTGGAGGCGGCCGGCTTGCAGGGCCTGGGCGGCGGCTTCGGCGAGCTCTTCGGCGCGGTGATGGGCGTCGAGGGACTCGTCGTCGGTCATGCCGACGTCGAGGGCGATCTGGCGAAGGGTCTCGTCGTCGGGGAAGTGGTGGGGGTCGTCCCAGGCGGCTTCGGCGCGTTTCAGGTATTCGTCGACGGCGGTCATCCGTCACCTCCGGCGGTGGCTGAGGAGGCCAGGAATCGCTGGGTGAGGGCGTGTCCGTAGACCCCGAGCCCCATGAAGAGGACGAAGACCAGCACCGGGGCCGTGCCGGTGACTACCGAGGCCAGGGCTGGGCCGGGGCAGAAGCCCGAGAGTCCCCAGCCGATCCCGAAGAGGGCGGATCCGATGATCAGTCGGGCCGTGATCTGGGTGTTCGTGGGGAGGTGGAAGGTCTCGTCCAGGACGGGGCGCTCCCGCTTCGCCCGGGTGAACCGGTAGACGGCGAGGTTGACGGCCAGGGCGCCGCCCATCACGAAGGCCAGGCTGGGGTCCCAGTCGCCGAAGAGGTCGAGGAACCCCACGACCTTGGCGGGCTGGGTCATGCCGCCGAAGGCGAGTCCCACGGCAAAGAGGAGTCCGGCGATGAAGGGGATCGCGAGCTTCACAGGGCACCTCCGGCGAAGTGGCCGATAGCCCACACCGTGGCGAAGCCGGCGCCCATAAAGGTCAGGGTGGCCACGAGAGACCGGCGTGAGAATCGGCTCAGGCCGCAGACTCCGTGGCCGCTGGTGCAGCCTGAGCCCAGGCGGGTCCCGAACCCAACGAGGAGTCCGGCGACCCCGAGGGCCCAGTACGAGCGGGTGATCTCAAAGGCGAAGAGCTGGGGCTGCAGGACGAACATCAGGGCCCCGCCGACCAGGAGGCCCGCCAGGAAGGTGAGCTTCCAGCCGATGTCGGCCCCCCGGGGGAGGATCGAGCCTTCGAAGATGCCGCTGATGCCGGCGATGCGGCCCTTGAAATACCACAGGAGGGCCGCGGAGAGTCCGATGAGGACGCCTCCGATCAGGGAGGCGACGGGGGTGAATTGTTCCATCGTGGGATCGACTGTCAGAGAAGGGGGTTCCACCAGGGTCTGGTGTAAGGATGCCCGGCGGGGAGATCAAGTTTCAGGCTACTTCACGGTCTGGGCCCGGCGAGCTCGGCGCAGGTGAAGATCGGCGACGAAGGAGTGGAGGAGGCCGCAGGCGTGGGGGCTCTCGCGGTGGATGCTCTCGGCGTAGGCCATGGCCTCCTCGAAGGTGTGGCCCGGTTTTTTGTAGTTCTTCAGGTAGTTGCGAAACCTGTCGAGGTTGCCGCTGCGGGTGAGCTCGGGGTGGAATTGGGTGGCTACCACGGGGGCGTCTTTGACCCGGATGGCCTGGTAGGGGCAGCGCTCGCTGCTGGCCAGGTGGATCAGCTCCGGAGGCAGCGTGATAGCGCTGTCATTATGGCCGAGCTGAGCGTCGAAGGTCCGAGGGAGGTCGCCGAAGAGGGGATCGTCGTCGGCGGCGTCGGTGAGGGTGATCTCGAAGGTGCCGAGCTCGGCCCGGTCGGGGTCGCTCTCGAGGTGGCCGCCGAGGGCCTGGACGATGCCCTGGAAGCCGAAGCAGGACGCGAACATGGGGATCTGGAGGGAGAGGATCCTCCGCATCAGGGTTAAGAAGTCCTCATGCCAGTCGAAGCCTCCCTGTACCACGGAGAAGGCGCCGCTGCCGCCGACCATCAAGGCGTCCTGGCCACGGGGATCGAAGAGATCCAGGGACTCCAGGGCGATGTTGAAGGTGGAGAAGGCCGAGACCGGGAGATCGCATCGAGCGGCGAAGGCCTGCCGCTCGTGTTCGGCCATAGGGTCCCCGGCTTCCCGGGCCTGGATTAGGAGAATACGAGGGGTGTCCTGCATAGCGGGCTCGTCGAGGGGTCACGGCAAGGGCCCGTGGGGCCGGTGATCAGGATGAATGGCCCGGCGGAGGGATGCAACGAAAAAACCCCGGAGCCGAGGCTCCGGGGTTCTGTAGACCTAGGTCAGGCCGTGATGACTCAGAGAGTGATCACGTTAGCGGCCTTCGGACCTTTGGGGCCAGACTCGACGTCGAATTCGACGGCGGTGTCTTCGGCGATGGTCTTGAAGCCCGGCTGAGACAGGGCGCTGAAGTGAAGGAAGACGTCGGGGCCGCCGTCATCGCGCTCGATGAAACCGAAACCTTTGTCCTCGTTAAACCACTTCACCTTACCTTGTGTTCTCGACATACGCTTTTTCCTTGTCAGACATGCACTGTTCTAATCTCCGAGGCGCCAGATGGTGCCTCGGAACGCTTGTTCCGACCACGTGAACCGTTCACGGGGTCGTCTCTCGGGGAGCCAGCTCAAGACTGAGAACTGACCCGGCTTTTTTCAGGCAAGTCTACAAAGGAGGGTACTACTTGCGTTCCCAACAGGGCGGAACTGCTTGAAAAAAATCGGAACTTCTATGCTGAGGGTTCCTCAAGATGTGTATCGGTGGTGACCACCGATGGAAGTAGTACTACAGGGCGGCGAGAGAGAAAGCAAGGGAAAAGGTTGATCACCAGCTGGAGCCAGCGCCACCGCCGCCGCTGCGGCCGCCGCCGCGGTTGCGACCAGAGCTGGACCGTCCGGAGCTGGACCGTCCGGAGCCGCGGGATGAGCCGCCGGTGGATCGACTCCCGCCAGAGCCGCTTCGGCGGCGGTCGTCTCGGCGGTCGTCTCTGGGGCCGAGGCTGGCCTTGCGGTTGACCACGACCTGGCGGTGGCTCTTGTGGGAGCAGTTGCGGCATTCGTCGGTGAGCTCGCGGAACCCGTGGCTGTCATGGGTGGGTTCTTGGACGATCCGGCTGGAGGTCTCGACGGTGCGGAATCCACAGGAGGGGCAGACCTTGGCCTTGGAGTTCATCTTCGACCTCTCGAAGGTCCGGGTCCGAGAGCAGCCCTCACATTGGTAGACCTGGAAGGTCATGGAGCCTGCGTCGTGCTCGTGTCGTTGTGCCCGGGTCAGGCGCTCGGTGGCCTGTCCCGGGGGCAGCTCGACCATCATCTGCTTGCAGTTCGTGCAGTACCGGCGGCGACGGCGGACGAAGAAGAGCCCGCCGAAGAGAGCAGAGAGCAGCCCCAGGACACCGCCGACGATCACGGGGACCGGCGGACGGCTGCGGAGGGCCTCGAAGTCCCGTGGCCGGTCGAGGAAGGAGGAGTCGTGTCCGATGGCGTCGGGAAATCGTCGGAGGCGGGCGTCGATGGCGACCAGGCCCGTGCCGATGCCGTCACCGTAGCGACTCCGCTGGAAGTGGGGGACCATGCTCTCCCGCTGCATGCGGGCCAGCCAGCCATCGGTGAGGACAGCCTCCAGGCCGTAGCCGGTCTCCATCTCCATGCGGCGTTGATCCATGACGAAGAGGATCAGGAGGCCGTTGTCGACGCCCTCTTTGCCGATGCGCCAGTCGTTGAAGAGCTCGGTGGCAAAGTCTCGGGGGGTGGGGGCGCTGACGGAGTCGACGATGACGATGACGATCTCGACCCCGGTGGCGACCTCGAGATCGGTGATGATCTCGTTGTAGGTGTCGATCTCGTCGAAGCTGAGGATCCCGGGGAGGTCGACGATCCACTCGTTGTGATCGACGTGGGGGCGAGGCACCTCAGAAACGGTGACGGCCTCGGCGAGGCGGAGGCCTCCGAAGGTGATGAGGAGACCGAGGGCGACGGCGAGGAGGCTTTTGAGAGCGGGCATTATTCGTCGCGGATGGCACCGTTTGTGATCCAGGTCTCGATGTCGCCGAGCTCAGCCTCGGTGAGGCGACCCTCGCCGGTGAGGGGGTTGAAGGGCATGGGCAGGCCCGTGATCTCATCGTCGTCGATCAGCTTGAGCCAGAGGTAGCTCTGCATAGGCTCGCCGGGTTCGATGAGCTGCATGTCGGGGTTCTGGACGGCGGGTTGGAAGAGGCGGTCGTAGGCGCCTTCGGAGCGAAGGTCCAGGCCCTCGTCGGCGGCGGTACCGCCGTGGCAGCCGCTGCAGTTGGCCTCGAAGATCAGCTGGACCCGGCCAGCCCAGGTGACGCCCTCGCCGAGGAGGTTCAAGTCTTCTGGGGCCACGGAGTAGGAGCAGTCGGCGTAGTCGATGGGGCGGTTCATGTCGGGCCAGGAGCCGTCCAAGGGGAGGCCCTCGACGAAGCAGAAGAGGGCGAGCATTTCGGTGATGGTCAGGGGCTGGTTGGCGAGGGGCATGCGGCTGCCGACGACGGGGGCATCGTTCATGGTGCCTCGCATGCGGCCGATGAGGTAGCTGCTCTCGGGGTCGCCGGGTTCGATCAGGGAGTGAGGGGAGGCCTGGGAGGCGCCGAAGATGCCGTTGCGGTTGAGGTCGCCCTGGACGATGCCGACGGTCATCAGATCGCTGACCTGGTCGACCATGTTGTTGTTTCGGACCTCGCCGAAGATGTGGCGGCCGCCATCGAGGATCCACCACCGGGTGTTCAGGGAGGCGTAGGGGAGGTCTTCGAGGACCCCCTCGTCGTTGGTGAAGGTACGGATGAAGCGGCCGGCGGAGAAGACTTCGGAACGGTCGGTTTCGATGGGGTTGCGCAAGATGATGTGGAGGCCGACGCTATCGATGGTGGGGTCGTCCTCTTCGTTGCGGTAGTCGGGGCTGACGCCGGCGTTGTACTCGATGTAGCCGATCTCGATCTCGGTGTGGTCGAGGTTGGAGATGCGGAACCGGTCGCCGGGACGCTCGCAGCGGTCGTCCACGGAGGTCCACTCCCCGGGGTTGACGTTGCAGGGCTTGTTAATGGTGTCGAGGAAGTTGGCCGGGGTTCGGAGGTCGGGGAACTCGGCCTGGTTGTGACAGACGCCGCCGTTGGGGCTGCAGGTGCGGACGATGACCTTTTTGTGGAGGTCGTTGCCCGTGCGGAATCGCTCCACGGCTTCCAGGACGTGGGGGTTGTTGCCGGTGTAGGGATCGGGGGCGTCGACGCGCTCCGAGGGGGCGGGGCGGTTGGACTCGAAGGCGATCTCGCCGCCGTAGGGGTCGCGGTAGTATTCACCGCAGCCGATGGCGAGGGCCGCCAGGGGGGAGACGACGAGAGCGAAGACGAGGAGCGCGTGAAGCTTCATAGCGATGCTTTCCGTAGGTCTTTAGCCGAAGAGATCGTCGAAGGGACGATCGGCGGGGAAGAAGTCGCGGTGGTCGCAGCCGAGGGCGTCCATCATGGTCTTGAGGACGGAGCGGTAGCTGTAGACCGGGCCTTCGGCGTTGAGGTCCGAGGGGCGAGTGACGCCGATGCGGCGGCCGCCGGTGCCGGCCTGGTCGATGACGCCGCCCATAAAGGGCATGGACATCCACCGGGTGGCGTTGTCGCCGCTGTGGTCACTGCCGCGAGCGGAGTTGAATCGGCTCCCGCGGGCGGTGCGGCCGAACTCGCTGCCGAAGGCGACCAGGGTGTGGTCCCAGTAGGAGCCGCCGTCGGGGTGGTCGAGAGCTTTGAGGGCCACCTCGATGCCGCTGATCATGCGGTTGAACTCCTCCATCATGCTCGGCAGGCGGGCTTCCTCGCCGGAGTGGAGGTCGTAGCGGCCCTGGTTCAGGTAGACCGCGGGGCAGCCGAAGTGGAAGAGGCGCAGGGCGAGGCGGAGGTTTCGGCCGACACCGTTGTCGCCGAAGATCAGCTCCAGTTGGGCGTTGCTCAGCCCGTCGATGGGCTCGTCGGAGCCGTTGCGGATCTTCAGGATGTCGTCGTTGAAGATCTGGGCGTATTGCTCGGTGGCCTCTCGGGACTGCATGTAGGCGTCGACGAGGCCTCGAGACTGAAGGTGGCGGGTGTCGCGGTATCGCTGGTCGGCCCGTTGGGCCATCTGGTTGGCCCACTCCGGGAGGCTCTCGGAGGCGGCAAACCCAAAGTTCTCGAAGCCATCGCCTTGCATCACGGGGGGGCGGTAGGCAGCGTAGGGCCCGGCGCCGCGGGCCATGCCGGCGTCGCCGAGGGAGAAGGCAGGCAGAGCGATCTCGCCGTTCTCCCGGGCCTGTTCGAAGCGCTCCCGGAGGCCGTAGTTGATCATGGTGAAGAAGCTGGTGCCGCCGCCGACGTAGCCGGTGTTGAACCGCTGGAGGCCTGTGTTGTGGTTGCCGTCGGCCCGGGCGGCCAGGGGCTCGTGGTCCACGCAGGGGAGCACGGCGACCTGATTACTCATCGCGGTGGCGGTGCGCATCCCCAGGGCTTGCCGTGCTTCTCCGGCTTCGCCGTTGAGCCACCCCGAGAGGTCCAGGAGCTCACCGACGCCCCACTCCGTGCCCGAGGGGGTGTTGTCCGAGGTGCCCCAGGGGTTGAACTGGGAGTCCACGTCGGCGTTGAAGGCAGCGGAGAACCGGAAGCCGTCGCGGAGGCGGATGTAAAGCAGATGCTTCACGGCGCCCCGGGCCTGGCTCTGGGCGATGGCGGTGTTGGGGATCCACACGTGTGGCATGGCGGCGGTGGCCGCTGCGGCGGCGCCAATGCCCTTGAGGAAGGAACGGCGGTGGAGGGAGAAGCCCTTCTTCTTGTCGTGGTCACATTTCTCAGACATCGGTTGCTCCTGCGGACAGGTCAGCGGGACAGTAGGGGTCGTCAGGTCTCAGTAGAAGAGCATCTCCGAGGAGGAGAGCAGGGCGAAGCAGGTGGGTCGAGCAAACTCGCCGGCCCGGCAGAGGTTCAACTCGCAGGTCTCGCCATACTCCCGGACCTCGTTGACCTCCTGGGTGGAGGGTCGACGGCCGTAGAAGATCGCCATCTGATGGCGGTAGATCTCTTCGGCGACGTCGGGGGTGACCAGGAGGTCGGGGTTCATGCCCGAGGGCAAGAGGCGGTCGATGGGGACGCCGGCGTCGGGGCGAAGCTCGGCGTTGCAGGTGCCGTTGACGAAGTTGAGCTGGTTGGCTGTGGTCAGGATGCTCACGATCCGGAACCGGCCGCCGACGTCGTTGACGGGGCATCCGCCGAGGCTTCGGGCGAGATTGCTGTAGGCTCGCCGGACGTTGGAGCCGTCACTGTTGAGCCGCCAGTGGGAGTTCTCCAGGAGGGTGATGGCCGAGACGGTGCCAGCACTCAGGAAGTCTTCGGGGTTGGAGATCCGGTGGTCGCAGGGGCTCAAGTCGAGGTCGAGGAAGTGGTTCATGGAGTCGAGCCACACCTCGGCGTCGACCTGTTTCAGGGGGCCGTGTGTCCAGCGGTGGTCCGTGGGGGTCAGCCCCGTGGTCCGCTGGAGGTAGAGATTGGAGGTAAGGATGGCGTGGTGAACGGAGCGGATATCGCCGTCGTAGGTGAGCAGATGGCGGACGAGCTCGTCGCGGATCTCGGGGATGGCGATGGTGAGGTTGTAATCGAAATACTGTGCGACGACCTGGTCGACGGCGTGCTCCCAGAAGGCGTCCTGGGTGGCCAGGATACGCCCGGGAAGTTGGAGCTTCTCCCACTCCTCGGCCCGGAGGAGCCCGCTCCACATCATGCCAGTGGAGCGGTCAGCTCGGATATCGGGGGAGAGGATCAGCTCGTTGTAGCCGTAGAGTACGCTTGTGCATTGGCCACGAGTCTCGGGGTCGATGTTGCCGTCCTCGTCGATACACCGGAACCGGATATGGGCGTCGGAGAGGCGCATGCCGAGCTGAGGATGGTCGTAGTAGTCGTTGGACCAGAGGTTGTAGAGGCGAGCGATGTCGCTGCGCTCGTTGCCCAGGGGGGGGCGGCCCATGAAGAGGTGGAAGAAGGCTTCAGCCCGGTCTCCGGCGGTGTCGTGGCGGCGGGTCAGCACGGGGTGGGCGCTGGCGACGGCGGCGAAGTGGTCGTAGGAGATCAGGCCCTGGTAAAGGTAGGTGACGAGCTGATCCATGTCGTAGATTCGCTCCACACTCAGGGCCCGGGTGTTGTAGAGGAAGTGATCGGCCCACTTGCGGCGGTTGACGGTGACGAACTCCTCGGAGTCCAGGAGATCGGAGACGATCTCGCCCCAGGAACGGTCGTCCTGGCAGAAGCGGTTGATCTCACCCCGGGTGGGGAACCGGCCTTTGACGTCCACGTGGAGGCGACGGCAGGCCTCGACGCGGTTGATCGGGGCCGGCTGAAGGCCGACGCCCCAGAGGCTGGGGCAGGCGCCGATATGGACGGGGTTCTCGAAGCCCTGGGATTCGCAGAAGGCCACGCAGTCGGCGCCGCAGTCGGGGATCACGCCGTCGGCGGGGAGCTCCACGTCGCGGGCGTCGATCTCGGGGTCCTCGCCGCCTACGAAATTCCCATCCGTGATGGGCTCGCCGATGGGGATCATCTCGGCAGGGCCGCGGGCTGGCTCGACCGGGGAGAAGCGGTCCTCAGGCATGCAGGCGAAGAGGCTGATCGCCAGGGCTGCGAGGATCACGAAGGGGGGAGAGACCGGCGAAGTTCGGATCAGAGGAGCCATAAAAACACCGTACGCAGTGAGGTAGCAGCGGTTGAATTGTGTGGACGCAAGTCTTACGTAGTAGTGTAGCGAAAGGTTTGCGGGTTGGTCAATAAATGGTTTTTTGGGTGGATTTATGCGGAGATCGAAGCCCTTTCCCGGATCGCGGGGGCTCGGTAGGATGATCAGGTTCATACATGGAGGGCTGCGATGAGGTGGTGTGGTTGGTTGGTGATAGTGGGTTGGGTGTTGGTGGCGTCGCCGGCGGCGGCGGTGACGATCACGTCACAAACGACGTCGAACCCCTTCCCAGGGGTGACCGTGATCGAGGGGCGGACCAGCAACCCGGGGACGGACTTCTACGCGGCGATGGTTTCATTATGCCACGATCACGTCCACGTAGACGCGTCGCCGGATCATTCGCTGCAGACGACGGGGGCCTACGCGAACAGCCGGGGGGTGCAGGTGGCGGTGAACGGGGACTTCTATGCGTGGACCGATGGGACGCTCCATGTGTACGGCGACGCCGTGGGGGGCGGGCAGCGGTGGCCGAGCATTCGAACCGGGCGGGACAGTGCGTACAGTAGCTCCTGGTTCTACGAGCGGTACGGGTGGATCGCCTTCGGGGAGGACTTCGTGGAGTACTCCAACACGAAGTGGATCAAGGATCGGTGGGAGGACTTCGGAGCTGATCAGGGGTGGAGCCCCAAGTCGGTGACACAGAATATCCCCGAGGGGACTGAGGCGTTGATCAGCGGGTTTCCGCAGCTCGTGATCGAGGGGCAGCCCTTCCAGTGTTCCAGTCCGACGGCCAGCAGCTGTTTCCCCGACCGGGGCGATATGCGGGAGCGCCATCCCCGGACGGCCATGGGGCTGACCGAGGATCGGAACACCTTCATTCTGGTGGTGGTCGACGGGCGGCGAGCGAACTCGGCGGGGATGTATGGGGCGGAGCTGGCGGACCTGATGCACCAGCTCGGTGCTCATACGGCGTTCAACCTCGACGGTGGGGCGTCGTCGCAGTTCTGGGTGCAGGGGAGAAATTACGTGAACACGCCGTCGGGGACGTCGCTGCGGTCGATGCCGAATAGCTGGGGGATTTTCGCTGGTTCTCAGGGGGGGATGCCGCGGGTGCCGGGGTCCTGCGATCGGACCTTCGAGGAGCTGATGTACCAGGTGCACCTGCGGGAGCCCCAGGCCCAGACCGACGTCAACGGAAACGGGTTGGCCGACGTGTGCGCCCGGGGGCCCGAGGGGATCGAGTGCTTTTTGGCCGACGGTGACGGCGGGTTCACGGAGCGGGTCGAGGGGCCGGGGTTGGCGGACAGCTCGGGGTGGGGAGATCCGACGAATCACTCCACGATTCGGTGGGGCGATGTATCGGGCAACGGGCTGGCCGACGTGTGCGCCCGGGCGAACGCTCGGATGTACTGCTGGTTGAACGACGGGGAGGGGTTCACGGAGCGGATCGACGGCCCGGAGTGGTCCAACGCCAACGGATTTGACGACATCCGTTACTTCAGCACGATCCGGCTGGTGGACGTGACCGGCGACGGGAGGGCCGATCTCTGCGCCAGGACGCCCACGGACTTCCGGTGTTATCCGTCGACGGGGGACGGGTTCGGAGAGCCCTTGATCGGTCCGTCGCTGACGGACGACTCCGGAGGGGGCGTGCCGTGGCATTACGGAACGATCCGCATGGGGGATGTGACCGGGGACGGCCGGGCGGACCTCTGCGCGAGGCGAAACGCCGGGTTTGCCTGTTGGCCCTCCACGGGAGAGGGGTTCGGGAGCCGGATCGACGGTCCGGAGTGGTCGAACGGCGCCGGGTGGGCGGACGTGAAGTACTGGAGCACCATCGAGCTCGTGGATCTCGACGGTGACGGGAGAGCCGACGTGTGTGGGCGGGGCCCCGACGGGGTCCTCTGCGCGAAGTCCACCGGGGATGGGTTTGGTCCGATCTTCGATGGGCCCAGCCTGAGCGATTCCTCGGGGTGGGGGGATTATACGAACTACTCGACGATCCGATTCGCCGACGTGGTGGGCGACGGGACCCGGGCGCTTTGCGCTCGGGCGAACGCCGGGATTCGTTGCTGGCCCTACACGGGAGAGGGGTTCGGGAGTCCCTGGTCGGCGGGGTTGGCGAACGAGACCGGGTGGTTTCGGGAGAGGTTCTTCCGGACGATCCGGTTCGCCGACGTGACCGGAGACGGGCGCGATGATCTCTGCGCGCGGGCGTCAGCGCGGTTTCTGTGCTGGCCGTCGACGGGGGCGGGGTTTGCGGAGGACGCCGTAGATGGTCCGGCGTGGTCCGACGAGGAGGGGTGGTCGGATCCGCGGTACTACACGTCGATTCGGTTGGGGACGTCGCCGGTGTGTGTGGATTGCGGGGAGCCCGGGGAGCCGGGAGATGATGTGGGGGAGCCCGGGAGTCCCGAGGTGGGGATGGGCGTGGACGCTGGGGGCGTCGGTGGGGATGGTGAGGACGGAGGTGGGGATGGGCCAGGGGCCGCGTCGGGGAGGGCGACGACGTCGAGCTGTGCGTGCTCGGGGACCGAAGGGCCCGGTGGAGTGGGGTGGTGGGTGGTGTTCGTGGTGGGGTGGTTGTGGGTGCGGCGTCGGGGGCGCTCGTAGGGGGCGCTCGTAGGGGCGGCGCGCAGGACCCCCAGGCGCTTCGCGCCAGCCCCCTGAAAGGGGGCGCTTCCTGTGTCTTCGTTCACACTCGGGGTTCGCGTCGGCCCCTCCGCCCTTCGGGCATCTCCCCACCGGGTGGGGAAGGGGATCAGAGGAGGATTTCGAGGGAGATCCCGAGGCGGCCGCGGAGGGCGCCTGTGGTCCAATGCTTGCGGAAGGGGGAGCCGTCGACGGTCTGCTGGGTGCGGAACATGATGATGTTCTGCCACTGGAGGCCGAGGTCGGCGCGGAGTCCGAGGCGGTCGTCGATGGTGTAGCGGAAGGCGGTGTGGGCGCCGGCGGCGCCGCCGAACCGGGGGATGCGCCAGACCCGGACGTTGTTGTTCTGGAGGCTGCGGATCTCGGCGGCCAGGTCGCCGCGGGGGAAGACCATGGCGAGCCCGAGCTGGGTGCCCACGGAGAAGGTGAGGTCGTCGGAGAGGGGGAAGCGCCATTCGGCGAAGCCCATGGTCTCCAGGAGGGGGCCGAAGCTGTAGACGTCGGGGGGATCCGAGGGGCCGTCGTCGTCGACGATATTTGCGGCGTAGTTGCCGACGAAGTCGGCGCCGAAGCCCAGGTAGAGGCGCTCCGATTGGGGGCGAAGGTAGATCACTCGGGCGCTGAGGCGGTTGTAGTTCTGGTAGTCGAAGCTCTGGTCGCGCTCCTGAACGCTGACCTGCTCTTCGCCGGTGAGGGTGCTGGATTCGTGGAAGACCGTGCCGCCGAGGATGAGGATGTTGCCCTGGTCGGGGTTGTCCGAGTTGGACGCAGGGGCCGGTGTGAGCGGTGGTGTGGGGGCTGGTGTCGGCGCAGGGGCGGGGGCTTCTTCGTCGGCGTGGGCCTCGGAGATGGGGGCAGCGATGGCGAGTGCCAGGAGGCAGACGAGAGGAAGCAACTTCCATCCATTCATGGGAATTCACCTTCGTTGGGCGACACCTGATCGAGGACAAGATCCCGGTAGGTGGCGAGTACATCGATCAATTCAGAGGCAAGGTCGTCGGGATCAGTATCGCGCGAATTTATCCGTACCGCAATATGCCCGAGGACGATGGAGCGGGCGGGGTACTCAAAGGATGCGATGAGCTCCTCGATGGTGGCGGAGCCGTCGGTGTCGTAGAGGGTGACGTCGACGATGAAGTCGCCCTTGCGCAGGACCAGGGCGTGGTAGGTGAAGCGGGAGAGCTCCACGGGGTCGCGGCGACCGTCAAACCGCCAGTCCGTACTGCGCAGGGCGGTGGTGATGCCCTGGACGGAGAATGGCGAGCGAGGGTCCTGGGCGACTTCGGGGACCTGGGCCTCGTCGACGTCCGGGGGGGCTGTGTCCCGGGGGACGAGGACCACCACGGCGACGAGGGTGACGAGGAGGACTGCGCCGACTCCAAGGACGAGGTGCCGCCGGGAGAGATCTGGCAGGGAGAGGGGCGGCCGGGTGGGTCGACGGCGTCTTCGCTCTGAGGCCGGCTCCGGGGTCGTTCGAGAGGTCCGCAGGGCGGTTTCGTCGATCTCCAGCGGGGTGGGCGCAGGCCGCCGGCGGGGAGGGCTGGGGCGGTCGGGCTCCGGGGCAGGTCGTCGAGAAACTTTGTGGGGAGGCTGGCGGACCGGTGGCGGCCGTCCGGCGGCGGTGGAGAGGAAGAGGTTCTCCTCGTCGTCGGGGTCGGTGATGTTGGGGTCGAAGATGTCCTCCCGGGCGACGGCGAATGGGGAGGGCTTGATCTCGGGGAGATCACGGGTAAAGCCGAGGCCCGTGTCTTCGAGGGCTCGGAGCATCTCGGAGGCGTCCTGATAGCGCTCAGTGGGATCTTTGGCGACGGCCCGCTCGACGAGGGTGACCAGCGCCGGGGGGAGATCGTGGTCGTCGGGGAGGCGGAAGGGGGTGGGATCCTGGGCGATCTTCACGCACTCGAGGAGGTTGGCGGTGGCGATCATGGAGCGGCCGGTCAGGCAGAGCCAGAAGAGGGCCCCGGCGCCGAAGACATCAGTGGCGAAGCTGAGGGTGCCGCCGGTGAGCTGCTCGGGGGCGGCGAATCGGGGGGTGCCGAGGAAGAGGGGTTTGCCCCGGTCGCTGAGTTCGACTTCGGGGTCAGAGACCATGCGGGCGATTCCGAAGTCCAGGACTTTGACGATCTCCTGGCCCTTGAAGTTCTCGGTGACCATCACGTTGGCGGGCTTCAGATCCCGGTGGAGCATCCCCAGGTGGTGGGCTTCGGCGAGGCTTCCCAGGATCTGGAGGAAGAACCGGACGGCCCGGTCCACGGCGAGGGGGCCCGATCGGAGCTCCTCCTTGAGGGTGGAGCCCTCGATGAGCTCCATGACCAGGTAGAGGAGGCCGCTGTCCTCGGTGCCGAAGTCGAAGATGGTGACCGTGTTGGGGTGGGAGAGGCGGCTGACGTGGCGAGCTTCTTTGACGAATCGGGCGGATCGTCGCTTGCGGACCGCGTCGCTCTGGTGGCCGGCTTCGGGGTCGAAGACCTTCAGAGCCACGGGTCGATCCATGGAGGTGTGGACGGCGCGGTACACGTGACTGAAGCCGCCAGCGCCGATGGGCGCCTCCAGGCGGTACTTGGACCCGATGATGGTTCCGGCGGGGAGGTGCTCTCCGGTCATTCTCTGAATGTCCTGGCGAATAGCGATGGGGCCGCAGAAGTTCTTGCTGAGGTGACCGGCGAGAGTCTACCATAGACGGTGGAGGCTGGGAACGAGGGAGACCCTTGAGGATGCAGAGAGGATCGAGAGTCAAGCCGTGGTGGGGCCCTGGGGTGGTGGTCGCCATGACTCTCTGGGGGTGTTCGACGGCGCCCCCGGTAGTGGATCTGGACCCGGTCGTAGAGGAGCCGCCGGCGGTGGAGGAGCGGGAGGAGCCACCGGAGGCGGGGGCGTTTTGCGACGAGAATGAGTGCGCCGACATGGGGGCGTTCTTGTGGGATGGGACGCCGCTGAAGGAAGAGCTGGAGGAGTCGATCCCGATCCTTCAGGAGAAGTGCGAGGAGGGGTTGGGGCACGCCTGTTACCTGCTGGCGTCATTGCACGTGCTGGGGCGGGGGGTGGAGGAGAGCCTGGAGGAGGCGCGGGTGTTCTACGAGGCGGGGTGTCGCGGGGGGGTGGGGGCGTCGTGCCTGGGGCAGGGGTGGATGGTCTTTCACGGTCGAGGTGGGGAGGAGTCGATGTCGGAGGCTCGGCTGATCTGGCAGCGGGGATGTGACTACGGGAACTCCGAGTCCTGCCGGCAGGTGGCGGGGATCTACTATCATGGGGCCGGGGCCGATCCCCGACCGGAGCTGGCGGCCACCTACTTCTTCCGGGGCTGCGTGGGGGGTTCGCCGCAGGCCTGCGGGGAGCTGCAGGAGTTCTTCGGGATCGACGCTGAGGCCGAGGAGGATATGGCGAAGCTCGTGGAGTTTCTGGAGGTCGGCTGTGAGGGTGGCTGGGCCTTGAGTTGCGTGATGTGGGGGGCGCTCATGGAGGAGGGGCGAGGCGTGGAGCGGCGGTTGGTGCGGGCGGCGGACCTGTACCGGGAGAGCTGTGACGGTGGGGAGTTCTACGGGTGTACGCTCCTGGGGATGCTCTACGATCGGGGAGAGGGGGTGAATCGGAACCGGTTTCGGGCCGTGGAGCTTTACGAGAAGGCATGCGACGGGGGCAATCGCGAGGGGTGCACGGCGATCGGGGTGGCCCACCTGCGGGGGCGAGGGGTGGGGGTCGATGGCGAGCGAGCCCGGGAGTACTTCGAGATCTCCTGTGAGCGAGGGCAGCCTCGGGCGTGCTTTAACCTGGGGCTGATGTACGACAGCGGTCGAAGGATCGAGGAGGACCGGGAGATGGGCATGCGGTTCCATGAGATCGGCTGTGAGATCGGGTTCGGGCCGGCCTGCAACAGCCTGGCTCGTCATGTGGAGGAGGGGACCCGGGAGGAGCCAGATCCGGAGGGGGCCTTCGAGCTCCACCGGCGGGCCTGTGAGTGGGGGTACGGCAAGGGGTGCTTCAATCTAGCCGTGAGTTACGACACGGGGGATGTGGTGGAGGAGGACTCCGAGGCGGCGTTGCAAGCCTACGAAGAGGCCTGTGAGGCGGGGTATGCCCTGGGGTGTAATAACCTGGGGTTTCGGCGGCTCGAGGCGGCCCAGAATGGGGAGGAGGTGCTGGCGGCGGTGGAGATGTTGGAGCGGGCCTGTGAAGGGGGCGACAGGCCGCGGGCCTGCGCCCGGGCTGGCGAGGTGCTCCTGGAGGACTCTCGGGTGCGGACGAGTCCGGTGCGGGCCCGGCGTAGCCTGGAGCGGGCCTGTGATCAGGGGGAGGCGCTGGGATGTCTGTGGTTCGGGGCGCTCTTTGAGCGAGGCCAGGGGGTGCAGGCGGACCGGCGGCGGGCGTCGGGGATCTACGCCAAAGCCTGCGCGTTGGGAGAGGACCACGCCTGCGCCCGGAGAGCGCGGCTCATGCTCGACGATCCAGAGACCGCCGAGGAGGGGCGCTCCGTGCTGCGGAGTCGGTGCGAGGACGGCGATCAATGGGCCTGTGAGCGGGTGTCTCGCTGATACCAGAGGGCGTCGTTGTTGGCGGGCAATCGCTGGATTCCAGCCCGGGTGAAGCCGGACCGGGAGGCGATCTCGTCGACCAGGGTCAGGTCTCGAATACCGCTTCGGGGATCCCGGTTTTGGAGGAACCGATGGAACTGCTCGTTCGAGGGCTCCAGGGGGCGGTCGGGGTGGCGGAAGGGGCCGTAGAGAAAGAGGATTCCCGAGGCGGGGAGGAGGTGGTCGGCGTGTCGGAAGAGGTGGTCGATGGCGTCGGCGGGGGCGATGTGGATCACGTTGATGGCGACGATGGCGACGATCTGATCAGCGCCGAATCGATCTTCGGCTTCGACGGTGGAGAGGTCGTCGAAGAGATCGAAGGACTGGGGGGCCCGGAGGTTGGGGAGGTCTGCCTCTTCGCGGTAGGCGGCGACGCTCTTCAGGGTGTCGGGGCCGCCGGCGTTGGTGGGCTGCCAGGTCAGGTGGGGAAAGCGGTGGCTGAAGGCGACGGCGTGCTGGCCGGTGCCGCTTCCCACCTCCAGGACCAGGCCGGGCTCGGTGAGGAGCTCTTGGAGGACGTCGCCGATGGGGCCCTTGTTGCGGCGGGAGGCTTCGGAGAAGAGCTTCATGGCTTCCTTCATGGTTTCCATGGAGAGGAGGGGGGTTAGGTTGGAGGAGAGGATGAGCACTAGAAAGGGAAGCGTCAACGGACGACTGGCCAGGAGGGGTGATGAGATCGGGGTGGGAGTGGTTTGAAGGGATGGGAGAGCCGCCGGTGGTGGTCCTGGATTTCGATGGGACTCTGTCGGAGATCGTGGAGCGGCCGGGGATGGCCAGGCCCCTGGAGGGGATCCCGGAGGTCCTCGGAAAGCTCTCGGGCCGGGTTCGGGTGGGGGTGATCAGTGGTCGGGCCCTGGAAGATCTGGAGGAGCGGCTGGGCGTGGGGAGTCTGTACCTGGCGGGCAGCCACGGGTTGGAGATGAAGCGGCCCGACGGCAGCCGACGCCACGTGGAGGGCCTGGAGGAGGCTCGAGGAGTCCTTCAGGAGGCCGCCGTCGACCTGCGGCGGCGAGCCGACTCTGTGGAGGGGGTGGAGCTGGAGGAGAAATCACTGGGCCTGGCGGTGCACTATCGGCGGGCGCCTCAGGCCAAAGAAGAGGTGGAGGCCTGGGTGGGAGAGTGGGCCGATGGGGCGTTGAAGATCTCCGAGGGCAAGCGGGTTCGAGAGCTGCGGCCGGCGCTGGACTGGGACAAGGGAGACGCCCTGGGGTGGATCCTGGAGGAGATCGGGGTGTCCGAGGGGAAGGACGTGATCTACATCGGTGACGATCGGACCGACGAGGACGCCTTTGAGGCGCTGCGAGCGCTCCCGTTTCGAGGGGCCGGGATGCTGGTGGCGGCCTCCCCGCGACCGTCGGCGGCGCAGTTTCGGCTCGCCGGTCCCCGGGAGGTGCGCTCCTTCTTGCAGGAGTTGGCGCTCCGGGTCTACCCTTCGCGTCCAATGGAAGCTGGCACTCACTGATCGAATGTGGCGAAGGAGCAGAACGATGAGGATCGGAATCTTGACGGGAGGGGGGGATTGCCCCGGGCTGAATGCGGTGATCCGGGCGGTGGCGAAGAGCCTGATCCTGGACGCCGACGCCGAGGTGATCGGCTTTGAGGAGGGGTTTTTGGGGATGATCGAGAAGAAGTACCGGGAGCTGACGTACCGAGACGTGAGCGGGATCCTGACGACAGGGGGGACGATCCTGGGGACCCACAACCGGGCCAACCCGTTCTCGTACTACGGGGCCGACGGGGCGGATGTCTCCGATCAGGTGGCCGAGAACTACCGGGAGTTGGGGCTGGACGGCGTGGTGGTGATCGGCGGCGACGGGACGATGACCATCGCCCATCGGCTGGGGGAGAAGGGGATTCGGACTGTGGGAGTCCCGAAGACGATCGACAACGATCTGATGCATACGGACCGGACCTTCGGGTTCGATACGGCGGTGTCGATCGCCACGGATGCCCTGGACCGGTTGCAGACCACGGGGCAGAGCCACAGCCGGGTGATGATCCTGGAGACCATGGGGAGGTACGCGGGGTGGATCGCGTTGCACTCGGGGATCGCCGGGGGAGCTGACGTGATCTTGTTGCCCGAGATCCCCTTCGACGTGGAGGAGGTGGCCCGGGTCTGTCGGCAGCGGTCCCGAAAGCAGCGGTTCACCATCATCGTGATCGGGGAGGGGGCCAAGCCCATCGGCGGGGATCTGGTGGTGCGAGAGCGGGTGGAGGACGCCGACGATCCGGTGCGGTTGGGGGGCGTGGGGCACTACCTGGCAGCAGAGCTCCAGGATCGGATCGAGAGCGAGGTCCGGACCACAGTGCTGGGACATATCCAGCGGGGCGGTTCGCCGACGGCTTTCGACCGGATCCTGGCGACGAACTTCGGGATCTTCGCCGCCGACCTGGTTCGCAAGGGGCGGTTTGGGCGGATGGTGGCGCTGAAGGACGGCACCATGTCGTCGATCGAGCTGGAGAAGGTCGCCGACCAGACCCGGTTCGTCGAGGTGGACAGCCTGATGGTGCGGGCCGCCCTGGCCGTGGGGACCTCCCTGGGAGACCAGGGGCTCACGGTGGAGATCGAGGAGAGCGAGGTGAACCTCACGCTCTGACTTCAGTTGGGCCGGAGCGTGGACAGGGGGATCTGGTGGGAGGCGCCGCAGTACTCGCAGTCGACGGTGAGGTGGTCGTCGCCTTCGGCGAGGTCGATGAGCTCCTCTTCGGAGACGGTCTGGAGGGCGGCGACGACCCGGTGGACACTGCAGACGCAGCCGGAGTGGAAGTGGTCTTCGCCTAAGATCTGGTAGTCGATGGGGCCGAAGAGCTCGGCGGTGAGGGACTCCAGGTCCTGTCCATGGGTGGCGAAGAGCTCCGTGGCCGGGGGGAGCGACTCCAGGCGAGCGGTCATCAGGGCCAGGGTGGCCTGATCGGCCTCGGGGAGCTGTTGGATCAGGAATCCACCGGAGCTCTGGAGGCGGTCGTCGTCGAAGCGATGGGCGAGGCCGACGACGCTGTGGATCTGCTCGCTGCGGTGGAGGTAGCCGGTGAGCACGTCGGAGAGGGCTTGATTTTCGGAGGCCTCGACGATCCCCTGGTGGAGTTTTCCGCCGAAGAGCTGACGGTGGACGGAGAACCGGGTGGGGGGGCCAAGAGGGAACTCGACGTCCAGGGGGAGGCGAAGCAGGCCCCGGGTGGTGCCGTCGGGGAGGGAGTCCACGACCATGCTGCCCAGGCCGTCCCGCTGGAGGATGCCCTGGAGGCGGTAGTCGGGGGACATAGTCAAGCGCAGGAGGACCGTGCCGGAGACGAGGTCCGCCAGGAGGGCCCGGCCGCCGGCGTGGGCGCCCTGCCGGGTGAGGATGTCGGCGGCGGTGTCCGTGGTGGAGGCGATGAGGAGGCGGAAGGAGCCGTCCTCGGAGATCGCCCGGAGGGCTCGGTCGGTGTCGTTGGGGGACTTTCCGTTTTGCATGGGTCAGCTCTTTCGGTAGAGGCCCAGGACGGCGGCGCCGCCGAGGCCGAGGTTGTGCTGGAGGGCGATCTCGGCGCCGTCGACCTGGCGGTCGTCGGCCTGGCCGCGGAGCTGCCAGGTGAGCTCGGCGCATTGGGCCAGGCCCGTGGCGCCCAGAGGGTGGCCCTTGGAGATGAGTCCTCCCGAGGGGTTGACCACCCACTTGCCTCCGTAGGTGACGTCGCCGTCGTCGATGAGGCGACCGGCTTTGCCCTCGTCGCAGAGGCCCAGGGCTTCGTAGGTGATGAGCTCGTTGGCGGAGAAGCAGTCGTGGAGTTCGATCACGTCGACGTCGTCGATGGTGAGCCCCGTGCCGGCGAAGACCTTCTCGGCGGCCTGTCGGCTCATGTCGTAGCCGACGAGCTGGATGGCGCTGTCGCCAAAGGAGGAGGGGCGGTCCGTGGTCATGGCCATGGAGACGACCTCGACGGCCTGGTCGCGGAGGCCGAGCTCGTCGACGAGGTCCTCGCTCATGACGACGGCGGCGGCGCCGCCGTCGGAGGTGGGGCAGCATTGGAGCATGGTCAGGGGTCCGTGGATTGGCCGGGACTCCAGGATCTCCTCCAGGGTGTACTCGTCCTGGAACTGGGAGCGGGGGTTCTTGGTGGAGTGGAGGTGATTCTTATGGGCGATCTTGGCGAAGTGCTCTTTGGTGGTGCCATAGCGCTCCATGTGCTCGATGCCGGCGTTGCCGAAGATCTGAGGAGCCGGGGGCGCCTTGGCCATGCCCCGTTGTTGAGCCATGGTCTCGAAGTGACGTCCCAGGGGGTTGGTCCCCTGGGCGCCGGTGTCGAGGGAGCCCTTCTGCATCTTCTCGAAGCCGATGGCGAGGCCGCACTGCATCTGGCCGCCCTGGACGAGTTGGACGGCCATCATCAGGGCCGAGGAGCCCGTGGAGCAGTTGTTGTTGACGTTGAACACGGGGACGCCGGTCAGCCCTACCTCGTAGACGGCCCGCTGGCCGCAGGTGGAGGGGCCGTAGACGTAGCCGGCGAAGACCTGCTCGATGAGGTCGTAGTCGACGCCGGCGTCTTCGAGGGCGTCCGTGGCGGCTTCCCGAGCCATGTCGGGGTAGTCCCAGTCCCGGGAGTGGGGCTTCTCAAAGCGGGTCATGCCCACGCCGACGATGAATGCTTTATTGCTCATGGGTCGTTCCTTGGAGGAGGGTTCAGGGAGCCTCAGCGGTCTGTTCGGTGGCTGATTCGGTGGCTGGTTCGGTGGCTGGTTCGGCGGCTGGTTCGGCGGCTGGTTCGGCGGCGGGGCGGTCCACGATCTGGACCTCCTCTTGGCTATTGGCGGCGATCAGGTGGTCGATGTACCGATCCTTGAGGACTTCGAAGGTGTCGATCAGGTTCTGCCGTTCGTTCTCGAGGTTGAACACCAGGTTCTGCTGGGACCGGAAGAGAGTACGGGAGAGGATACGGTCTCGGTAGGCCAGGATCTGGCGCCACCAACGAAGGAAGAAGAAGCCCGTGATCGGCAGGGAGATCAGATAAAAGATCACGGTGATCAGGGAGTGGTCTGTGAGGGTCCACAGGGCCCACCCTTGCAAGAAGTAGAAGAGGGGGAACAACACGAGCCCGGAGAGGAACCCCGAGAAGGCCACCCGGGTGCGGTCCGGCTGGCGACGGGTGACCTGGTTGACCAAGAGATAGGGGATGGCGTTGTTGATGAACCCGTAGATGGCGAAGGGGCCGAGGGCGAGGGCGTAGATGGTCATCTTCAGGGCGTCCCACCGGCGGCGGCCCTTGAGGTGTTCCTTCTTCTCCACCAGATCGTGGCGGAGGCGGACCTGCCGGAGGTGGTCGCGGTACCGGCGGATGTCCATGCGGACCCGGGCGACGAGGCCGGGGTCGGTCTTCTGGTAGTGGTCGACGGCCTTGGCGATGGCCTGCTCGATGGTAAATTTATCGTCGAGGTCCGGTTTGGGGCCCGTGCGGGCCCGTGCCCGATCGAAGAGCTTATGGGTCAGGGGCCGGAGGTCGATGTCGAGCTCGCCGATGAACTCCTTGGCGAGCTCGTTGCCGTAGATCCGGTGGACGTCGCGGACGAGCTGGTGGTTTCGCTCGTCGGCGATGTGAGTGGAGGCCCGGCGAAGCTCTTGAAGGAGGCGGTCGGTGAGCTGGTGGACGGCTTCCCGCTCGTCACGCTCGTAGACCTCTTTGAACTCTCGGACGTCGATGGGATCGGCGTATCGGATCAGGACGCTGGAGAGGAACCGGTCCCGGTCCTCGAAGTTGAGTCCTACGGGTTGGATCTTGACGCCGAGCTGAAAGTCGTTGCGGGCCTCCGTGGCCAGAGCGATGCGGGCGGTGCCGGTCTTGAGTTCCTGGACATGGCGATCGGGAGAGTTCTTGCCTTCCGGGAAGATGCCGATGCAGCCGTCGCTCTCCAGGGTCTCGTAGGCCTTCCGGAAGGCGTCGTTATTGAGGTCCGTGCGACCCTTGAGGTCTTCGGTGCGGTAGATGGGGATCACGCCGATACGTTTGAAGATGGCCCGGACGATCATGCCCTTCTTGAAGAGGCCGCTGCGGGCCATGTAGCAGATCTGGCGAGGGGTCTGAA
Source organism: Myxococcales bacterium (assembly GCA_007120035.1). GTDB lineage: Bacteria > Myxococcota_A > Bradymonadia > Bradymonadales > Bradymonadaceae > SKON01. The sequence goes on from SKON01000049.1 coordinate 43,509, forward strand.
CGGCGAGGATCACCGTGTCCATCAAGGAGTTGGGGTGATTGGCGGCGAGGATCAGGGGGCCGTCGGGGATGCGGTCTTTGCCGGTGGCCTGGATGTCAAAGAAATAGACCTCGGCGGCCGAGCGGGCGACCATCCGCAAGAATCGGTAGGTAAGTGATGGGGGGGCAGAGGCCATGATCGAGAGAGGCTCAGCGATCGGGGAGGTATCCGCGAGGCAAGGTCTCGTCGGCCTCGCGGCTGAGCTGGTTGCGGTATTCCGCGACCATGTAGGCGTCGATCACCGACCACACCCAGACGATCCAGAAGAGGTAGAAGAAGAGCAGGAAGGCCGAGCTGAAGAGCAGGAGGATGCCCTTGCCGAACTCGCCGTTGTAGAACTGGCCGAGGCCGGGGAAGAGGAGGCTGAGGGCGGCGGCCAGGATGGGGAGCCGCTCCCGGGTCTCGGCGTTGGCGCGGGTGATGGGTTGATCGGCGCGGGTCATCAGGGGATGGTCCGCGGGGGAGGTGGGCTGTGCCCACTGTGGCTGGGGAGTCGTGGGCGCCGCGGTCGCCTGGGCAGTGGTCGCGGCGGGTCCCGGGGAGGGCCGAGAATGAACGGGGGAGACGAAGGCCGAGCCCCAGACGGAGCCGTCGGTGCCGTCGTCGACAGGCCGCATCGGGGAGGCTGCCTGAGGGCCGTAGCCGGGGCTGGCGTCAGCGCCTGCCGGGGATCCCGAGGGGGTCGGCGGGGTCGATGAAGAAGCCGGGGTCGGGGGGCGGTGGGAGGGGAACCGATATCGCTCCGATGGGGGGAGCTGATAGGAGATGTAGCCCTCGTCGCCGACGTGAATGTCCAGGATGCCATCGCGGACCATGCCGTCGAGGACGTCGGCGGCTTCGGTGCTCCGCATTCGCATGCGATACGCCAAAAACGCCGGGGTGATCTCCTGGTGTCCTTCCTCGTAGAAGAGAGAGAGGATCGCTTGTTCGCGGCGGTTCATGAGGTGAACAACTCTTCAAGGGACAAAGGGTCCATGGCGGGTCGGGCCAGAGCGCTTCAAAGAAGGGATGGCGGCGGGGGATCATTCCCTGCCGAACCTGGCGTGGAGTGCATGGTAGGCGAACCGGGGGGGGTTGTAAATCGGCGGTCTGCACCTCGGGCGCAGGTGTCCTCCCCACCACATCCCCACTCCAAGCCCCGCGCTAGCCTCCCCACACCGCACACCGCCGGTTCTTTCGCCGAGAGCCGCCACCTTCGAGGTCGGCTCCACCTCCACCGCTCACTTGCACACTCGGCGAACACCTGCGCCGGAGGCGGCAGGGCTCCGGTGCTCCTCCCTCCCTGGCAAACCACCCGTTCTCACGCCCAAACTCGACGCGATCACTGAGCACCCCCACGAACCGGATCGAGTGGGTAAAGCCAGGGGCTGTAGTGGGCAGGGCTCCGCAGGGGTCATGACCCCGCTCCGCCTGAGATGTTCTCCACATGGTCGACCACTTGAGAACCAACCCGGTGCGGAGTTCGATGGTGCCGGAATGAATCCGGAGTGGACCTGGGGACAGCATATGCAGGCGCGACCGGACTTCTGAGGAGGTCAGGGCAGGAGGACCCCGGGGTTGAGGATGTGGTGGGGGTCGAGCTCGGCCTTCAGAGCCTTGAGGGCAGAGAAGAAGGTCGAGGAACGCTCGCGTGCGAGCCCCGGGCGGTGGCGTCGGCCGACGGCGTGGTGGTGGGTGACGGTGGCGCCGTGATCGGCGATGGTGGCCATGGACTCCTCTTTGATGGCCCGCCAGACCTCCAGGGTCTGCTCCGGGGGTGGGGCGCAGATGAAGGTGTAGTAGGGGGCGGGGCCGTCGGGGTAGACGTGGGTGAACCGGAGAGTGAGGTGACCGCCGCCGCACCGGGCCTTCATCAGGGCCAGTAAGCGGCCCTTGAGGTCCTTGTGGAACCGGGGGAACCGGCTCCAGGGGAGGGCTGTCTCGAAGGTGTCGGCCAGGATTCCGACGCTGAGGAGGCGGCCCTGGAGGTAGGGGGCTTCGAAGAAGGCCTGGCGCCACCGGCCGGCCTCTTCGGGGCGGTCGGAGTCTCCCTGAGCGTCTCGGTGGCGATGGGCGGGATCGGAGGCCGGGGTGCCGCCGGCGTCGATGGCGATCTTCAGGGCCGCCTCCAGGAGGGGCTCGGTGACCGGGGTAGTGCCTTCAAAGCCCAGGAGGAGGACGTGAGCCGGGGAGGAGACGACGCCGTTGAAGAGGGCCTCCCGGGCGTCGAGGAGGCGGCAGTTGGAGGGGAAGAGGTGGGCCTGGGCGATGTGGCGGCATGCCTCGGTGGCGGTGGGGAGGTCCGGAAAGTGGACCGTCACGGAGGACCGGAAGGTGTGGCGAGGGCGAAGGCGCATCACGGCCTCGGTGATGCAGCCCAGGGCCCCTTCGCTGCCGAGGATCAGGGAGCGGGGGTCGATGCCGGCGCCCGTGGAGGGGAGTTGGGGGGTGGAGAGGGTCCCCGCGGGGGTGACCATGGTGACCGTGGTGGTGAGGTCGTCGATGCGGGTGTAGTTGGTGGCGAAGTGTCCGCCGGCCCGGGTGGCGAGCCACCCGCCGAGGGTGGAGAACTGAAAGGACTGGGGGTAGTGGCGCAGGGTGAGGCCCCGGGGAGAAAGCGCCGCCTCCAGATCGGGGCCGGTGGTGCCGGCGCCGATGCGGGCGACTCGATCCACCTCATCGAGGTCCTCCACGTAGGAGAGGCCCTGGAGGTCGACGGTGACAAGCCCCTGGTAGTCGGGGAGGTCGCCGGGGGTGACGCCCTGGACGACGCTGGTGCCGCCGCCGAAGGGGATCAGGGCCAGGCGCTCCGAGGCGGCCCATCGGTAGAGCTCCTCGAGGTGGGCGGGCTCCGTGGGGCGAGCGACGAGATCCGGGGGGTGGGGGAAGTGGCCGTGGAACCCTCGATAGAGGTCGGGGAAGCTGCGGCCGAAGGTGCGCCGCAGCCGGAGCTCCCGGTCGTCGGAGAGGAGCTCTGTGAGCTCTGAAGGGAGGGCGACGCCACCCTGGTCGAGGTCGATCTCGTTCGGGGGGGTGGGCTCCCGGGGCTCGGTGGTCTGCAGGCCGAGCATGGTTCCTACCATGGTGCCCAGGGCCTTTCGGGTGTCCGGGGTGCCGAAGCCGGAGGCATGGCCCCAGCCCCAGTGACTGCGGGGTTCGTCGGTCATGAATCCCTCGAGGGAGTAGACGAGTCGGGAGAGCAATGTAGCTCCTCGGCGAATTCGGCGAAAGGTCCCTTGAAGCCTGCGGGGGGCCGCTTACGTTTAAAATACCTTTCGCAGTATTCGCAGTTCCCCGAGTCCTTCGGGGAAGGGAAGCCGGTGCCCGACGGATGTCGGGGCCGGGCGACCGTATCAAGCAGTTCGTAAGCAGTGGTACAAGTACCTCTCCGCGTTGATGTGGAGAGGGTTCACCATGACATCCAGGGGGATGAACATGAGGAAACGTTTGGCTGTGGGGATCGCTTCTGTAGGTCTGTTGGCAGGCTTGGCCTGTGTGGAGGGGGACCCGGAGGGTCCGGAGGAGCTGGAGACGTCGGGGCTGAACCTGACGGTGGACTACAAGGGAGGCAGTGATGTGGCGGGGTTTCGGTACTATATCTCGAAGTGTGGGAAGAAGTCCGAGCCCCTGAAGGTGGTGGAGAAGGATCTGGAGGATCTGGTGTTGCCCGGGGGGATTCCGTCGTTTGTGAACAAACCCTTTGATGAGAAATCCCAGCACCTCTTCGCGGACTACTTCACGGTGTTGAAGGCCGGTTGCTACGACGTGCGGGCTGAGCCGATCGACAAGTACGGGGACGTCTCCAAGCAGTGCCGTTCCGTGGAGTACAAGGGGGCGATCGTCAAGGATGGAAAGACCACGGAGATCCTCCTTGTGAGTCAGTGCCAGGGCAAGAAAGTGGGAGCCATCGACGTGGTGGCGGCGCTGAACCATCCGCCGAAGATCAAGAGTCTGGAGTACGATCCGTCGAAGTTTCTGAGCTGTCCCGACGCCCAGGTCAAGCTCTGCGCCACCGCCTATGATCCGGACAAGGATCCGATGACCTTTGAGTGGGAGCAGATCAAAGGGCCCGACGTGTGGAAGGGACCGAAGGTGGTGTACTCCAAACAGAAGAAGGGGGTGCGCACGGAGTGTGTAACCTACAAGCTGGAGGACCTCGACGCAGACTACAAGTTTAAGGTCACCGTGTACGACCAGTTCCACAGCAAGAAGGGGCTGATCACCGCCGAGGAGTGGTTCTACAAGAACGGCTACGGGAAAGTGGAGTCGAGAGCGTCGCTGAAGTTCCCCCTCTACGTGGCCTGTGACAAGCGGGATACCTGCCCCCGGACCATGGGGTTCTGGAAGAATCACCTCGATCTGTGGCCGGAGTCAGCGACGAAGAACGTCCTCTACAAGGTGCATCACCACAAAGTGACGTGGTTGGGAGTGCTTCTGCAGCCGCCGTTGGGGAGCCCCTGCCGGATCCTGGGGCGGCAGTATGTGCCGGCGATGTTGAACATGATGGCCAGCGCCTATACGCCGCAGAAGATCCTGGAGGCCATGGAAGAGGCCGAGGGGCTCTTTGAGCAGTGCCCCTTCCTGAACTACAAGCAGGCCAAGCGGGCCGAAGAGGTCAAGGACATCCTGGAGAAGTACAACGAGGGTAAGTACGCTACCGAGAAGTGTGTGGATCTGAAGGACGACGACAACGACGAGCCGGCCACCGCCCTCTAAGGCCGTCGGCGAAAGTCCGGCATGGCGACCGACGAGGCGCGCCATGCCGTTGGATTCTCAAGGGATGAATGGGGGAAGAGAAATGCGGCGAGCCAGGGTGGTAGGGATAGCCCTCGCGGCGATGTGGTGGGTGGGCTGCGGGGATGTGGTCGATTCCGATGAGCCGGAGGATGAGAAACCGGAGACAACGGCCGACAATGACGAGGAGGGACCCGACGATTCGTGGGGGGAAAGGAACGCCAGGGAGGTCAACGACAGGGAGGTCAACGACGGGGAGGTTGGCGAGGAGCCCGGGGAGTTCAGCTGGCGCCCGGATTGGCTCCGAGACCCGGGCTCCAAGAAGGAAAAGAAGGAGAAGAAAGAGAAGAAGAAGGGGGAGCTGGGGGTGGTGGCGGCCCTGAACCATCCGCCGAAGATCGTGAAGGCCTCCCACGACCCGGGGCGGTTTGTGGGGTGCGAAGCCCGGGCCACGGTGTGCGTGAGCGCCAGCGATCCCGAGCTGGATCCTCTGCGGTTTACGTGGAGTCAGCTCGGAGGACCCCCGCTTGTGGAAGGCCCGTCGGTGGTCTCCCACGATGAGCACGAGGGGGTGACGACGAGCTGCGTGGATGTGGTGGGAGCGCCGGCCGGGGCGGACTACCTGCTGGAGGTGTTGGTCCAGGACCTGGTCGCCGGGCCCGAGGGGCCGATCACCATGGAGGAGTGGTTCACCCAGGAGGGGTACGACGAGACCCTCTCTCGGGCGAGCCTCCAGATCCCGTGGACCGTGGTATGCGGTGGGGAGAGTGCTTTGTAGGTAGGCAAAATTGCTTAGGTTTAACCCGCATCGATGTGAAACCCCGAGAGGGGTCGCATCGGCACGGGTTGTATCCTCCGGAGGACACACGTGCACGACGCGATGATCTCTCCTTTCTGTGGTCAGGGAGGAGGGAGCGTTGCGGGCAGTACCGCCCTTCGAGCTGTGCTTGAAGGAGAGCTCGGTGGTGCGGTCAGGCCCGGATGGCGTCGGGGGGCGCCGGGAATCTGACCGCATCGACCGATGCTCGTGTTCGTCGTCTCACGTCTGGAGGTAAGCAATGAAGAACCGTATTTTGGCACTCCTGTCGCTGTTGGCCCTGGTCGCGATGGCCGGCGCCTGCGACATGGGGACCACAGAACCGGCCCCGTCCCCCATCCCCGGTGAGCCCGGCACGGAGACCGGGTTAGCCCTGACTGTCGACCTCGATGGCGCCGCCGAAGCCCAGGCGATGCGCTTTGAGGTGTCCACCTGTGACGGAGAGGCGGTGGTCTCGGAAGACGTGGCTCTGTCAGAGCTGGAGCTCGGCGCCATCGAAGAGCTGGACATCAACGCCGACGGAGGGCTGCAGTTCGCCGACTACTTCGTGGTGCTCGAGCCGGGGTGCTACGACGTGGAGATCCAGCCCCTGGATGCGGCCGGTGACCCCCTGGAGAGCTGCTCGCCGGCTCTGGCCGAGGGGATCGAGGTGGAGAGCGGGGTGACCACGGAGATCGTCATGGTCAGCCAATGTGGTGGTGATCACTTCGGGGGCCTCGACGTGCTGGGGGTCCTGAACTTCGCGCCGACGATCACGAAGCTGACCTTCGATCCGTCGAAGATCGCCGGGTGTAACGCCGTGACGATCTGCGCGTCCGCCGTGGACAGCGACGGCGATGGCGTGGAGTTCGAGTGGGAGCAGCTCTCGGGACCGGTGCCCCAGACCCCGCTTTCCGTGGTGTCCTCGAGCACCGACGACCAGGGAGTGACGACCGAATGCGGTGAGATCACCCCCGGGTATACGGGTGCCTACACCTTCCGGGTGACCGCCTTTGACCTGATGGAAGACGACGACGGAGAGCTGGTCCGGGTGGAAGACCTGGTCGGCGCCGTGGACCCGGACTTCCGTTCCCGATCGGCGTTGTCCTTCCCTCTCTATGCGGTCTGCGAAGAGCCCGAAGATGTGCTGGGTGAGATCGAAGACCCGAAGAAGGAGAAGAAGCACGAAGAGGAAGAAGAGGAAGAGGTGTTGGGTGAGATCGAAGAGGAGAAGAAGGAGAAGAAGCACGAGAAGGAAGAAGAGGAAGAGGTGTTGGGTGAGATCGAAGACCCGAAGAAGGAGAAGAAGCACGAAGAGGAAGAAGAGGAAGAGGTGTTAGGGGAGATCGAAGACCCGAAGAAGGAGAAGGAATACGAGAAGGAAGAAGAGGAAGAGGTGCTGGGTGAGATCGAAGAGGAGGAGAAGGAAGAGAAGAAAGAAGAGGCCGAAGAAGTGCTCGGTGAGATCGAGGAGGAAAAGAAAGCCTACGATGAGGATGTGTTGGCCGAGCTGGAAGACGCCTACCGCAAGGACGGCGATGTCCTCGGAGAGCTGGAGGACTGCACCTGGCCGGTGAGCTACTGGACCCATGAGGACGCGGAGTGGCCGACGAGCAAGTCCCGGCTGCTCTACGGTCACTCCTGGGACCACGTGGTCCACGGGGAGGCCGAGATGGGCAAAGCCTGGGATGGCCTGGCCACAAACTACGTAGTGGCGCTGCTGAACCTGAAGCAGGGGGCGTCGGTGCCGGCCGGGGTACTCCTGGCGATCGTGGAGGCCGAAGAGCTCCTGGAAGAGGAGAGCTTCACCCTGAGTCAGCGGATCCGAGCGATGGATCTGACGGCCGTACTCTATGCGTACAACCTGGGGCTCGTGGGTCCCGGGTCCTGTGATTGGCCCTGGTAAGGGAGTCTTCGGGGCCCCCGGCGACCGGGGGCCCCATTGAAGTGGGCGGAAGGCGGGTTAGCTTTTGGAGGGTGAGAATTGTGTGGGGGCCGTGAGCCTCCGTGGAGGTCGCAGAAACAACCGAGAAGGGGGGAGCGATGCGGAGAGCGTCGGTGGTGGGTGTCTTGGCCCTGGTGGTGGGGGTGTGGGGATGTGGGACGGACGTGACTGAGGAGACCGGGCCGGCGGGAGCCGTGGAGGAGACGGGGATCGCCCTGAGCGTGGACGTGCAGGGGGGGACCGACGTGGTGGCCGTGGAGTTTGAGGTGCGAGAGTGCTGGGGGCCGAAGCTTCTGGGGGACGTGCGGGAGCTGGAGGACATGGTGTTGCCGGGGATGATCGCCGACTTCGAGGAGGAGCCCTTTGATCCCGCGTCGAAGCACCTCTTCGCGGACTTCTTCGCCCTGGTGGAGCCCGGGTGCTACGACGTGTACGTGCAGCCCTTGCGAAAGGGAGGGGAGCCGTCGAAGGACTGCGCCAAGCAGCAGGCTACGGAGCTGACCGTGGTGGAGGGGATCACCACCGAGGTGGTGCTGGTGGCGAACTGCAAGGCCAAGCCCGTGGCGGGTCTGGACGTGGTGGCGGCTCTGAACCACCCGCCGGTGATCGAGCATATCGAGTACGGGCCGTCGAAGTTCGCCTATGAGTGTGAGATGGCCCAGATCTGTGTGACCGCCTACGATCCGAACTCGGATCCCATGGAGTTTACGGTGACGCAGGTGGATGGACCGAAGCTATGGGAGGGACCGGGGATCGTCAGCGTGGAGCAGAACGGTCCCCGGGCGACGGCCTGTATGCTGGCGGTGCCCGTGTATCCCGGGACCTACCAGTTTCGGTTGGACGTCTTCGATCTGGGGTGGGTGGACGGAAAGCTGACGCGATTTGAGGAGATCGGGGCCGGGCCGTCGCGGTCCACGCTGACCGTTCCCCTGCATACCAACTGGGATATCGAACAGCACTGCTATGATCCGGAGGAGGACCTCTACTATCCGTTCAAGGGGGTGAGGACCATCGACCGGTTGCCCGGCTGCGTGCCGATCTGGCCCCCGCAGTTCTTCTGCAGCGATTTCTACTGGCCCCACACGGAGACGAGCTGTCCCGATGGTGAGTTCGCGCCGGAGACGGTGTACCCGTCCTGCGAAGGCTTCCCGGTGGAAGAGCCCGTGGAGGCACCCTGGTTGTAGTGGTTCTCAGGAGTGGCTGAGGGTCGCGAGCTCAACGACATTGGAGTCCCCGGCGGTCGGGCGCGCAGGAATGCGGGCGTCCCGGGCGTCGGGGTCCATTACGTTCAGGGCATCTTTGAGCATCCCAATCTGGCCGGGAGCCAGACGAATGCGGCGCTGGGTCAACCACCCCAACTCGCCGGCGTTGCGGAGCAGCCGGACCTCAAGGGTCGGCAACTCGCCAGGTTCCCCGACCTGCACGATCTCGACTCGGGTGTCGTCTTCGAAGCCGAGGAGGTTTCCGAGCTGTTTTTCGAGGTTCATGATCGTCTCGTTTGTGATCGCCGTGAGAGACCCTCGTCGGCGGTACAGTGATATTGATAATAGTTTTCATTATCGAGTCAAGGGGGGAAGGGGATCTTTTTTTGATCCTCCGTCGTCGAAAGCGGGGAAAAGTGTCGTCGAAAGCGGGGAAAAGTATGGGTTTGTGGATTGTGTATGAGGTGGGAATCGACATACCGTAGCGAAGGGCGCGTGCAGTCAGATCGAGGTGCGGTGTGTTTCGACGATGCCAAAGAGTGGGTTTCTTGGTGGCGATCGGGTGGTTTCTGTGGGCCGCGATTGCCCTGGGGGAAGAGCGTGACGAGGAGGCTCTGAGAGCCGTCCTGGCCGCGGCGGAGGACGAACTTCTCGTTGGTGGAGGAGCGACTGCGACGGGGGGAGGAGGAGGTCCGGTGGCAGGAGCGTCTGGAGAAGAGGTTGGGGCGTCAGGCCGAACTGGGCGAACCCGGGCAGGGGTGGGTTCGAGAGTGGGTGATGTTCTCCGTGGAGAGAGCGGTAACCACCGCCGAGGGAGCGACACTCCTGGAGCGTCAGGGGACCCTCCGAGAGGAACGGGAAGTCCTCTCAGCGCTGTTGATCGAGGAGATCGAACGGGGCTCAGGTGTCGATGACGAAGATCGGGAGCGGATCGCCGAGGCGGAGTCGGCGCGGGAAGCGGCCCGTCAGGCCGCCGAGATGGCAAGGCTAAGAGAAGAGCAGGCCCGGGACGAGGAGACGCGGCGGCTCCTGGCCCGTCAGCGGGAGCTCGCCGAGGAAGTGGTCTCCTTGACGGAAGCCCAAACGGAGCGGATCCGGGAGATTAGCGACGCTCGCCGAGAGAGCGCTGAGTTGTTTTTGACGCGACGAAACCGTCTCGATGAGGCGATTCACACGCCGGACCAGGGCCTCCGAGATCGGAGCCTGGACGAGGCTGCAGAGTTTCGAAGGATCGCTCGAGACGAGCGCAGGAGCTCTCGCCACGAGTTGGTCACAGCGGAAGCCCTGGTGGCCGAGGCCCGGGGAACTCTCGACGCGGCGAGCGACGAGGAGCACCGTCTGCGGGCGGAGTTGGGTCCGGCGGCGGAGCTGAGCGAGCTGGGCCGACACCGCATGGCCGTGGCGCGAATGGAGCGGGAGTTGGCGGAGAGACAGGTGATGATGGCCCAGGACCTCTCGGCGGAGACCCGACGTCGCCATCAGCTCTTGGAGGAGCGGACTCGGTACTTCGACGACGCAATGCGGTCACTCTACGAGCTGTCCAGTCCCGAGGCCCGGCGAAGAGTGACGAGCCCGTTCAGCGATCAAAACTGGGCGGATCTTCGGGCGGGATTGGTCGTGATGTGGGTCGACCTCCAGGGTGCGGTGCGGGCACGAGCCCGTCAGGCCCAGCAGCTTCCATCGGCGGTGAGATCGGCGACGTTCTGGGGATGGGCCCTGGGGATTGGGTGGCGGTTGCTCTTGTTGGGAGCGCTGCTGTGGTGGCTCCGGAGACAGGGGCCGAAGACGTTGCGTCGTTGGGTCGGGGAGCTCTTGCAGCGACCTCGATGGCGTCGTCACGCGGGGGGAGTGATTCTGGGCGCTCAGGTGCTTCAAGGGATTACCTGGCCGCTGGTCGCGTGGGGGGGAGTGGTATGGATGGTGGCCTACCTCGCGCCCCTGATCCCGGAACTTCAGTATCTGCATTGGGTCGTCGCTCCTGTGATCCTGTATTGGGTGGCGATGGAAGTGATCCGAGGAGTGGTGGCGACCGGGGGGAGCAAGAGCCGGGTGGATCGACCGGTAGAAGAACAAGTGGCTGCCCTCCGAACCAAAACCTTGGAAGCGGCACTGACCGAAGGGTCGAGGCGGCGACAGAGTGTGGCGCGATTGCTCCGAAGTACTCGGTGGTTGGTGGTTGCCGGGTTGGCGATGTGGGTGGCCCCAAAGGTCGCCTGGGAGATCTTCGGACCCTCGCCGGGATGGTTGATCGTGGTGCGGGCCATGCAGGTCCTCTTGGGGGCAACGGTCTATTTGGTTCTCTCCTGGTGGCGAGACCCCATCGCTAAGGTGTTTCGCCGCCACACGGGAGGGCGGCTGCCGCGGGTGGTCTCTCTGGTGGATCGGTGGAAGGACGGACCCCTGGGGGTGTTCGTGATCGGGCTGGCGTCAGTGGCCGTCGTGGTGCTGGAAGGGGTGGCCTTGGCCAGGAGGTGGATTACCACCAGCGAGGTTCATCGCCGGGTGTCGAACTTCCTCTTTCGAAAGAAGATCGAGATCCAGCAGAAGACTCGCGAAAGTCAAACCGACGCCGGGGTGCCGGAGCAAGAGGTCCCCGACGAATATCGACGAGCCTTTGATGTACGGCCTCTGTGGGATGAGGAGTTTGTGTTGGATCGAAGGGAGATCACCGGTCGCCTTTGCGATGAGTACCGCCGGTTTGACGACGGAGGTCGGCAGGGGTCGGTAGCCCTCGTGGGAGAGGCGGGGATAGGAAAGACGACGGTGTTGAACCAGCTGGTTCGGCACGGGAGCTTTTCCGGACCCCCGATGGTGTATCTGTCGTTCTGCGAGAAGATGATCGATCAGGAGACGATGATCCGGTTCTTAGCAGAGGTCTTCGGAATCTGCGATGAAGGAGAGCCTCTCCCGGGCAGTGAGGACCTGGTGGAACGGATCCGGGGGCTGCCTCGACGCACGATCCTACTTGATGGATGTCAGCAACTCTTCTTGCGACATATTCGGGGGTTTCGGGCCATCGATCTCCTCTTGGAGGTGGTGCAGCTCACCGATGACTGTCATTTCTGGGTGTTGACCTTCAACCACTTCGGGTGGAACTTCCTGAATCGGGTCCGGCCGCGGGGCCATTACTTTGGCAAGGTAGTGACCATGAAGGCTTGGACCGAGGAAGAGGTGCGGGCCCTGGTGATGGGTCGAGACGGGATGGTGGATCTGTCGATCAGCTTCGCCAACATGGTGGTAGCCCAAGAGGGGGCGGATCAGAGCTACGAGGTGATCCGGACGTCGAACGGGTATTTTCGGTTGCTTCACGAGTTTGCTCGGGGAAACCCAACGATCGCACAGGTGTTCTGGCTGCGGAGCCTCCACCTCGATAGGCTCGGGGAACTACAGGTGGGGCTCTTCCGTCGTCCCCCCTATCAAGTGCTACAGGATCTTGGGGACCCCTACCTCTTTACGCTTGCGGCGATAGCGCAGCACGGGGGCCTTCGAGCTCCCGAGGTGGGTCGGATCATCAACACCGATGTCGGACAATGTGCGACGATGATGAACTTTCTGCACGAGGAGAAGATCATTGAGATCAATGACCGGACCGGGCTCGCGCAGCTATCGCCATTGTACTTTCGCACGGTCTTGCAACAGCTCAGTGGGTCGAACTTCCTCTACGAGTAAACGATGAGTAGTGTCACCCAGATTCTGTTCGGAGGGGGCTCGGTGATCGGCCAGACCGTAGAGGTGGCGGAGTTAGCCGAGCGGATCGAGCTGATGAACCTGGGCAATATCGTCACGGCTCTGGTGATCATTGCGGTGGCCTTTGTGGGCAACCGGGTGATCTCGGCGACGCTGGATAAGTTGGGAGAAGGACAGGCCCGTCGGCGGTTGCTGATGAAGAAGGTCCAGTCCTTTGTGAGGCTGGCGATCGTGGCCATTACCGCCTATCTGGTGGTCGCGACGTTCGTGGATTTTCAGGAGGATCGGGCGGCGCTCCTGGGGTTGGGCGGGACTCTGGCGTTGGCTGTGGGGTTCGCGCTGAAGGATACGGCCTCGAGTGTGATGGCGGGGATCATGATCCTTGTGGATCAGCCCTTCCAGGTAGGTGACCGGGTGTCCTTTGGGAATCACTACGGGGAGGTCAAGGAGATCGGGTTGCGGTCCGTGCGGATCGTCACGTTGGACGATAACCTGGTGTCGATCCCGAACAATAAGTTCTTGACCGAAGCCGTGGCGTCGGCCAACGCCGGGGCGCTGCATATGATGGTGGACATCGATATCTTCATCGATATGTCGGCCGACTTCGATCAGGCCAAGGCCATCGTGTACGAGGCGTGCATCACGTCGCGGTATGTGTACCTGAAGCGGCCCGTGGTGATCCTGGTCAGCGATGAAATGACCCCCAACGGATTTGCGACCCGCATCCGTTGCAAGGCCTACGTGATCGACACCCGGTATGAGAAGGCGCTGCTCTCCGATGTGATGGAGAGGGTGAAGGCGGCGTTTCGGCGAGAGGAGATCCACTATCCGTACCGTCGGAACCTCACCGTCGGTGAGACCCGGTCGCAGGCCGAGGGGTGGAGTGACGTCGGAGGGACCACGAGGCCGATAGGAAGCACGGAGCCCGTGGCGAGGAGCAAGAACGCAGGAGCGCCGGCGAAGGACGCCGGCGCTCAGGAGGCGGTGGTCGGCGAAGGTTAGCCGGACTGGCTGGCGCCTTTGTTGATGTCCGAGGACTGGAACTTCACCTTCTGGGTGATCTTGCGGAGGTGGTCGACGTGGTCTTGCTCCTCGGCGACGTGCTCCTCGATCCAGAACTTGGTGCCCAGGTTGGCGGCTTCGGCGACCTCCAGGCAGTCTTCCCAGGCTTTCAGGGCGTCGATCTCAAGGGCGAGGGCGGCTTCGAGCATTCCGTCGACGTCGGCGGCCTGTCGGATGGCGGCGGGCTCCACGGTGGGGACGCCGCCGAGCACGGCGATCTTCTCGCCCACGGCTTCGGCGTGGTCCCGGGCTTCCTCGCTGGACTCCTTGAAGAACTCGTGGAAGGTCTCCCGGGCGTGGCCGGTGAGCATCACCGAGGCCTGCATGTATTGGATGATGCCGGCCAGTTCCCAGGCCATGGCGTTGTTGAGGCGTTTGATCAATTCTTCTTTGGAACTCATGTGGGACTCCTTGGGGAGGGAAATAGCAACACAGTGCGGTTCAGCTACGGGGAGAAGGTATAAGGCCCGGCCGGGGAGCGTCAACCAGGAGTGCCTATTCGTCCAGGGCGTCGAGGAGGACGTCGACGAGCCAGTGGAGGTGGTCGCGGCGCTCGGCGATCACCGCTGGGGCCAGAGGGGTCTGGTCCCAGATGGGGGCCAGTACCGGGGCGTGAGTGAAGTGATGGAGGACGGCGCCGGCGATGGTCTCGAAGAGGTGGTAGGCCGACCGGGGTCCGGTCTCGTCGGCGACCTCGGAGAGAGCCTCTTCGGTCCATCGGACCAGGGGGATCAGCCCCTGCTGGACGATGGGGAGGTAGTCTTTGTGTTGGGTGGAGGAGATCTGCTGGACTAGGCGAGGCCAGGCGTGGTGGGTGGAGATGAAGTCCACGTAGGAGTCGATCACCCGGTGGAGGCGGTCCCGGACGGTGCCGTCCATGGACCAGGCACCCTTGAGGGCCTCGTAGTGGTCGTTGAAGTACTTCAAGAGGACCGTCTCGAAGAGCTCGTCCTTGCTGTTGAAGTGGTAGAAGACCAGCGCCTTGTTGACGTCGGCGGCATCGGCGATGTCTCGCACGCTGATCCGGTCGAAGCCGTGGGCTCCGAAGAGCTCTTCGGCGGCTTCGAGGATGCGCTCTCGTCCACGGGCCATGAGGTGGGTCCTTTCGGTGGAGGTGTTCAGAGGGGGGCGACGTCGGCGTCGACGACGAAGGTCAGGGTCTCCTGGTTCTGAAGGGTCCCCATGGGGGCCCGGTAGGCCTTCATTCCGAGGTCGTCGTGGGTGAGGTCCACCCGCCCCTTGACCCGAAGGTGAGGGGTGAGCTGGAAGTGAACGGGGAAGTCGAAGTCGTGGCGATGACCGCGGACGGTGAGGCTGGCTTTGAGGATCAGCTCGTCCTCTTGGTCCGATTGCTGGGCGCCGTGGACCTGAAAGTGGATGTTGCCGTGGGCCTTGGCGTTGAGCTGGCCCCGGCCGAGCATGTTGTCCCGGGTGGCGTCGCGGTCCTTCGTGGAGACCTCTCCCGGGAGGTCGACGCGTTTGCGGTCCTGGGTCTCGTCGACGTCGAGGGCGTCGACGGGGAAGGCAAGGGAGAAGCTGATCGCCTCTCGGTGGAGGGGATCGATCACGATGGTGGAGGTGAACTCCCGGGCCCGGATGACGTGGTCGTGACCGAGTCGAGACAAGAGCTTGCTCGTGTCGTTGCGGACGATGACGGCGGCGAAGGTGTTGGTAGGCTCCAGTCGATAGCGATGGGTGCTCACTCGGCAGCCTCCGTGACGGTGTCGTAGGTGGTGCGCCGTCGGGTCAGGGTGGCCCGGCCGGCGGTGCAGACCAGGGTGCCTTCGGCGCCGCGGCCGAGGTTGGCGGCGTTGCCCTCGTCGGTGTCGATGTGCATCTCGAGAGCGAAGCTCGGGGAGACCCGGATCAGGACGTCACCGAAGACCAGATCTCGCTCTCCGCCGGTGATGGCGACCTCGACGATGTCGCGGTCTTGGACGCCAAAATAGTCGGCGTCGTCGGGGGTCATATGGATGTGGCGAAGGGCGCAGATCACGCCGTTCTTCAGCTCCACCCGACCGGCCGGGCCTTCCAGGATGATCCCCGGGGTGTTCTCGATGTCGCCGGAGGCCCGGACCGGGGCGTCGATGCCGAGGAAGAACTCGTCGGTGCGGGAGATCTCGACCTGGTCGAGGTTTCGAGGGGGCCCGAGGATGCGCACTGACGGGAAGGAGTTGCGGGGCCCGATCACCTTCACGGTCTCTTCAGCGGCCCACTGGCCGGGCTGGGAGAGATCGTTGCGTGGGGTGAGCTGGTAGCCCTCTCCGAAGAGCTTCTCCACGGTCTCTTGTTGGACGTGAAGGTGCCGGGCGGAAATGGCCACCGGGATGGACCGGGAGTCTTGGAGGCGGTCGGACTCCATAATCAGCTTCGAGGCGGCCTCGGCGATAGCCCGGCTCTCGTCGGTCTGGATAGCCAGGAGGTGGCATCGGCTGTTAGCAGTGGAGACCCGCTCTACAGGGTTGTCGCGGTTGACCCGGGCCTCGCGGTTGCGGTCCTCGTGGAGGCGAGCGCCCATGAAGTCCAGGCGTTGGGCGATGCGGTGCCGGAGGATGGCGCTGTTTTCGCCGATGCCGGCGGTGAAGACCACGGCGTCGGCGCCGCCCATGACGGCGGCGTAGGCGCCGATGTACTTGCGGACCCTGTGAGCGAAGACCTGGATGGCCATGCGGCAGTCTTCGTCGCCTTCGGCGGCTTGCTCCAGGATGTCTCGCATGTCGTTGGTGCGGCCCGAGAGCCCGGCCAGACCGCTCTTTCGGTTCAAAAGATCGTCGAGGGCCTCCGTGTCATAGCCGTGGTGGCGTTGGAGGTGAAGGAGGACGCCGGCGTCGATATCGCCGGCCCGGGTGCCCATGACGAGCCCCTCCAGGGGGGTCATGCCCATGCTAGTCTCGATGGAGCGGCCGTACTCTACAGCGCAGAGGCTGGCGCCGTTTCCGAGGTGACAGGTGATCAGCCGGAGGTCCCGGAGGTCGGAGTCCAAAAAGTCAGCGGCCTTCTGGGCGACGTAGGCGTGGCTGATCCCGTGGAAGCCATACCGGCGAATACCCGCCTTGTCAGTGATGTCGTGAGGCAGGGCGTAGGACCGGGCTCGCCGGGGGAGGGTCGCGTGGAAGGCGGTGTCGAAGACGGCCACGTGGGGGACGTCGGGGAGGACCGACCGGGCGCCTCGGATGCCGGCGAGGTTCGCCGGGTTGTGCAGGGGCGCCAGGGAGGAGATCTCGTCGAGGGCGGCTTCCACCTCGTCTGTGATCCGCACGGGGTGGCTGAACTTCTCTCCGCCGTGGACCACCCGGTGGCCGACCCCCCGGATGGGGGTGTCCGGGGAGAGGCCGTCCAAGAGGCGAGGCAGGGCGACCCCGAGGGCGTCACCGTGGCTCAGGGGCCCTTCGAGGGTCTCGGACTCGCCATTCAAGGTCAGGAGACTGTCGGGCTGGCCGATCCGCTCGATCTCCATCTCGGCGACATAGCGTCCGGAGAAGTGATCGCGGATGTCCGCTTTGATCGATGAGCTACCGCAGTTGATGACCAGGATATGCATGATCTCACTCCCAGGGGAGGTTCGTTCGTCAAATTGGTGGGGGACAATCTTCCATAGCGGAGGGACCTTGGCAACGGTCCGGTGGGAACCGCGCTCTTGGGGACCTGTGGTTGGGAGCGTACAATCCGAGAACCCACGGATAGTCCTTGAGTTGCGGTTGCTTCGGCGCTAAGGTTGCGCCGCCTGACCCCGGGGTTTGGCGTGTTTTGGTGACGATGCAGGAGTGCGTTCATGGTGCGTGCGGTGGTTGACGGTGTGATGGCTCCGGCCACGGGTAAGGTGGCGGTGTTGATGCCTGGCATGGGCGCGGTAGCGACGACCTTCATGGCCGGAGTAGAGGCCATGCGTTTGGGGCTGGTGGAGCCCGTGGGCAGTGTAGCCCAGCAGGGGCGGATCGCCCGCGATGAGGACGGCACCGAAGAGGTGGCTGTTCGGGACGTGCTCGAGATCCCGGCGCTGGATCAATTGGTCTTCGGAGGGTGGGATATCTACGAGGGGACGGCCTACGACGCCGCCCTGGAGGCCAACGTGCTGAGCGCCGCTCACCTCGAGGCCGTCCGACCTCGGCTGGAGAAGATCCGGCCCATGAAGGCCGCCTTCGACCAAGAGTACGTGCGCAACCTGAGCGGGCCGAACGTCAAGGAAGAGACGTCCAAGCGAGCGCTCGCCAACTCGCTGCGGGAAGACATCCGGGAGTTCATGGCTCGCCATGAGTGCGATCGGGCCGTGGCCGTGTGGTGTGGGTCTACAGAGAAGTTCGTCGTGCCCTCCGAGGTCCACCTGACCCTCGATGCCTTCGAGCGAGGCCTCGACGACGACCACCCCAGCATCAGCCCCAGCATGCTCTACGCCTACGCATGCCTGAAAGAGGGCGTGCCCTACGCCAACGGCGCCCCGAACCTCACCGTGGATTGCCCGGCCCTGGTGGAGCTCGCCGACCGAGAAGGGGTGGCGATCGCCGGCAAGGACTTCAAGACCGGCCAGACCCTGGTGAAGACGATCTTGGCTCCCGGGTTCGCCTCTCGGTACCTGGGGGTGCACGGGTGGTACTCCACGAATATCCTGGGCAATCGAGACGGGGCCGTGCTGGACGCGCCGGAGAACTTCAAGACCAAAGAGGAGAGCAAGCTCTCGGTGTTGGAGTCGATCCTCGATCGGGAGGCTCACCCGGAGCTCTACGAGGAGATGACCCATAAGGTCCGGATCGATTACTACCCGCCCCGTGGCGACAACAAAGAAGGGTGGGATAATATCGATATCTTCGGGTGGATGGGGTACCCGATGCAGATCAAGGTGAACTTCCTGTGCCGGGACTCGATCCTGGCGGCGCCGCTGGTGCTCGATCTGACGCTCTTCCTGGACGCCGCCCGGCGGGCGGGGTCCGTTGGGGTGCAGGAGTGGTTGTCCTTTTACTTCAAGGCGCCTCAAGAGGTGGACGGGGTGACCCCGGACCACGACCTCTTCGTGCAGCGACGGGAGCTGGATCGGGAGATCCGGAGGCTCTCGGAGCTCCCCGTGGCGTTGCGGGAGGGTGCGACGGTGGCCGCGCAGATCGGGTGACCCGTGGGGCATGACTCGAACACACCGGAACGGGGGGAGTCGAAAGTGCGGGCCGTGCTGAGTGTAGTGGTGTTGCTGGGGGCGCTGGCCGCGTTTCTGGCATTTGCTGCGGGGAGTGCGGTCGCGACCTATCAGGTGATGGTCTCCGGGAGCGAGGCACCGTGGTGGGCTTTTGTTGGGTACGCGGGAATGATCATCGCCTGTGTATTGGGCGGATACATGGGGATGGGGAGCAATCCGGTGGAAGGGACCATCGGCCTGGTGGTCATCGGTATGATGGTGGCCGGGGTGTTGCCCGTGGTGGCGGGCCATTTGGGAGATGAGGTGGTGGTGTCGTCGTGGCTGTTGATGGCCGGTGTGGTTGTGGGGGGGCTGGTGGTGATTTGGGGGCCTTGGATGAAGACGTAGGGGTTCGATGAAGGCGTGGGGCGGCGCGGGACGACCGCCGGTGCTGGCGCAACACCCTGGCGTCGAGTTTGGGCGTGAGAACGGGTGGTTTGCGAGGAAGGGAGGAGCACCGGAGCCCTGCCGCCTCCGGCGCAGGTTTTCGCCGAGTGTGCAAGTGAGCAGTGGAGGTAGAGCCGACCTCGAAGGTGGCGGATCTCGGCGTAAGAACGGTCGGTGTGGGGAGGACACCTGCGCCAGTGCGCCAGCACCGGGGGGCGTCCCGGGGCGCCCGTTCGGTCGCCTCTCCTCCGCCTGGAAAGTCCGGCTGATTGACAGGGGAGAAGGCACCTCGGTATGGTTTCGGGCCCAACCCACTGTATCCCTCTTTCCGCCGTCCGGAGCATGTGCATGAGCGATCCCTCGGTGAAGGTCTCCGATAATTTCGTCGAATACAAACCGCCCATGGGGCATAACACGGCGTTACAGGAGGCCAACCGGTGCCTGAATTGTTACGACGCCCCCTGCATCAAGGCCTGCCCGACGGGGATCGACATCCCGGGGTTCATCAAGAAGATAGCGACAGGGAACCTCCGGGGGTCGGCGCGGACGATCCTGGAGGCCAACATCCTGGGAGCCTCCTGCGCTCGGGTGTGCCCCACGCAGGAGCTCTGCGAGGGGGCCTGCGTGCTCCACGACCTCCACGAGGAGCCCATCGACATCGGGCGGCTCCAGCGACACGCCACGGACTTCGTGGTGATGGAGGAGGACGGACCAGACCTCTTTGAGGCGGCTCCGAAGAACGGCAAGAAGGTCGCCCTCGTCGGGGCCGGTCCGGCCAGCCTGGGGTGCGCGGCGGAGCTGGCGCGGCTGGGGTACGAAGCGGTCTGTTTTGAGAAGGCCGAGAAGCCCGGGGGGCTGAACACATTCGGGATCGCCGACTACAAGATGACCTACGCTGCAGCGCTCAAAGAGATCGAGTGGGTGGAGCAACTCGGCGTCGAGATTCGGTGCAACACCGCGGTCGGCGAGGACGTGACCGTGGCGGAGCTGGAAGAGGAGTACGACGCCATCTTCCTCGGGGTGGGGCTCGGGGGTGTGGGTCCCCTGGGGCTGCCTGGAGAGGAGCTCGAGGGCGTGCGGGACTCCCTGGAGTTCATCGCCGAGCTGAAGGTGAGGCCCAAGGAAGAGGTGGCCCTGAGGGGCAAGAAGGTCGCTGTGATCGGTGGCGGGAACACGGCGATCGACGCCGTGACGCAGTCCTGCCGGCTCGGCGCCGACCAGGTGTACATGGTCTATCGCCGGGGTCCGAAGGATATGGGCGCTTATCCCCACGAGCAGGAACTCGCCAGGAAGGACGGCGGCATCTTTGTGTATTACTCGCAGCCCGTGGAGGTCGTCGGCGAAGGCGGCAAGGTCACGGGGCTGAAGATGGTGCGCACCGAGGTCAAGGACGGTCGGGTTCACTACATCGATGGGTCGGAGCAGGTTCTCGACGTGGACGTGGTCCTGCGGGCCACGGGCCAGTCGAAGCTGAGGGAGTTCTTCTTGCTCTTCGACGGGCTGGCCCTCGACGAGAAGGGGCGGGTGATCGCCGATGAGGACGGACGCACGTCTGTGAAGGGTGTGTGGACCGGGGGAGATTGTGTCAGCGGTGGCCAGGAAGTGGTCAACGCCGTGGCCGAAGGAAAACGGGCCGCCGAGAGCATTCACCGGGAACTACAAGGAGCGAGCTGATGGCCGATCTGCGATGTAATACGGCGGGGATCAAGTCCCCGAACCCTTTCTGGTTGGCCTCGGCGCCGCCGACGAACACCGGCGATCAGGTGATGCGAGCCTTCGATGCCGGGTGGGGCGGCGCGGTGTGGAAGACCCTGGGAGAGCCCGTCGTCAACGTGTGGTCCCGCTACGGAGCGGTGGACATCAACGGCGTGAAGATGATGGGGCTCAACAATATCGAGCTGATCACCGATCGGCCCCTGGACGTAAACTTCCGGGAGATCCGGGAGGTGAAGAAGCGCTACCCCGACCACGCCGTGATCGTCAGCCTGATGGTGGAGTCCAGCCGCGAGGCCTGGCATGACATCGTCAAGAGGGCCGAGGACGCCGGCGCCGACGGCCTGGAGCTGAACTTCGGGTGCCCCCACGGGATGAGCGAGCGGGGGATGGGATCCGCCGTCGGTCAGGTGCCGGACTACACCCGGCAGATCACGGAGTGGGTCAAGGAAGTAGCCACCGTGCCGGTGCTGGTGAAGCTGACGCCGAATATCAGCGACATCCGGTACGCCGCTCGGGCCGCCAAAGAAGGGGGCGGCGACGGCGTGAGCCTGATCAACACCATCAACTCCATCATTGGCCTGGACCTGGACACGCTCTCGCCGAACCCGGCGGTGAACGGGAAGTCCTCTCACGGCGGGTATTGTGGGCCGGCGGTGAAGCCCATCGCCCTGAACATGGTCTCCCAGATCGGGACGGACCCCGCCACGGTGGGGCTGCCGATCAGCGGGATCGGCGGAGTGTCAACCTGGCGAGACGCCGTGGAGTTCATCGCTCTGGGGGCTACCTCGGTGCAGGTGTGCACGGCGGTGATGCACTACGGGTTCCGGATCGTGGAGGACCTCAAGGACGGCCTGTCAAACTACCTCGACGAGCGGGGGATGACCCTCGATGAGCTCCGGGGCTACAGCCTGCCGAAGATCCGGGACTGGAAGGAGCTGGATCTGAACTTCGCGGTGAACGCCCGGATCAACCAGGAGACCTGCATCGGCTGCGGCCTTTGCTACACGGCCTGCGAGGACGGCGCCCACCAGGCGATCTTCTCTCGACCCCGGGAAGACGGTCGCACCTACGTGGAGGTCATTCCCGACGCCTGCGTAGGGTGCAACCTCTGCAGTCTGGTGTGCCCCGTGGACGGGTGCATCGAGATGGTAGAGATCCCCAACGACTATGAGCCCTGCTCCTGGGAGGAGTACACCGCCGGCGAGAAGGAGCTGGCCCCTCGTCCCGAGCATCAGTAGGGCCAGACCTACAATTTAGACCCCCTCAATTCCAGGAGTGGAAGCATGTCGGATCTCTTGATCAAGAACGGTGAGATCATCACTGCCAGTCAGCGTTACACGGCGGATATCCTGGCCAAAGACGGCACGATCGTGGCGATCGGCGAAGGCCTGGAGGCTCCCGCCGGGGCCGAGGTCTACGACGCCTCGGGCAAGTACGTCTTCCCCGGGTTTATCGACCCCCATACCCACGTGTATCTGCCGTTTATGGGCACCTTCGCGAAGGACGACTACGAGACGGCCACGGTGTCGGCCCTCTGCGGGGGGACGACGACGCTGATCGACTTCGTGATCCCCGGTCGGGACGAGGCGCCTCTGTCGGCGATCGACACCTGGCGAGCCCAGGCGGAGGGCAAAGCCTGCTCGGACTACACCTGGCATATGGCGGTGACCCGATTCGACGATGAGGTGGCCGCCGAGCTGCGGGAGATCGTGAAGATGGGGGTGGCGAGCTTCAAGGTATTCCTGGCCTACCGAGGCGCCCTGGGGATCGACGACCGAGAGCTCTTCTACACGATGAAGCTCGCCAAGGAGCTGGGCGTGATCGTGACCGCCCACTGCGAGAACCAGGACATGGTGGCCGAGCTGCAGGCCGAGCTGATCGCCGCCGGCAAGATCGGGCCGGAGTGGCACGAGCCGAGCCGTCCCGTGGAGGTCGAGGCCGAGGGGACCCGGCACCTCTGCACCATGTCGGAGGTCACCGGGGCCCACTGTTATGTGGTGCACCTCTCCTGTGAGCGGGCCCTTCGCGAGGCCGTACGGGCCAAGCTCCGGGGCGTGAACGTGTACGTGGAGACCCTGATCCAGCACCTGCTCCTGGATAAGACCTACGCGGAGCGCCCCGACTTCGAGGGGGCGAACTTCGTGATGAGCCCGCCCCTGCGGGAGGAGTCCAACTTCGATCCCCTCTGGGAGGGGTTCCGGCACGGGATGATCTCCACCCTGGGGAGCGACCACGCCCCCTTCGACACAGAGCAGAAGAAGATGGGCAAGGACAACTTCTGCTTGATCCCCAACGGGATCCCCTCGTTGGAGGACCGGGTGCGGATGTTCTACACCCACGGGGTGTCTACGGGGCGGGTGGATATTCACCGGTTTGTGGACGCGGCGAGTACGGCGGCGGCGAAGATCTTCGGACTATTTCCGAAGAAGGGGACGATTCAACTGGGGAGTGACGCCGACCTGGTGGTCTACGATCCGAACCACCGGGACAAGATCAGCGCCGAGACCCACCACATGAACATCGACTACAACCCCTTTGAAGGCTTCGACGTGCACGGCCGGTGCGACCTGGTGACGGTCCGGGGTAACGTCCAGGTCCGAGACGGGGAGTTCGTGGGAAAGAAAGGGATCGGCCAGTTCCTGAAGCGGGAACCCACTCATTTCTAGATCAGGTGGTTCAAAAGAAACGTTGTGAACAAGCCTTCCATGGCGAGGAGAACAGACATGTCGAAATTAGCGTTTGAGGCCCGGGACTACGGGTTTTCGGAGTACGTCACGGCGAAGAACTGGATCGGCGGGGAGTGGACCCAGTCGGCGTCGGGGAAGACCGAAGAGGTCTTCAACCCTCGGTATGGAAAGGCCATGGGGAGCGTCGTCTTCTCCGGGGCCAAGGACGTGGCGGCGGCCTTCGAGGCGGCGAGCAAGGCCCAGCCGGGCTGGGCGGACCTTCCGACCCGTGAGCGGGCCCAGGTGATGTATCGCCTGAAGTACCTGATGGAGGAGAACCTCGACGAGCTCTCTTGGCTGCTCTCTCACGAGAACGGAAAGACCTTCGGGCAGGCCAAGGCGGAGGTGATGAAGGGCATCGAGTGTGTGGAGTTCGGGGCGTCTCTGGCCAACCAGGCCGACGGCGGCCAACTCGACGTGAGCCGGGGCGTGAACTGCCGGACCATCTATGAGCCCGTGGGCGTCGTGGCCGGCGTGACGCCCTTCAACTTCCCGACCATGGTGCCCCTGTGGATGATTCCCCAGGCGCTGGTGGGAGGGAACGCGTTCTTGCTGAAGCCCTCGGAGCGCACCCCCTACGGGGCGATGCGGCTGGCGGAGCTTTTGAAAGAGGCGGGCCTGCCCGATGGGGTGTTCAACCTGGTCAACGGTGGCAAGGAGGCCGTGGAGGCCCTCTGCGACCACGAAGGGATCGGGGCCCTGGGGTTCGTGGGGTCCACGCCGGTGGCCCAGATCGTGTACGAGCGGGCGTCGAAGACGGGCAAGAAGGTGGTCTGTCTGGGAGGCGCGAAGAACCACCTGGTGGTGGTGCCCGACGCCGATCGGGAGCTCTCGTCGTCGAATATCGTGGCATCCTTCACGGGCTGCGCCGGACAGCGGTGCATGGCAGCCGCCGTGCTCCTCGCCGTCGGCGACGTGCAGCACATCATCGACGACGTGGTGAGCCAGGCCTCGGAGCTGGTGGCCGGGAAGGACATCGGCGCCATCGTGACGCCGGAGTCGCGCGAGCGGATCCTGGGGTATATCGACGAGGCCGAGAAGGAGGGCTTTACCATCGCCGTCGACGGTCGGGGCCAGGGCCCTGACGGAGATGGCTGGTGGGTCGGGGCCACCGTGATCGACCACGTGGAGCCCGGCGCCCGATGCGCCACCGAGGAGATCTTCGGGCCCGTGCTCTCCATCATCCGGGTGGACACCCTGGAGGAGGCGTTGGCGATTGAGAACGCCAGCCCCTTCGGCAACGCGGCGGCGATCTACACCACCAGCGGCGACATCGCCGAGCGGGCGGTGCGGCGATTCCAGGCCGGGATGTGCGGCGTGAACATCGGGGTCCCCGTGCCTCGGGAGCCGTTTGCCTTCGGCGGTTGGAACGACAGCAAGTTCGGCCACGGCGACATCACCGGTTGGGACGGGTTCGCCTTCTGGACTCGCCCCCGCAAGGTGACCACCAAGTGGGCCCTGCAATCGGACCAGACCTGGATGAGCTAAGGAGTAGACGTGAATTCCGACGAGATGATCCAGCTGTGTAAGCAGCACACGATGTACACCTGGACGAAGGGTGAGGCCGTCAACCCGATCCCTGTGGACCGGGCCGAAGGGGTGTACTTCTACACCCCTGAGGGCAAGCGGTTTCTGGACTTCAACAGCCAGTTGATGTGCGTGAACATCGGCCACGGTCACCCCAGGGTGGTCAAGGCGATCCAGGATCAGGTGGCGCAGCTCACCTATGTGTTTCCGGGGACCGCCACGGCCGTGCGGGCTCGGGTCGGGCAGTTGATGGCCAAGATCACTCCCGACGAGCTGAGCACCTTCTTCTTTACCCTCGGGGGCGCTGAGGCCAACGAGAACGCCATCAAGATCGTGCGGCAGTACACGGGTCGGCAGAAGATCTTGAGCCGGTACCGCAGTTACCACGGGGCGACGAACGCCTGCATGCAGCTCACCGGCGATCCCCGGCGGCTGCCGAACGAGCCGGGCACCCCGGGGTTCGTGAAGGTGATGGACCCCCGGCCCTACCACTACTCCTTCGGGATGACCGAGGAGGAGCAGACCGCGGAAAACCTGAAGTACCTCGAAGAAGTGATCATGTACGAGGGCCCGGATCGGATCGCGGCGATGTTCGTGGAGACCGTGACCGGGACCAACGGGGTGCAGCCGCCGCCGAAGGGATACTTCCAGGGGTTGCGGAAGATCCTCGACAAGTACGGGATCCTCCTGGTCTGCGATGAGGTGATGGCCGGGTTCGGGCGGACGGGCAAGATGTTCGCCTTTGAGCACTACGGGATCGTCCCCGACGTGCTGACCATGGCCAAGGGACTGACCAGCGCGTATGCGCCGCTGGGTGCGGTGGCCGTGACGGATCCCATCGCCAGGCACTTCGAGGAGAACGTGTTCTGGGGTGGCCTGACCTACAACTCCCATTGTGTGGGTCTCGCGGCGGCCGAGGCGGCCATCGAGGTCCTCATCGAAGAGGGGTTGGTGGAGAACGCCGCCAAGATGCAGCACGTGATGCGAGAGGAGATGGACCGGCTGCAGGAGCGCCACCCCTCTGTGAAAGAGGGGCGAGCTCTGGGGCTCTTTGGGATGATGGACATCCAGAAGAACAGCGCCGGAGAGCGGATCGCGCCGTACAACGGGAGCCACCCGGCGATGCAGAAGCTGGGCAAGTTCTTCCGGGACAACGGGCTCTTCACCTTCGTGCGGTGGGGCAGCTTCATGTGCAACCCGCCGCTGTGCATCACCGAGGAGCAGCTCCGAGAGGGGTTTGAGATCATCGATCGAGGCCTGGAGATCACCGACGCGGCGTTCGAGGGCTGAGATGAAGAGGTCTACTCCGCTGCGCGGTGTCTTCATTGTGGGCGCCCTGTGCGGCGGGGTAGGTCTGTTTTCCTGTAACGGGGAGAGGGAGCCATTCGGGCCGGATGAGACGACGGATCTGCCGTCACCGGTGTGCGATGCCGTGGAAGGTGGTACCGCCGAGGTGGCCGAGCCGGAGCTTGTCGCGACTTTCTACGACCGGTGGCATGAGGGGTGGTTGGCCTCGCCGGCGGTGGCTGACATCAACGGCGACGGGAGTCAGGAGATCATCGTGCCGCGGGCGAATCGGCTCTACGTGTGGCGACCCGATGGCTCGGAGGTCTTTGTTCAGGAGGTAGAGGGGGGCCGAATCTGGGCGTCGCCAGTGGTGGCCGACCTGGCCCCGGAGCGCCCTGGCCTGGAGATCGCCGTGGCGGCCCGGGACCGGATCTACGTGTGGGACGCCGAGGGGGAGGTGCTGCCCGGGTTTCCCGTGTCCTGGCGAGATGAGTTGCGGGCTTTCGCGGCGGGAGATATCACCGGAGATGGGCGGCTGGAGCTGGTGGCGGTGACGACGAACGCCCTGGAAGAGGGAGGGCAGCGGGATATCGTGATCGCCTTCCGGGTCTCCGATGGGAGCGTCGTCGAGGGCTTCCCGCCGAACACCACGGGGGCGTCGGAGTGTGACGACCGGTGTTATGTGTTCGGAGGGTTTGATCAGACCCTGGCGTTGGGGGATCTGACCGGTGACGGCCGAATGGAGATCTTCGCGCCCCAGGACAACGCGTACATGAGCCTCCATGATGGAAGAGGCCGGGCGTTTGACGCGGCGGAGATCTTCGACCACCCCACGAAGTTCATGGGGATTCGGTCTCTTCACGACTACGACCAGGCCCAGCAGGGGTGGCCGTCGGAGCCGGAGGAGATGAATCAAGCCCACTTCACGAACTCCGCCCCGGCCATCGCCGACGTGACGGGGGACGGGAACCCGGAGCTGGTGGTGCTGGCGTCGGTGCAGAACGCGTCGCAGACCGACCGATATCGTGGCGTAGCGTTGTGGGTGCTGAGGCCCGATGGGACCCGGCCGCCGGGGTGGGAGGAGCCCTTCCACGTGCCGGAGTATCTGTCGGGGTTGTGGGGGTTTCAGGGGACCAATGTGGTGGGGGCGACGAACTCGGTGGCCGTGGCCGAGATCGATCCGGAGCGGCCGGGGCCGGAGTTCGTCTTCGCCGGGTTTGATGGTCGAATCCACGCAGTGGACGCGAGGGGAGAGCTCTTATGGCGGCATACGTACACGACGGACGAGCGGGTGCTCACCGGCGGCGTCGTGGTGGCCGATCTATCGGGGAATGGAGTGCCCGAGGTGGTGTTCGCGACCTATTCGCCAGACGACGACAAGAGCCATCTCTTCGTGTTGGACGCCGGAGGAAATCGGCTTCATCGCCTGGATCTACCGGATCGGGGGGCCATGGCGGTGCCCACGATCGCCGACGTGACTGGCGACGGAGCGCTGGAGATCGTGGTGAGTTTGAAAGACGCGGTGAATCACGAGCGGCAAGTGTTCGTCTACACCGTGCCAGGGTCGGCGGCAAACTGCCTTCCCTGGCCCACGGGCCGTGGCAACCTGTTGCGCAACGGCTTCGTGGCGCCCTGATTTGCCTGATTTGCCTGATTTGACAGGGCGAAGGCGGGGTGGATACACTGCGTCGTCCGAGATTGGAAAATGAACACGTTCTGTGAGGTGGGTCATGCAGGTCCTAATAGTTGTGGCGGTTCTCTTCGTGCTCTTCGTCGGAGGTCTGGTGATCTTCGGGGTGGGGATCTACAACCGGCTGGTGACGTTGCGGAACCGGTTTAAGAACGCCTTTGCTCAGATCGACGTGCAGCTGAAGCGGCGGTACGACTTGATCCCGAACCTGGTGGAGACCGCCAAGAGCTTCATGGCTCATGAGCGGGAGACCCTGGAGGCGGTGATCAAGGCCCGGAATATGGCCCAGCAGGCCAACCAGAAAGCGTCGCAGGATCCGGCCAACCCCCAGGCGATTCAGAACCTGATGGGTGCCGAGGCGGCGCTGACGGGGTCTTTGGGCAAGCTCTTCGCGCTCTCTGAGGCCTACCCGGACCTGAAGTCGGATTCGACGATGACGAACCTGATGGAGGAGCTGACGTCGACGGAGAACCGGATCGCCTTTGCGCGGCAGGCGTTCAACGATGCGGTGACGACGTACAACACGAACCGGGAGAAGTTCCCGGCCGTGCTCTTCGCCGGGGCTCTGGGCTTTCAGTCGGCGATGCTCTTCGAGGTGCAGGATCCGCAGGAGCGCGAGGCTGTGCGGGTTTCCTTCGCCTGAGTAGTTGACTCGGGAGTGTTGCGTCGGGTTCGTTGAGACAAGAGGTTGGTGAAGAGGTGGTTCGATGAGTTCGCCGTCGATGGATTTCTTTCAGCGCCAGGACGACGCTCGGCGGAATACGAGCTTGTTGATCTTCCTCTTTTCGCTGGCCGTGATCGGGCTGTCGACGGGTACCTACATCGGTCTTGCGGTGTTTATGGGTGCCCGTCCGACCCTCTTCGGGGTGATCGATCCGATACTCTTTCTGCTCTCCATCATCGCGACCTGCGCTTTCATCTTTTTGGGGAGCGCTTACAAGATCTCCTCGTTGAGCGACGGCGGGAGCGTGGTGGCCGAGTCCATGGGCGGGGTCGAGGTGGATCCGTCATCGACGGATCCGCTGCGGCGGCGTCTGATCAACGTGGTGGAGGAGATGGCGCTGGCGTCAGGGGTGCCGGTGCCCCGGATCTACGTGCTGGAGAATGAGCCGGGGATCAACGCCTTCGCGGCGGGATACACCATCAACGACGCGGCGGTGGCCGTGACGCAGGGGTGTCTGGAGCTCTTAACCCGGGACGAGCTCCAGGGCGTGATCGCTCATGAGTTCAGTCATGTGTTGAACGGCGATATGCGTCTGAACATCCGGTTGATCGGGGTGATTCACGGGATCCTGTTGATCTACCTGACCGGTCGGGTGTTGACCCGGGTGGGGTTCGTCGGTGGCGGTCGATCCAGTCGAAGCGGTGGGGGCGCAGCGGGGCTGGCGCTGGCCGGACTGGCGATGGTGGTCTTCGGGTCGTTGGGGGTGATGTTCGGGCGGTGGATCAAGAGCGCCGTGTCGCGACAGCGAGAGTATCTGGCTGATGCAGCGGCGGTGCAGTTCACCCGGAACCCGCAGGGGTTGGCCGGGGCGCTGAAGAAGATCGGGGGATACTCCCACGGATCGGCGATCCAGGCGGCGAACGCCGAAGAGGTCAGCCATATGTGCTTCGGCAACGTCAAGAGCGGCGGTGCGTCGTTTTTGGGCGGCATGTTGGCGACCCACCCCCCGCTGGAGGAGCGGATCCGTCGGATCGACCCCTCGTTTGCAGGGCAGTTTGCGGCGATCGATGACTCCAGTATGCGCAAGGGGATTCGACGAAAAGCCTCCAGTCCGCAGGTGGCCGGGTTGGCCGGCGGCGCCGGACAGGGCGTGGCCATGGCCGCGGCGGCCGGCGGCAGCTCCGGCGGGGGCAATGATTGGTCCGGAGCTCAGCGGGATCTCTCGTACAAGGTGGACGCTGACAACGTGATCAATCAGATCGGGGAGGCGACGCCTGAGGGGCTGGTGTACTGCGCGTCCTTGATGGACGAGATCCCCCGTCCCTTGATGGAGGCCCGGAGCAATCTGCTGGGGGCGATCACCATCGTCTACACCTTGCTTCTGGATGAAGACATCGAGGAGCGACGAAAGCAGGGTGGAATCCTGCAGAAGTACGGGGAGCCCGGGGTGGTGGAGAACGCTCGGAAGATGTGGCCGGCGATGCAGAATCTGGAGCCCGAGCTCCGGCTGCCGCTCTTGGATCTGGTGTTCCCGACCCTTCGGCGGATGACCAGTGATCAATTTCAGGTGTTCGCGGCCAATGTGGACCGGCTGATCATGGCCGACGGGCGAGTGATCCTGAAAGAGTTCATCATCGAGAAGGTGCTGATCCACCGGCTGGAGCTGGCGTTGCAGAAGCCGGCCAAGAAGATCGTGCAGTTCCACTCGTTCTCGGCGGTGGTCAATGACTTGAGCTTCCTGCTGACCTGCCTGGCCTACGTGGGGCACGACAATATCCACGAGGCGACGAACTCGTTTCACGCCGGCAAAGAGCGGGTTCCCCAGCGACATCGGGAGAGGGTCACGTTCCTCAACGAGGATCAGTGGAGCTTCCCCCAGGTGGACGTGGCCCTGGATCGGCTGTCGTTGTGCGCGCCGGCGATCAAGCGGACCGTGGTGGACGCCTGCGCCCACTGCGTGATGGGCGATGGGGTGGTGACCGTGGAGGAGGCCGAGCTCTTGCGGGCGATCTGTGATGTGTTGGACGCCCCGCTGCCCCCGTTTATCCCGGAAGCGACCCGGCGGGTGGCGGCCTGAGGGATGGCGAGGTTTTAACGGGGTGGTCTTGAAAAGAGGGGTGAGATGCTTACCTTCGCGGTGCCAACGCGCGATCGAGAGAACCTCTTTTCAAGGAGCAGTGACCATGACGAAACAAGTAGATAAGGCGACGTTGCTGGAAGGTCTGAACCAGGACCTGGCCAACGAGTACCAGGCGGTGGTGATGTACAACACCTACGCCGCCACGGTGTCGGGGATTCATCGCAACGAGCTGCGGACCTTCTTCCAGAAGGAGATCCAGGACGAGCTGGCCCACGCCCAGTACCTGGCAGATAAGATCACCGCCCTGGGCGGGACGCCGGTGACGAAGGCGGCGCCGGTGGAGTTCACGACGAACCCCCGGGAGATGGTGGAGATCGTGGCCAAGGCCGAGGCGGAGACCATCGACCGGTACGTCACGAGGATGAAGCAGGCCGAGGCCTTCGGGGATTACGGGCTGGCCGCCGAGCTCCACGACATGATCGCCGACGAGACCCGCCATAAGGAAGAGGCGGAGATGATCCTCAGGGGTTCCTGGGATCAGTGATGGTGATGGTGGCCGTGGCCGTGGTGATGGTGGCCGTGGTGATGGTGGCCCCGTTCCGGGTGGTGATGATGGTGAGGGGTCTCTTCGGGATCCCCATGATCACAGGTCAGCGCCTCGATCAGACGGCCCAGATTTTCAGCGGTTAGGGGCTCACCGCGAGGGATGATCACCCGGTCCTCTCGGGCCCGCTCCAGGAGCATCTGGGGCCGAGAGAGGTCCTCCTGCATGGCGGCGACGGCGTCGGCCAGCGGCGGGTTGTCGTAGCCGCCGCCGTCGAAGTCCAGGAAGATGGGGTTGGAGAAGGCCAGCGGCGCGGTGCCGCTGCTCAAGACGGGGCGCATGGTGCGGGCCGAGAGTCCCCGGGCCATGACGACCAGGTAGCTGTCGGCGGTGATCTCCAGGGGTACCTCGATGGTCTGTCGCAGGCGGTGGTGCTCGTATTGGCCGGAGGCGACGAGCTCCCGGTGGTCCGTGGGATCCCATTGGACCTGGATGCGCTGGGTGGGCTCTAAGGCGCTGGTGTTGGTCTGGCCGGGCTGCCCCTGGAGATCCTCGGCGGGGACGTTGAAGTAGAGGTCCAGGGTGTCGACGTCGATCCACTCGGGCATCTCGAGGGTGATTCGGGCGATGACCTCCCCGTCAGAGGCGTCGAGGGTGTCGCCGATGGCGGCGATCTCCCCGTCGGGGTTCTCGATCTCGACCCGCATGAAGGGGCCGTTGGTGCCGACGAGGGCGCCGTAGCGGACGCGATCGACGAAGTGGTCCAGAGCCATGGTGGACGGGGTGTCGTGGGCGTCGTCGACGAAGACCCAGCTTCGGGGGCTGGCGCCGAGGCTACCGTAGATCCCGTGGGTGTCGGAGACGGCAGTGGCCGTGGGGGAGAAGCCCCGGCCGACCATGGTGATCCACCACCGGAAGTAGCCCCAGAAGTTGCCCATGTTGAAGCCGTTATAGACCTCGATGGCGTCGAACTCCTCGGACCATAGCCCTGTGTCTCCTGTATCGGGGTCCGCCTCCCGGGGCTCCTTCCAGAGGGTCTCCGGGGGGGTCAGGGAGATGCCCGTGAAGAGGTCGACGTTCATCAGGCCGATGGCGCCCATGGGCATACCGGGGTGGTTGAGCTGGATCACCTGTTCGCCAGGGTGCTCTCGGACGGCGTCGATCACGCTCTGGAGATCCATGTGGTAGGTGCTGCCGTTGCTCCAGTCCAGGGCGCCGCCCCGCCGGTGAGTGGGGTCGTACTCCAGCGGAAAGGCGTTGATATGGCCGAGGTTCGAGGAGGTGATCTCGTTGCCGATGATGCTGGTGACCTGTTGGTCGGCGCCCAGGGCGGAGATGGTGGGGCCGAAGTCGGCGACGGCGTCGTGGTCGGTGCTGACGATCACGTCGAGGCCGCCGGCCATGAGGTCCAGGACCCGCTCTCGCTTGGAGGTCTGGGAGTCCGGGGAGGCCATGGCGTGGACGTGGAAGTCGGCGCTGAGGACTCCCGTGGTGTCGACGACCTGAGCGATCTCGGCGGTGAGCTCGACGGTGTCGCCGGCGTCGACGGAGATGGGGAAGCCGCCGGCTTCGGTGGCGTCCTGGGGCCAGGTGGTCCAGGTCATGCCCCGGTTGACGGTGATCAGGTAGTCGCCGGGGGCCAGGGGGATGGATGCCTGGCCGTCGACGCCGAGCTCGACGAGCCGGAACCATCCCATGGGCGCCTGGAAGAGGGGGTCGCGCTCCCGGCCGTCGGGGGCCTCGGGGCAACCCCCGGGGCAGGCGATGATGACCCGGGCCGGGGTGGGATCTTCGTCAGGGGTCTGGACGGAGATGGAGAGGAGGGCGGGCTCTCGAAGGTCGAGGTCGCCGAGGTGGACGTCGGCGCCGGTGACATCGATGTCGGTGTGGGAGGTGAGCACCAGATCGTGTCGGAGGCGGAGCTCCCAGGTGTCGAAGGGGACCCGCATGGAGAAGGTTCCGTCCGAAGCGGTGCGGGTCATGTTGTAGGTGCGGTCGCCGTCTCGGAGGGCGCTGATCTTCACGTCGGCCTGAGGGGTGCCTTCGTGGTCGACGACGCGGCCCGAGATCTGGGCGGTGTCGACGCCGAGGTCCTGGTAGACCCAGTCGGCGGCGGTGGCGACGGTGCCGTCCGAGGGGTAGAGGCGGTAGCCGACGGTGGTGGTGTCCCCGGCAGGCAGCCCGATCATCCCCTGGGTGGTGGGCCAGTTGGGCTCCTGAGCGGTCAGGAGCTGGATCACGTTGGTGGTGCCGTGGACCAGGGCGACGGCGCCGCTGACGGCGAGCATCCCGGCGCCCACGGGGAGGGCCCGCTCCATGTGTTCTGCCGGATCGGGGACGACGACGTACCCGGCGTGATCGGCGATGTAGCCCAAAAAGCTGACGGGATCTGCGACGAGGGCCTCGAGGCCCAGGCTCCGGTAGCCCCAGCCCTTATGGTAGCCCAGGGGGGTGAAGTAGCTGCCCGTGGAGCCCGAGAGGACCAGGTGAGCGGCGACGAAGTACTCCGGGGCATCGCCGTCGTTGCGGAGGGCCGTGAGGACGCGGAGCGAGCGGCTCTCGGGGGTCAGGACGTAGTAGAAGGTGACCCGCAGGGGGGGCGCCCGGTTGGGGTCGATATCGAGGTTGTCCAGGAGCCCCGGGGCGAAGTCGCCGGCCATGGCGTTGAGGTTCAAGAAGTCCAGGGCCGTGGTGCGGCCCGTGACGGCGATGATGGCCCGGCCGTTGGAGCCGTCTTCGAGGATCTCCACGTGCTCGGGGGCCACGGTCTGGCCGACGTTGATCAGGAAGCAGATCTCGCCGAGGACGCTCTCGGTGCCGTCGCCGTCGATGAGGGCTTCGGTCTCGATGGGGTTGCCGTCCCAGGAGCAGGGGCCGATGGCCCGCTCGTCGAGGCCGACGATGTAACGACCGTGGTCGTTTTCTAAGAGCCAGTCACCGAGGAGCGCCTGGGAGACCTCGCCATCGATCAGATCGGCGGGATCATCGATCTGGGTGGCCCGGACGAAGCCCGACGACGGGGGATCGAAGTGGTGGTCGAAGTCCAGGAGGACTCGATCGGTGGCGTCGGGATCCTCGCCGGCGTCGGCGTCGTCGTCGGTGTCTGGATCGTCGGAGGTGTCTTCTTCGGGGGATTCGACGTCTTCGGAGACGTCCGGTTCTTCGACGTCTTCGCCGCCGGGACAGGCCGTCAGGAGAAAAGCGATGACGAGGAGGGGAGAGAGAAGACGGAGGTGCATGGATTACTCGTTGTCTTCGGCGAGGAGGGCTTCGCGGAGTTCCAGGATGTAGGCTGCCAGTCGGCGGCGGTCTTCCTCGGTGTACTCCGGGAAGGGGCGCATCGAGGTGCCGTGGAGGCCCTCGTCGAGGGTGATCAGGACGCCCTCGACGGTGGGGCCGTTGCGCCACTCCTCCTCGGGGGCTCCGAAGCTGAAGAGCTGCAGGGCCATCCCCTGGCCGTCGCCGGCGTCGCCGTGGCAGGTGACGCAGATGCGGTTGTAGAGGTCCGTGGCGTCGTAGTCGGCGGCCTCGTCGGGTCTCCGATCGTAGGGCTCATCGGAGGCGAAGAGGGGTAGCGCGATCAGGGTGGTGGCGAGCGCCAGAGTGGCGAGGAGGGAGAGCCGACGGAGCATGGAGATTCTCGTGATGGTGGAAGAGGTCGTCGGAAGGAGTATAACGAAACAATGCTGTGACATACAATCTTAGGAGCGGGCCGGGGTGTGATCGGTTTCCGTCGGTAGGAAAGTCGCCATTCCGCAGCGGGCCTTGGCCCGCGAGGACCTTCGGGCCGCTGTTTCAGGCCCGACTCGCGAAAGCCTCGCGGCCTTGGCCCGAGGAGAGGTGCCAGGGTTC
This sequence comes from Myxococcales bacterium, assembly GCA_007120035.1. GTDB lineage: Bacteria > Myxococcota_A > Bradymonadia > Bradymonadales > Bradymonadaceae > SKON01. The sequence goes on from SKON01000049.1 coordinate 78,587, forward strand.
GCCTCCTGGGGGCGCTGGTGGACGAACCGCCGAGGAGGACCGATTGGCGTGCCCGGAAGTGGTGCCAGGTTCGCCTCCTGGGATCGCTGGAGGACGAACCGCCGAGGAGGACCGATTTGTGTTCCGGAAAGAGAGGGCGGAGCGGAACCTCCCCTCGGGCCAAGGCCACGAGGCTCGGCGAGTCGGGCTACGCCCGAGGGTCCTCGCGGGCCAAGGCCCGCTGCGGTCTGCGGCCAACCGATCAACGTGGATCACACTCAGTGGGCCGGGGTGCCCCGGTGCTGGCGCACCACCCCCGGGGGGCGTCCCGGGGCCGCCCGGTCCGCCATCGGACCTCTCGAGTGACACCGGCTTGCGCGGCGAACCAGAGAAGTGGCACACTTCCGCCTGATCAGAGACTTGCCAGGAAGCCGAAGAGCACGTTGGGAATTCATGACGCCACCATCGGATACGACCACCTCAGGAACGCGGCGAAAGCAGGAGATCCTTCGACGGACCCGGATGGGGCTGGAGGAGGATCTGGAGGACCTGCGGGAGGAGCTCCTGGGGCTTCTGGAAGACTACGAGACACGATTGCAGCGAGCGAGGTTGCATCTGCCCCGGTGGTTGGATCTGCCCGGGGAGGTGCTCCGAGGGCATTTTGAGCTCGATGGTCCAGGGCCTCTCGAAGGGGTGTTGATCGGGCCCCGGGCGGTGGCGATGGTGGCCGCCGAGGTGGAGGGGTTTCTGGGAGAGTGGCTCGGTGGCGAGGAGCCCCGGGCCTGGGCGGATCGAGAAGACGAGAAGGCGCTGGAGAAGCTGGAGGGGGAGCTGACGGCGTTGAGAGAGCTCACCGCCGAGGCCCAGGCCGTCGCCGAGACCTTCGCCGATCAGGGGCCTCTGGGGTTGGAGCAGCTTCTGGAGACGATCGTCTTCGATCTGGAGACCCGTCGGGAGACCGACGTGGAGGCTCTGGAGGTGCTGATTCGGGACGGGGAGGTGGAGGCGGGGCGGGACGCCCAGGCGGAGATCGCAGAGCTCTGGGAGGATCAGCGGCGGCGGGTCACGCAGCTGCAGCGAGTGTGGGATGAGTTTCTGGCGATCCATGACGAGGGGATTCGCCGGACGCTGTCGGGGTTGGAGGAACTCTCGGAGCTCGTGGACCGAACCCGTGAGGGGATCGAGGGGTCTGGGGTGTTGGAGCCCTCGGCGCCGATGCTGCCCGGTTTGGAGGAGGTGTCGTCGAACCCGTTCTTGCGGGCTTCTGAGGTGTCCGAGGCGACCGAGGAACCGCCCCAGGCGGCCGAGGAGGTCGAGGAAGAGTCCGAGGCGGTCGAGGAAGAGCCCGAGGTGGTCGAGGAGGAGGAGGAGCCGCCGCCCGTCGATCTGGCGGGGCCGACCGTGCCCGATGGCTCCGACGTGGCGACCCTCGTGGGGGCTGAGGTGACCCCCGAGTTTGAAGAGCCCGCGGAAGAGCCCGAGGACGAGGCGGAAGAAGAGCTGGAAGAGGAGGAGCCCGCACCGGAGGAGAAAGAAGAGCCCGAGGAAGACGAGCCACCGAAAGAGGAACCAGCGGAGGAAGAGGTGCTTCGGGTTCGGTCCTTCCGGGTTCGCGAGGGGTGGCAGGTGGTCAGCGGTGGGGAGATCGCCGCCTGGCTGGGGCCTCCGGCGGTGGTGGTGGTGGTGATCCTGGCGCTGAGTCTCTTGTCGTTGGTGGATCTTACGCCCAACCCCATCGAGCGGTGGGACGCGGCGCTGCCGGCGGCCTTCGTGGCGATGGGGCTCCTGGTCCTCTTTCCGTTGATCTCGAAGTGGCGGCCCATGTGGGAAGGGGTGAAGTTTCGGGTGCTGCGGCGAGGGGAGTACGAGGACGAGGTGGATCTTCTGGTGACCAGCTCGGCGCTGACCTTCGATCGGACCCGGTGGCGGCTTGGGGAGCTGCGGGACGTGGAGGTGCGGCGGTGGGAGGCCGAGGGCGGGATCTTCGGATGGGTCATGGTCTTGTCGCCCCCCTTTCAAAAGCCCTTTGAGCTCGCTACGATAGAGAGGAACGAAGAAGAGTGGGCCCAGGCGTCAGTGCCGGTCGATGATCCACCGGAGGAGGCCTGGCAGCTTCCGCCGGAGGAGTTTTCGATCTTGCGGGGGGTCTTGGAGAGGGAGAGATGAGAGAAAGAGTAGCGGTTGGGGTGGCCTCGTGGGCGGCGTTCGTCGCGGTCTTTGCTTTCTCGGTGATGGCCTGGGGCCAGGATCTGTGGCCCGGGCTGTCGTCGCCTCCGCAGGTGCAGGGCAGCGGTGACGGCGACGTGGCCGTGATCGTAGGGATCGAGCGGTATCTCCTGCTCCCCGACGTGGATGGGGCGGTTCGAAACGTGAACGACTGGGAGGCCTTCTTCTCCCGGGGGTTGGGCATCGATGAGGTCCGGGTGCTCACGAATAATAACGCCACCAAGGAGGGGATGCTGCGGGTGGCTGAGGAGGCGGCGGCCGCCGCGGGCGACGGCGGTACGGTGTGGTACGTGTTCATCGGCCACGGGGCGCCGACCCGTGACGGTGCCGGAGGAGCGCTGGTGGGGGTGGACGCTCAGCAGAGTGTGGAGAGCCTCTTTTCCCGTAGCTTGCCGCAGGCGGAGCTCCTGGAGGTGTTGGAGTCGGGAGCCCAGGCCCAGACCGTGGTGGTCGTGGATGCTTGTTTCAGCGGGCGCGACGGCGGTGGTGATGCGCTGGCCCCGGGGGTACAGCCCGTGGTGCCTGTGGAGCTTGTGCCATCGATGGCGGCGACGACGGTGGTGCTCTCGGCGGCGCAGGCCACGGAGTTCGCCGGCGCGTTGCCTGGCGAGGCCCGTCCGGCGTTTAGCTACCTGCTCCTGGGTGCGCTCCGGGGCTGGGCCGCAGGGGATGACGGGGAGGTCACCACCACGGCGGCGATGCGCTACGTGGCGCGACAGCTGCGGCACTTGCAAGATCGGCAGCAGACCCCGGAGTGGTTTGGCCCGGGCGATCTGGTGCTGGTGCGGGGAGCGACCGAGGAGGACCCCATCGGGGACTTGTGGGTTCGGATGGCCGCCAGGGAGGAGGGGCGTTCGGCGCCGGTGGAGCGTCCAGGACCGTCGTCTTCGGGGGAGTGGAGCGGAGCCAGGCGGGCCTTCGACAGGCAGCGGTTGTGGACCGATGGGTCCTATTTCTATCAGGGGGTGCTCGATCCGGGGCAGAGTCAGCGTACCCTGCGGTTGGACTGGCCCGGGTTCTACGAGACCGTGGACCGAGCCGATCTGGCTGTGGAGTACCGGGAGTCGGAGGCGACGTTTCAGTTGGCTGTCCAGGAGCATCAAGACGCCGTGTTGAGGGCCCAGCGGTTGCGGTTGTGGACCGGAATCGGGGTGAGCGCCGTGCTGGTCAGCTCCGGGGTGTGGATGCTGGCCCGGGGGATCGGGAGGTGGCCCGATGGCAGCGGGAGCACGGGGATGGTCATCGGCGGCACGATGACCATGACCTTCGGATTCATCCCGGCGGGGATCGGGATCGCGCTCTCTCAGATGGTCCCCAGGAGCTTGCAGCGGGCCGAGCCCCGGCGACCCTCCGACGGGTTTCATCCCATGAGCCCCGGGGAGCGGTGGTCGGCGGCGTATCGTCGAAACGTGGAGGTCTGCCGAGAGCACGGCCTGGAGCGAGAACCCGAGGGGTACGCCTGCGAGGATATCGCCGGTCTGGAGGAGCCGACGCCGAGCGCCGGAGTGCAGGACGTGCAGTTCTACGGCGGTCCCGATGGGGACGGGTGGTCCCTGGGGCTGGGGTTCCGGTTCTGAGGTCTCAGAAGTAGTGCACGTGGAGCACGAGGATCATCATATTCGCCAGACCATGGAGGATCGTGGGGGCGACGATGGAGCCCGTGCGGTCTTTGAGCCAACCGAAGAGTAAGGAGGGGAAGAAGACCGCCGCCCGGGCCGGGTCGATGGTTCCGGCGATGGGGACCAGCACGTGTCCCACGGCGAAGAGGGCGCTGGTGATCCAGTTGGCCTTGGAGAAGCCGAGGAAGCGCCCCGGCTTTTCGTTGGGGTCCGTGCCGAACCGCTGGTGGAGACGGGTCTGGAGGTAGCCCCGGTAGAAGTACTCCTCGGGGAAGGCGATGACGATCAGGTGCGTCAGGCCCCAGAGGAGGAGCCACCACAGGGTGCGGTCTATGGAGCCCGTTGGCGCGCCCTCTTCGTGGGTGGGTTGATCCCCGAAGTAGAGCGCGGCGTCGCCGTCGTGGAGGACCTGGATCTTCACGGACCGGGGGAGCTCCTCCGGAGGGGCTCCCGGAGGACCTCGGAGGCGAAGCTGGCCCTGGTGGCGGTCATTAGGGAGCGTGATGAGCCAGGCGTCGGCGAGGGTGTTCATCCCCGGTGGGAGGTCGGCGAGGGGGATCGACGTGGGGTCTTCGAGCCACTCTGGAGGGGCCGGGATGGTCCGTAGGGTGCCGTGATCGTCCCAGCGGAAGGGGCGATCGGCCTGGACCAACGCGTGGATCGGACCGTCGGGAGAGGCGGCGTCGATCGAGAGGGTGGAGCCGCGTTCCCGAACGCGGACGTACCGGGGGGCCTCGACGGAGGAGGCCGCGCCGGAGAGCTCTTCGGGCCACTGAAAGTAGTGGTCCGGGCTGGGGTGAAACTGCCGCTCCGTGACGTGGGCCTCCCAGAGGTGGTTGCCCAGGGCGAAGGGGATGAAGACGAGGATCGCCGCGGCCAGGCCGAGGCCGATATGGGAGAGAGGGAACCGCTCCAGGGCGATGCCGAAGTCTGCCAGGTCCTCGCCGCGGCGCCGCAAGAGGACGTAGGGGACGAGGATGAAGAGGAGGGCGGCCAGGGCGGCGGTGTGCCCCTGGAGGGGCGGGATGACGTGGGCCGCCGTGGTCAAGAGGGCCAGGCAGACCACGACCAGGGCGAAGACGCCCAGGGGCTCTCGGAGGGTCGGCTGGGGCCGGTCAGCCATCGTCGGGGTCGTCGGGGGCTGGGGTCACGGGGCGGACGGCCCGGACGCTGCGGACCAGGAGCTCGTCGTCGTAGGTGAGATCCAGGGTGCCCGAGGGGGCCATGGCGACCCATCGGACCTCTCCATCGTCGGGGTTCAGGGCGTAGATCAGTGCCGGATCGTCGTCGCGGCGAAGCAGGAGGTAGAGGGTGTCCTCGGAGAACCCCACCGGGGGGAAGGCCTCTCCCACGTGGAAGGCCATGCGGAGGGCGCCGTCGTCGGTGTCGATGCCGAGGATCGTGGGGCCCACCTTGAGCAGGAGGAGGCGGTGGTCGGTGCTGGTGACCTGGAAGGTGATCCGGGGTCGGCTCGGGAGGAGGGCCTCCCAGGACTTGGACATGGTGTCGAGATCCCAGGCGGTCAGGAGGGGCTCGTCTTCAGCGGGAGCGAAGAAGATCTGCTCTTCGTCGGTGGCGTAGAAGGCGGCGCGGCCGCCGCGACCCGGCAGGGATCGGTGGCGCATCTCAGCGCCTGTGAAGGGGTACCGAAGGGTGATCCCCCGGATGTCGGCGGAGACCAGGCCGTTGGCGAACGCGAAGGGCCTGACGCCGGCCCAGAAGTCGAGGCGACCTTCGTGGACGACCTCGCCTGAGTCCTGGCGGGCGCAGAAGAAGAGGGTGTTGCCCTGAAAGAGAGTGCCCCCGCAGAGGAGGCGGTCCTGAAGGGCGGTGAGGAAGGAGCCCCGGTAGTTGGCGGTGAAGTTTCGGGACTCGGCGGTGCGGTCCATCACGTGATGCCAGGCCACGGACCCGTCGGGGCCGTAGACGACGACCTGGAGGTTCGTGGTGCGGTCCTCGCCCTCGACGGCCCGGGAGTACGCCACGGCCCGAGACTCTCCGAACTCCAGGTAGGCTTCGGGATCGCAGCCGTAGAGGGCCCGGCGGTGGGCGCCGGGCTCGAAGGGCCAGTCCAAGAACTCCCCGTCTTCTTCGAAGAGCTCGCGGCAGGCCGGGAAGAGCTGGGCTTCGCCGGTGGTGATGCGGCGGAGGTCGCCGGGGCGTAGATCCGTGAAGTCCCGGATCTCATCGTCGTCGAGATCGGAGTAGTCCCAGGAGGGGGGCGGCTCCGGCTCGGCCCGCTCGGGAGCCTGGGAAGAGCCGGTGAGGTCGTCGCAGGCCCCGACCACGAGGAGGGTGGCCAGGAGGGCGATGGTTATTAGGGCAGGTCGTTCCATGAGAGGGCGTGGGTCCGGGGGTGTTCGAGCCAGGAGCGGACCCGGGGGTCTTGCTCCAGGCAGGATCTGGAGCCAAAGAGGATCAACTTCTTTCGGGCTCGGGTCAACGCGACGTTGAGGCGGCGGGGATCGGAGAGGAAGTCTCCGGGGGAGTCGGTCTTGACGGTGCTGATGAGGATCACGTCCTTCTCGTTGCCCTGGAAGCGCTCCACGGTGTCGATCTGGAGGCGGGGATCCCGTGGGATGGACTGCCGAAGGAGGTGGACCTGAGCCCGGAAGGGGGAGATCACCCCCAGGGTGAGATGGGGGTCGCTGGCGAGGAGCTCGGCGACGGTGGTGGCGAGCGCGTCGGCTTCCCGGGGGTTGGTGCGGTGGTCCTCGTCGCCGTCGATGTCGACGAAGGTGACGGGGTGGTCGGGAGTGAGGACAGGATCGAGGGGGGAGCTCTCGAGGTCGGGGAGCTTTCGATCGGCGCAGGATTCGTGGGCGACGAGGCGGTCGTCGTAGAACGCGGCGCTGGGGAAGGCCATCACGTCGCGGTGCATCCGGTACTGAGTGGCGAGGAGGTGTACGGTGTGGGTGTTCTCCAGGCGCTCGAAGAGGCTACGGTCGAGGCCGCCGACGTGGATCGCCTGCAGGGACGGGTCGTCGACGTCGAGGAAGTCCGAGAGGGCGAGCTCGCTGGTGACGATCGGGGGGAGCTGGTTTGGGTCGCCGATGAGGACGCCCCGGCGGGCGAAGGAGAGCGGCGAGAGGGCCAGGGGCTCCGTGAGTTGGCTGGCCTCGTCGATGAGGACCACGTCGAAGGGGCTGGGGCCGTGTTCGCCGGCGAAGAAGGTCATCGCCGGGTGGCGGATCGCCTTATGGGCCGTGGTGGCGACGAAGTCTGCGCGGAGCAGGGCGGCGGCGAGCCTCTCCTGGGAGGTGGCGTTGGCGCCGAGGTCGTCGGCGAAGACCTCGGCGGGGTCGATGCCGCGGCGGCGCAGGGCGGTGGCCAGGTGTGGCGAGCGGATTGAAGAGCCGAGGCGCAGGACTCGCGGTGGTTCGTCGCCCCGGGCCTCGGCGGCGTCGAGGAGCTTGAGGATCAGGGTGTCGACGGCGGTGTTCGTCAGGGCGGAGAGGAGCACTTTCTCTCCCCGAGCGGCGCACTCCATGGCGAGGTGGGCGGCGACGGTGGTCTTGCCCGTGCCCGGGGGGCCCTGGATCAGGGTGATCGGGTCGCCGGCGAGGGCGGCCGTGACGGCTCGTGTTTGGGTGTCGTTGAGGAGCGCCGAGGCGGCTCTGGTGGGGTGAGGGCTTGCCTCTTGAGGGCGTGCTTCTCGCGGGCCCGTGGGCTCGGGGGAGAAGAGGGCCTTTAGGAGGCCCGGGTGCCCGTGGCGCAGGACGCGGTAGAGGGCGCGGTGGCTGGTGCGGTAGCCGATGCGTGCCGGGAGGCGATCGGCGTTCCACCCCGGGCCGGGGTGATCCGGCGCGAGGGGGCCGCTGAAGAGGCGGATCCGAAGGCAGGAGCGGTCGCCGTCGGCGCTGTCGACGACGACGCCCCGGAGGATCTGGGTGGACTCCACGTGGCCCCGGTGCAGGAGGAGGGTGTCGCCGGGGGAGAAGATATGGAGGCCCGGGCCCGTGAGGCGAACCCGGTCCGGGGTGTCCTCGGGGTCGAGGGTGAGGTCCGCCACGGCGGCGCCGTCGGCGATCCTGTCGGGGAGGCGTTCGGGGCGAAAGATCACGCCCATGGCGACGTGATCGGCCCATCGCTCTCGCTCCACGAGGGAGGCGAAGTGGGCGTGGTGGGCTCGGGCTGTGGCGAGGAGGTCTGGGCTCAGGTCGGGACGAGTCGCCGAGGTCTGTGGGGCGTCCCTGGCGAGCCCCAGAAGATCGGTCTGGGCGGAGCACCGATCTCGCCGAAACCGGCACTCGTTCTGCCGGCAGAGGCGAGGATGCTCCATGAAGGTCGGTGGTTCGTACTCGGAGCGGGGATCGACGAACTTCTGGTGGGCGAAGAGCAGGTGGTTGCGGGCTCGTAAGAGCTCCGTGGGGGCTCCCGGTTGGAGGGGCACGTGGTCCTGTTTTCCCACCTTGGAGTAAAGGAGGTAGCCCGTCAGGGGTGCGCTCTCGCGGCGGGCCCACTCCTCCCAGAGGAGGGCGTAGCTCTGGACCTGTCCGTGGTGGCCGGTCCAGGGGCGGCCAGTCTTCAGCTCCAGGATCTGGAGGCCTCGGGTGGGGTCGTGGACGACGAGATCGGTCCGGCCCTCTAAGCCGTACCGGGTGGAGAATCGGGTGACCTCGGCGTGATGGCCTTTCCAGCCGCGGCCGGTGATGGTCCGGAGCCAGGCGAAGTGCTCGGCGGAGTCGCCGACCAGGTCTGCCAGCTCGGCGTCGCCGACGCCGGCGGCCAGGAAGTCCAGTCGAAGGGCCGGCAGGCACCGGTCGAGGGCCTCCTGGTGGGTCAGAGAGCCGTCGGCGACGAGCTCTTCGAGGAATTGGTGGACCAGGTTTCCGAAGGGGAGGTGATGGCTGAAGGTTCCAGGGTCGCGGGCGTCCACGAAGACCCGTTGGGGGCAGCCCCGGGCGGTGAGGACATTGGTGACCGAGACGGGCCAGTGGGGCTCGACCACCACCTGGGTGTCGGAGCCGGCGGTCCAGAAGGTGCGTCCCGAGGAGTCGTTGATCTTGCGGGGGGAGAAGAGGTGGAGCTCGGCGCCGTTCCAGAGGAGAGAGAGCTCGGCGAAGAGCGCCGGGGATTGGTCGCGGTACACGAAGAAAGAGGCCGGGCCGAGGTGGAAGCGAAGCCCCGGGCCTCGGCGGGGGTGGTCGAAGGGTTCGATGTCCCGGACCCGGCCGCGGAGGGTCTCTGAGGAGGCCGTCGTCGAGGTCGGGGCCGGGGAGATCCGGAGGCCCGAGAGGAGCTCGTCGATGGTCTGGGGACGATCGGCGGGGTCCCTGGCGAGGGCGGCGTCGAGGGCCGGGATGGCGAAGGCCGGGAGGGTGGTGAAGCTGGGGCGGTCGGCGATGGCCTGGTCGGCGGGGAGGGTGAGGTAGAGGACCAGCCGGGCCAGGGAGTAGACGTCGGCGGCGGGGGTCAGGGGGGCGTCGCCGTCGCGCTCAGGGGCCCAGAAGGGGCTGAGTCGGCCCCGGTGGAGGGCGGCGGGGCCGAGCTCTACGGCGGAGAGGGCGATGATGGGGCTTTCTTGGACGAAGAGGGTCTGGGGGGCGAGTCCGCCGTGGAGTACTCCCCGGCGGTGGGCGTCTCGCAGGGCCTGGCACAGGGGCAGGAGGGCGTCCATGGCTTCCGTGAAGGTCCAGGGAGGCAGGTCGGCGTCGGCCAGGGGAGTGCCCTCGGGGCGTTCCGTGGCCAGCCAGAGGGCGCCGTCGTCGAGCCACCAATGGCGAGGTGGGCGCAGCCGAGGATGGGCGCCACGGGTGGCGTGTTGGAGAGCGGCGCCGGCGACCAGGAGCCCTGTGCCTTCGAGCTTGTGCACAAGCCAGGTATGGCCGTCGACGGGCACGGACCAGGTGGGGCCCAGGAGCCCCCCGTCGGTGGGAGGGCCCAGGAGGGCGTCGACGGGGAGCGATGGGGGTGGGTTCATGAGGACGCTAGGACTTCGGGGGTGCCACGATCACCGTACAGGGTGCCCGTCGTAGCACGCCGAGGCCCACGCTGCCGAGGAGCCATTGATCCAGCGGAGAGTGTTGGCGGGTCCCGAGGGTCAGGAGGTTGGCCTGCAACGCCTTCTGTTCCGCGAGGATCTCCGCGGTGGCGTACCCGGCCCGGACCTCGATGTCCGGGATCAGGCCGTCCAGGGAGTCCGGCAAGCCATCGACGAGGGCCTGGAGATCGGAGCGCAGGAGGGCCACGTGCTCTCGGAGGTGCTCCGAGAGGGCTTCGGGCATCTCCGTGGCGTCCACCAGAGCGGTGTTGATGCGGGGGAGCTCCAGGATGTGGAGGACCCGGAGTGAGCCGCCATGATGGGCGACGATCTCGGCGGCCATCTTCATCGCCGTGTCTGAAGAGTCCTCGCGAGCGATCGCTGCCAGGGCCCGGGGGGCCTGATCCCAATGAAACCCGTCGGGGTGGACCAGCGCCAGGTGGCACGGTGGTCGTCGAGCCAGACGTTCGGCGGTGGTCCCCAGGAAGAACCGGGCGATCCGCCCCCGCCCGGTCTGGCCTACCACCAGCCAGCTCGCGTCGAAGGCCTCCACGGCTTCGACGAGGCCGGCGACGGGACCGCCGAGGTGGGTGTGGAACTCGGGCTCGACGACGCCGGAGAGCTCCAGGGCTTGCCACCACTGGATGAGTTCCTGGTGGAGATGATCCAGCTCGTCGTCGGCGGTCCGGTCGGAGACGATCCGTTGGAGACTCAGGTCCTCGGGGGCGACCACCAGGGTAACGACGAGACGAGGGACGTCGCCGAGATCTTTGAGGTGTTGGCAGAGGCCAAGGGCCCATCGCGCGGCGTCGGCGGCGTTGTCGGAAAGGTCGGAGCCCAGCAGGACGGTGGCCATGGTTTCTCCTGGTGTTAGAGTTGGCGAGGACAATGATGGTATCTGTGCCGGCCGCGGACAAGTGCAGAACCTGGATTGTGCAGAACCTGGATTGCGAGGAACGCGGTGGCGAAGTACCTTCCGAGAGGCTCGGAGGGCCCCGATTATGAACGAAATGAAGAACGAACATCGAGTCACGTTTGTGTGTCGAAGCGGGCGGGAGGCGGAGAGGCGTCTCGGCACCCGACTGGAGCGACTGCAGCAGGAGGGGCTCGCCGTCCAGGTGATCGCCGGTGATGACGAAGGCCTGAGGAGGCTCGCGGCCAAGGGGGTGGCGACGACGCGGATCCCCGTGACGGGGGCCTCCAATCCGGCGGGGTGGGGGGCGACCCACGTGATCATACAGGGGGCGCTATTGGAGAGCAGGCCGCTTTTGGTCCACGCCTGGGGGCATCGGCTGGGGGTCTCGGCGGTGGAGGCGGCTCGGCGGGCGGGGGTGCCGGCCACGGTGGTGACCATGGAGTACCACTGGCTGGAAGAAGATCCGCTGGTGCTCCCCGTAGGTCCCCGATTGCGGCGGGGGATGCCGCTTCTGGGGAAGGCCGAGCGGGGGTTGAACAAGGTGGTGAGCCCGTCGTTTTGCCGGGGGATGCAGGGGATGTATCGGCGGCTGGCCCAGGAGGTGAGCCGGTACGTGGTGAGCACCGAGTTTGATCGCCGGCTGCTCCTGGATCTGGAGGTCGTGGACGCTGAGAAGCTGGTCCTGGCCGAAGGTGGAGAAGGGGTGGTCCGGGCGGGTCCAACGGAACCCGACGAGGCCGAGCGGGTGCGAGATGCGTTGGGGTGTCCGAACCATTGGCGGCGGTTCGTGGGTGTGGTGGGGCCGATCAGTCGACGCCATGGCTCGGAGACGCTGCTGTGGATGATCAGGAAGATGCGAAAGGCTTTCCCCTCCCTGGGGTGGATCGTGGTGCCCAGGGAGGACTCCCAGCGGGCTGAGGTCAGGGCCCTGAAGCGATGGGAGAAGCGGGGTTGGGTGAAGGTCGTGGAGGAGGAGACGGCCGTGGTGGATCCCTTCCGAGCGTTGGAGATCCTGGTGTGGGTGGGCAGCCCTTCGACGCCGGTGGATCCGATCCTGGAGGCCGCCCGGGTCTCGGTGCCCACCGTGGGGTACGAGACGCCGGCGGCCCGGGCCGTGGTGGACCCCGCCCCGGGACAGGCGTTGGTGCTGGAGGGGGATCGAGGGCGGCTGATGGCCCAGCTGACGGGGATGCTCCGGGACTCGGACCGACGGGGCCGGGCTGGTCGTTCGGCCCTGGAGGAGAGCCGGGCCCGGTTTGGCCGAGAGGAGATCGACGAGCGGTTTCTGCAGCTCTACGACGAAGTACTCAGGGAAGAGCTCACTCAGTGAAGTCGATGTGCAGCGTGTCCTGGGGGTGGGTGACTTCGGTCTCGATCACGTTGTTGGCGTCCATTCGGGCTCGGATGGCGAGGGGGAACTCGTCCTCCCGGACCTCGAGGGTGACCGGGCTGCGGGCGTTGGGCCTGCCCCGAATCTGAACGGTGATGGCCGGCGGATTGGTGGTGATCACCAGGGTGTGGGTGGCGACGTCGTCGTCTTCGTCGTCTTCGTCGATAGCGACGGTTCGGGCCGTCTCCACGGTCTCGTCGGTGTCGGGCACCTCGCCTGGGTCGTCGTCGGAGTTGGAGAAGACGAAGACGGCGACGACAAAGGCGATGAAGAGGAGGGAGCCGAAGATCGCCCGATTGTTCGAAACCTTGGGCGGAAGGGGCGGTCCCTGGCCTGGGCCGTGGGAGAGGGAGGCCGCCGCGGGTGAATGGGGGGCGGGCCGGGCAGCCGCCCCTGAGGCGGAGGGGTTTGGATCGGGCTCGTCGATATCGAGCTCCAGGGGAGCGTCGCTGTCGAAGTCCAACCCCTCTTCGTCGTCGTGCTCGGAGCCGGCGAAGTCGAGAGGATCTTGGAGCGCCAGGGACGCCGCGGGGGCCGGGGCCGGGGAGCCGAGCTCGATCTCCGCGTCCTCTTCGTCGTCGTCTCCGAAGAACCCCGTGGGCTGAAAGTCGGACCCCAGATCGTCGTGGTCGGTGCCGAGGGCGTCCACTTCGCTGGGATCTTTTCCGAAGAGCTCCTCGTCGAAGTTGGACATCAAGGGGACGTCGCCGTCGTCGTCGAGGAGCTCGTCCTCCGGCGTGTCCGGGATCTGCGGCGGCGCCGTGGCGTCGTCGGCGCTGGCGAGGAAGGCTCTCCGCTGTTGTTTGAGGATGTCCAACGCTTCGGCAGCGCTGGAGATGCGGTCGTGGGGATCTTTGGCGAGGAGCATCCCCAGGAATTGTCGAAAGTTCGAAGAGATCTCAAGATCGGAGAGGTCCAGTGGATCGGGATCGAGCTGCTGGGCGATCAGGGCGATCCGGTCGTTGCCTTCGAGGGCCGGAGAGCCTTTGAGCATCTCGATGGACAGCAGCCCCACGGCGTATACATCGGTGGGGGGGATCACGTGGTGTTTCTGGATCACCTCGGGGCCTGCGTACCGAACGATCCGGCGGGAGAGGTTCTTCTCGGCGAAGGCGGTTTGTCCAGAGGAGAGCTCAAAGAGCTTCCAGATCTGAAAGTCCACCACGGTCAACCGGGGAGCGCCCTCTTCGAGGCCCTGGACGACGATCTTGGAGGGGCGCAAGAGCCCGTGGACCAGGCGGAGCTCGTGAGCTTCCGCGAGGGCCGAGAGGAGCTCCTTCAGGACCAGGAGGGTCTGCTCCGGGGTGAACCGTCCCCGCTCGGCGATCTCGTCCTCCAGGGGAGTTCCTCGGGCCCAGCGGTTGACCGTGAAGGGAACACCCTCGAAGATGCCCTGGTCCGTGGGGACCGACATCCCCGGTGCTTTGAACCCTGAGAGCCTTCGCGCATGACTCAGAAAGGATCCGCCATCACCCATCTCCGGTCCGGCCGGGAAGAACCGGATCGCGACGGTGCGGTCGTCCCGTTGGTCCGTGGCCTGGAAGATATCGCCCCAGCGGCCTTCGTGGATCCGGATGTCCAGATGATATCGATTGGCGATCAGCTCGCCGCAGGAGAAGTGATCGATGAGGGACATGAAGGGTTCCGGGATGAAGAGCGGGTCTGCTGTGTCAGATCGTAACATGGGGTCCCGGGAGAGGACAAGAATGTTGGAGCCGTCGGCGACGCGATCGGAGTTTCTGGAGGGGGAAGAGAAGACGGTGGTGATCGAGGACTTCGGCTTCACTGGAGAGGGGTTTGTGCGGTTGGAGGATGGGTGGCTCTCGGTGCCCGGTGCGTTACCCGGAGAGCGAGTGGTGGTGCGAGCGCAGCCGGGGCAATCGCCGCGAGCCCGGCGTATCTACGCCGATGTGGTGGAGGTGGTGCGAGCTGCCGACGAGCGGCACGACCCGCACTGCGGCAGATATGACCGGTGCCGGGGATGTCAGCTGAGACATATCCATGTGGCCGGGGAGGTGGCGTTCAAGGTTCGAACCGTGGTCGAGGTACTGGAGCGGTATGCCGGGGTGGACAGAGAGGCGATGCCCGAGATCGAGGTGGTGGCTCCCCGGTCGTTGACCCGGGTGGACGCGTTCCGGATTCGGTCCCGGTTGACCTACCGCCGGGTCGGCGACGGGTATGAGCTGGGGCTCTATTCGCCGGTGTCGGAGGAGCTGATCCCGATGGTGGATTGCCCGGCGTTGACCGGGCCGGTGCAGCGGTTGATCGGGGCTGTAGAGAAGACGCTCCGCGATGGGCCTACGCTCCCCGATAAGGACGGGGCCGGGGTCGTGGGGATCGCTGTGGTGGCGCCGAACTATGGGGTGGGGTTGATCGACGTCGAGGTGGCTTCCGGGGAGTGTTTTCAGGGGGTGGTGGACCAGTGGGCGCAGCGCCTCGGGGCGGTGTTGCCCGATGGGGTGGGGATGGCGTTGCGGTCCGGGCAGGCCCGAAAGATCATCAAGGGGCCGGAGCGGATCGTGGTCCCCATCGAGGCCCGATCCATCGAGGTGGGGTACGATGATTGGTGTCACGCGGCGCTGAAGCCCGCCGAAGCCGTCTACGATCGGCTGGTCCGATGGTTGGATTTGCAGGGGGAGGAGCGGGTCCTGGACGTGGGGTGTGGGACGGGGACGATCTCGGTGATCCTCTCGGAGCGGGCCCGGGAGGTGGTCGGCCTCGACGCCAACCGACAGAGCGTGGCCAACGCCGAGCATAACGCCCTGGTCAACGATCGGGAGAACGTCCGGTTTGTGGTCGGGGGCTGGGAGAAGGGCTTGCGGAAGCTCTTGATGGCCGGAGAGCGGTTCGACGTGGCCACGATCAACCCCATGCGGGAGCCCCTGGGAGAGCGTCCCCTGGTGCTCTTGCAATCCCTGGGGGTCAAGCGCATTGTGTACCTCGGCCCCTCTCCGGAGTCGGCGTCTCGTGACCTCGGGGTGCTTCTAGAGCGGGGTTTCGAGCTTCGCCGGGCGGCGGCTGCCAACCTTCACCCCGGTACGTATCATACATTCTTGATGGCTGAGGTCAGTCGGGGAGGTCCGGTGTGACGATCACAAACGATCCGCAGGCGAAGCGGTTGAACCCCAGGGAGAGCAGGTTCCTGGTGATCGGGGCGACGGGGCTTCTGGGGCGAAACCTGGTGCGAGAGCTCTCAGGAAGGCAGTGGCCCGTGCGGGCCCTGCGGCGATGGGATGAGACCGCCGAAGGGCTGGACTTCCCCGGGGTCGACGTGGTGGTGGGCGATGTGTTCGAGTCCTCGTCGTTGGCGGAGGCCGTGGCCGGGGTCAACGGGGTGTTCTACTGCGCCGCGGAAGAGCCGGGGGCCCCGGCTCGAGAGATCCTGCGCAGGACCGTGGAGGGGTTTCGGCGAGTGTTGAAGGCCTGTCGAGATCACGACGTGGAGCGATTGGTGGTGACCAGCTCGGCCTCCACGGTGGCTCGGGGCGCCCCGGGCCGACGGGCCACCGAGGAGGACTACTACCTGCCGGGCCAGAGCGACGATCCCTTCGTGGAAGCGAAGTACGCCGTGGAGCTGGAGGCCTACCGGGCGGCCGCCGACGGGTTCGACGTGGTGATCTTGAACCCGACCTTGATGGTGGGGCCCGGGGTGGACCTGAGCCCCTACTCGCGGCTGGGGTTGCGGGGGGATGAACCGCTGAACGTCGTGGACGTTCGTCAGGTGGCCAGGGCTCATGCCGAGGCGTTTCTTCGGGGGAAGCGGGGGCACCGGTATCTGCTCGGCGGTGAGAACACCACGGCGGCGGAGGTCTTTGAGGGGTGGTCTTCTCGGGGCAAAAACGCCCACCGACCTCGAGAAGCCTATCTGGTGGAGTGTGGTCAGTGGTACGACCTGACGAAGGCCCGGGAAGAGCTGGGGATCTGAGCTCAGGTGGCGTCGCTGAGGCGAGCCCGGAGGGCGGAGCTGGCGGCGTCGATTAAGGTGACCACCACCAGGAGCAGCAGGAGGGCCGTGGCGGCTCGGTCGTACTGGAAGTTGCTGATATAGGTGTAGAGGTAGAAGCCGATGCCGCCGGCGCCGACGATGCCCAGGATGCTGGCGGCCCGGACGTTGTACTCAAACATGTAGAGGGTGTAGCCCGCCATCAGGGGGAGGACCTGGGGGAAGACGCCCCACCGGAACTTCTGAAACGGAGAGGCTCCCACGGTGGTCAATGACTGCAGGGGTCGGGGATCGATGGACTCGATCCCCTCGTAGTAGAACTTCCCCAGGTACCCGGAGGCGTAGAAGGTCAGGGCCAGGATCCCCGGGAAAGGCCCGAGGCCGACGATGGCCACGAAGAAGAGGCCCCAGATGATGCTGGGGATGGTCCGCAAGAGGTTCAAGATCAGGCGGGCCACGGCTTGCACGGGTCTTGCCGCCGTGTTTCGGGCGGCCATCACCGCCAGGGGGAGCGAGAGGAAGGCTGCCAGCGTGGTGCCGATCAGGGCCATCTGCAACGTCTCCAGCAGGCTGGCGGCGACCGTGGCGGTGACCGAGAAGTCCGGGGGGACCATCCGGGTCATGAAGTCGACGGCGTGGTCCAGGTTGGAGAAGATCCGGCGCAGGGAGAAGTCCACCCCCAGGGCGGCCCAGATGTAGAGAACGATCGCTGCGGAGAGGAGCAGGCCGTAAAAGGTGGTCCGTTTGAGGAGCCCTGCCTCGGCGGGAGATGTGGTAGTGGCGGGAAGGGGAGCTGTCGAAGAGAGATCCCGCATCGCCGACTCCGGGGGATCGGCGGCGGGCTCTTCGACGGTTCCGTCGGCGTCCACGGGGGGTTCGGTCAGCCCCAGGGCTTCCATGCGGCGACAGGCTTCCTCGGGGTCGCCGTCGTAGACGATCACGCCCTCGTGGAGGAGGACGACGCGGTCAGCGAACCGACGGGCCATCCAGAGGTCGTGAAGGACCATGATCACTGTGGTCTGGTCATCGGCTCTCCGGGTCAGGGTCTGGAGCGCCTGAGCTGCCCAGTGCACGTCGAGGCTCGCCACGGGCTCGTCGAGGAGCATCAGCGACGGGGCCTGCAGGAGCAGTCGGGCGATGGCGACCCGTTGCTTCTGTCCACCGCTGAGTCGGGAGGCCCGGGTGTGGACCCGGTCATGGAGACCCAGGGAGACGAGAAGCTTTTCGGCCCGGAGTTTCTCTTCGGCGGTGAACTGACCCAGGGAAGCGCGAAGGCCGGACTGTCCGAGACGAGCACAGAGGACGTTCTGGAGCGCCGTGAGCTGTGGAACCAGTCCGTAGTCTTGGAAAACGACCCCTACCTCTTCGTAGAGGGCCCGAGGGGCCTTCTTTCCCGGCTCCAAGCGCAGACCACCGACGTCGACGGTCCCCTGATCGGGGGGAATCAGGCCGCTGATCACCCGCAGGAGGGTGGATTTTCCGCCACCGCTGCGGCCGATCACCGCCAGGCGCTCTCCCTGGTGCACGGTCAGATCGATGCCTTGGAGCGCTTCGACCCGGTCGGAGCCGTTGCCCACGGTGACCCGGAGTCCTTGAAGCTGAAGAGCGGTGGGAACTTGCATGGCGGTGCTCAGAGAGAGGCGTCGAGATCGACGAGGCTGCGGGCGTGATCCAGAGCCTCTACGTGCTCGTCATGGTCCCGGGCGACCAGGCGGCGGGCTCCGTAGACGCTGCGCAAGAGCTCTACGTGTTCCTCTTCGTTGAGCTTCAGCAGGGCTTGCCGAACGGCGTCCTTGACCTCGTCGGGGAGATCGCCGCGGATTGCCAGGCCATGGGTCGGCACCGGCCCCTGCTGTGCGAGGATCCGAATTCGGGCCTGTTGGTCGTCGTCGAGGTATTGCTGAAGGGCGTAGTCCGAGGCGGCGGCGGCGGCCACCCGGCCGTTAGCCAGGGCCAGAAGCGCCTGCTCGTAGCCGCCGGCGAAGAGGACCTCGCCGAAGAAGTCTCGGGGATCACCGCCCTGTTCCAGGAGGCCCTCGTCGATGATCTTCGCCAGGGGGAAGAGATACCCCGAGGTGGAGGTCGGGGAGGTAAAGGCGATGTGCTGATCCTTCAGATCTGCCAGGGACTCGATCTCGCTGTCGTCGAGGACATACCACTGAGAGTAGTAAAAGGGGTTGCCGTCTCGCTCTTCTACCACCAGGAGCTCCACGCCGGCCATTTCGTGGGCCATCAAGTACGGGAGGCCGCTGAAATAGGCGACGTCGGCGTTTTTGGATCGGAGGGCTTCCACGACGGCAGCGTAATTGGTGGGCTGAAACACCTCAGCTTCGAACCCGGTCTCGTCGGCGATGAAGTTTACAAAACGGCGGGTATCCAGGTGGAGGCCTTCGGGGTTCTCCTGGGGTTGGAAGGCGAAGGTCAATGAAGTCGGTGTCGTCGGGGACGAGGGGTCGTCGAGCTCTTCGGTGCTTCGATCGCACCCCCAGGTGCTAACGAGGAGGATAGCGAGGAGGTAGAACGTGGTGCGGATAAGCATCGGGGAGAACTCCAGAGAACTGCGAAGAACGGACATCGAGACCCGAGACAAGAGTAATGAGGCGACCCATTCGGTCAAGGAGAAATTGAAACTTAGTATCAATATCACCGATCGGGTCGCCCACCCCGGGGAGGTCTGCCCTGCTACGAGGAGCACCGCTCCAGGATGAACCCGACTTGCCGGGCCCACCGCTCCTCGTCAGCCCTCGACTGGGTGTGAGGCCGAGGGCGGAACCCTAGCTCGTGCCGAGCTCGGCGAGCGTCGACGGGGGTCTCCCACCAGGATCCTGGTACGCCGTGGGGGAGAGCCCGCGAGTGGGAAGAAGCGGGTCGGGGTTCGGTCCCCAGGAGGTATCTCCGACCGCTACGGCCGTGGAGGAGGGCATGAGGGATGGTTCGGGCGATGTCTCGGACATCAGCGGTGGAGATCAGGTGGTCCTGGTCTGGGGAAGAGAGAAGCTCCTGAGTGCGATGAACATCACCGGGCCCAGAGAGGGCTGTGGGGTTGAGGATCACCGCGTGGAGGCCGGCGGCCACGAACCGATAGAGCTCGGCTTCGCGGGCGAAGAGGAGTTCTGCGGGCTCCCATCGGGCCGTCCCCGGGATATACCGGGAGTCTTCGGACCAGCCCTGGGGGGGGACGGTCTCGGAGGGGGTGGCGCAGGTCAGGGCGTGGGAGATCAGGAGGACCGGGCACCCTACGTCTTTTGCGGCGATCAGGATAGAGCGGAGCCTGTGGACCGCCGTGGAGCGCTCGGTCTCCAGGAGAAAGGGCAGGTCGGCGTCTGCGATGACGATGGCCCCACAGTCCGCGAGGGCCTCTCGCCAGCCCCGGCCGTCCTCCGGAGAGGGCAGGGCCCGAAGGGTCATCGAGAGGTCTTCGATATGCCACCGCGGTCCCCCGGGTCGAAGGATACCGCGAAGGGGCTGCCCTCGCTCGGCGATGGCACGGCAGATAGCGGAGCCAAGCCAACCGGCGGCGCCGACGACGACGATCTGTTGAGATGTAGTGAGCATGTGGTCAATACTGAGGGTGACGAGGAGCCCGAGAACGGACGATCTCGGACCGAATGTGAACGCCACCACTGAGGAAAGCAAGTGTCAACCGATCGAACCGACCAGCCCTTGATCCGATCATTGATTCGACTCTTGACCCGGGCGGAGCGATTGGAAGCGTTGCCCCGCACCGGTTGGTTGGTGTGTGGTGTTCGCCATCCCGAGTCGGTGGCCTCCCACAGCTATATGGTGACTGTGGTGGCCCTCTTCCTCGCCGATCAGATCGACGCCGAGGTGGACGTGGAACGGCTCCTGCGGATCGCCGTGGTGCACGATTTGCCGGAGGCCTTAACCACGGATCTTCCCCGCCCGGTCAAGGAGCTGATCGGCCGGGATCGATGCCGGGAGGTGGAGAGCGAGGCTGCGGCACGACTCTTCGAGGACCTGCCGCGATGGCGGGAGAGCTACGAGGAATACGCAGCCGGCGAGAGCCTGGAGGCCCGGTTGGTCAAGGGGGCCGACCGGATTCAGATGGTCGCCAAGGCGTTGCAGTATCACGCCCAGAACGGGGCCGCTGTGGATCGGTTCTTTGAGGATCTGGACGCCACCGATTTGGGGCTTCCGGTGGTGCAAGCGATCTTGGAGGAGTTGGCCAAGGAGTACCGGTCTGGCACCTGGGAGACGGGTGACTTCTCCTGATTTTTCAGGGTCTTGCGACAGTTCCCCGGGGTCCTGGTAGGAGGAGGTCTGAGGGCTCGGCGAACCACCGATTCCGGACGCTGGACCGAGTGGTAGCCATCTGTTACTCTCTTGGAAGAGCCCACATGGTTCGTGGAAATAGAAGAGCTGTTCCGTCCCACTCGCCAAGAGACTGTGAGCGGAGATGGGGCGATGAAGTGAAGAAAGGTAGCGTCCGCACGACTCAGAAACGCTGAGTTGAGACTGAGGGAACGGCAAGGAGAGAGTGGGATGGCGAGAAAAAAACTTTTGCTTGCAGCGATTATTGTCGGCCTCTTCGCCGGCTTCCTGATTTACTTGTATGGGAAGCAGATGGAAACCAGCGTCGAAGAGCTGACCGCGAACCCCCAAGAGGTGATCGTGGCTGCCCAGCCAATTCCGGCTGGCACCCCGCTCCAGCAGGACTTCATTCGCACCAAATCGGTGCCTCAGCAGTTCCTGCCGGCCAACCCGTTGCTAGCACGGGACCTTGATATCTACCTGGGCCAGCCGGTGTCCGGTGATATCGCCGCGGAAGCGATGATTCTGACCAGCGACTTCGCGACCGTCGAGGTGGCCCGAACGCTCTCGGGGCGGATCCCGGAAGGGGAACGGGCGATGACCCTGCCTGTGGACGCGATCAGCGGCCTCGGAGGGTTGCTGCGACCCGGCGATCGGGTGGACATTCTGGGGACGTTCCCGATGAGCCAGGACGACCAGCTGATCCCCGAGGCCGGCGGTGACAGCATCGGGTATGTGACGATGAGTCTCCTGCAAAACGTGACCCTCCTGGCGGTGGGTCAGGAGATCTCCGACATCGGTGGATCTCGGCAGCAAGCGCAGCGCGGTGGGTATTCCAACGTGACCGTGTCGGTGACCCCCGACGAAGCGGAGTTGATGATCATCGCCCAGACCCGTGGACAGCTGTCGATGCTCCTGCGTCATCGGGATGACCTGGACACGATCCCCGTCACCCGTCGGACGCTTCGAGAGGTGTTGGAGGAGCTGGACGTGATTAACCGGGAGCGGCAGGAGCGAGTCGTCTCTCGGCCGCCTCCACCGTGTCCCCCGAACCACCGTCGTCAGAACGGTCGGTGTGTCCCGCAGATCGAGATCATTCGGTAAGACCGTGGGGATGATTTCAACGATGAGGGCGACTCCGATGGGGTCGCCCTCGTCGCGTTTCGGGAGGAGGCAGGGTTTTTCCGTTGCGTTTTTTCTGAAACCGTAGGACACTGCGTGGGCTTGAAGAGTAGATGTAGCCAGGGTGCTGTGGTGCGCCTGAAGGTACCGGATTTTCGAGGTCTTTTGGCAGGCGACGAAGTGCAAGGAGAGTCATGAATCGGCTGACGATGTTGGTGGTGGTTGCGGTAGTAGCGATGGTAGTTCCCGTGGTATGGACTTCTGCCGAAGCACAAGAGGAGATTCAGGCTCCCGATATGGAGTTTACCATCGCCGTGGGGGAGACCTTGACGTTCAGCGCTCGAGGTGTGCGACGGGTGGCCGCCGGTGATGACTCGGTGGCCGATCCGACGGTGACCGGCGACGGGCGATTCCTCTTTGTGACCGGCCGAAGCCCCGGGGTGTCGACGATCAACATCTTCTCCGGGGCCGGCGACGACCAGCGGACCCTTTTGATTCGGGTGGTGGGGATCAACCCCACGTCGCTCGCCGAAGAGGTGCGGGAGGTGCTCGGTGAGGGAGCCGGGGTCGACATTCGGGTGGTCAAGGGGAGAGTGCTGATCGAAGGCGAGGTGGCCTCGGAAATCTTCCAGCGAAAGATCGACAAGCTCACCGAGCTCTATCCCAATCAGGTGCTGAATTTTGCCACCTACCGGGAAGCCTTCGTGGAAGGGGCTCGAATGGTGGCCATGGAGGTGGACTTCATTCAGTTGGCGACCACCAATCGGGACAACATCGGGATGCAGTGGGACCAGTTTATCGGCTTCAACCTCACCGGCGGTCTCGGTGATGTGCCGCTCTACTATTCGACGGATGACCTGGGGCCGGGGATCTTGCCGGGCCAGGAGGAGCGGTTCGCCCCGCGACCGATGGGTCTGACGGGAGGCTCGGATCTGACGACCTACTCGTCGCTGGTGGGCAACTTGAACTTCGCGCTGGATTTCATGGCTGACTACGGGCTCCTCAAAACGTTGCAGAACACGATCTTGATCACCGAAGCGGGGACGGAGGCGCTCTATGTATCGGGTGGAACGATCTTGATTCCGGTGGCCACGGCACAGACCACAGATGTGATGGAGCGACCCTTCGGGCTTCAGCTGCGAATCACCCCAATTCTGGACTTCGAAAATCGGGTGAAATTGACCATCGAGATGAGGTTTGAGGAGCTGGACTTCAGCATCGGGGTCGGGAACCTCCCCGGGTTTCGGGGGACCGAAGTGGTGAGCACCGTGAACATGATGGAGGGTCAGTCGGTGTTGATCAGCGCCCAGCAGAACATGGATAATAGCAGTCAGGAGCGGGGGTTTTTCATGTTGAGCCGAATCCCGGTGTTGGGGTGGGCATTCAAGAGCCGGAGCCTCCTGGCCGAAGAGTTGAGTAACGCCCTCTTCATCACACCGCGGGTGTATGAGCCGGGAACGGACTTTCACAACACCCTGGTCGAAGGGGTGTTTCAGAACCTGGAAGAGCACGGTCTGAGATCAACGGAACGACCGTCGCTGTCGAACGCCGGTGAGTAGTTCATGAGGCAAGGATGAAGCAGATTCGAGTGCTCGACAACAGGGGGCAGGAGTACGTCTTCCCCCTGGATAATCCGGTGATGGAGGTCAGCATTGGCCGAAGTCAGAACAACGACATTGTACTGAGCAGCCAGACGGTCAGTCGCCGGCACGCAGTGTTGAAGGTGATGGGCGACCGGGTGACACTTCTGAATCAATCTGCGAACGGCGTGTTCGTCAACGGCGAGAGGGTGGACCGAACCAGAGAATTGCGTCTGGGGGAGTTTGCGACCATCGAGCCCTATCGATTTTGCGTGGAGCCATCGGCCGGAGGTCGGCCGATGGGAGCCGGTCCGGGAGTGCCCAACAGCGGTCCCCGGCACCATTCTCCGGGGGCCGGTCCGACCCCTCTTCCGCAAGGGGCAGTAGCGGGTCGCCCGGGGCCCAGTGGGCCGCCTCGGGGACCGATGGGTGGTCAGGCACCACCGCGAGGTGGAGCGCCGATGTCGTCGGGACCGCAGGCGGCGTTTCAACAGCGGCCGCAGCAGCGGCGGCCGGCGGCGCCACCGAAGAAGTCGGGAGCCAAGGATTTGATGGCAGCCCTGGGGGATTTGGCACCGAAGACAGACTACGAAGAACCGCGTGTCAACCTCCTGGGGGAGGAGGTGGTGATCCATGACCGAAAGGTGCGAGCGGCGCTGGTGAAGTTCAAGTCCGAGCTGCACGATGAGTTGAAAGAGCGCCTCGATCTCCACAGCTTCCAGATCACTGACTACAGTTCGCCCCGGGTGGTCCGGCAGGTGTCGGAGAAGTTGAAGATGCTCTTGCAGCGGCGTTCGGCTCAGATCCCCAATCCGTTCAGTGCCGATGAGGTATTCAAAGAGCTAATGGACGAGGTCTGCGGGCTGGGGCCGATTGAAGACCTGGTCAAGCACCGAGGGGTGTCGGAGATCATGGTGGTCGACAGGGACCACGTGTACTGCGAACTGGAGGGGAAGATCGTTCTGACGGATCGATTTTTCAACGATGAAAAGTCGATGATGACGGTGATCGAGCGGATCGTGATTCCCCGAGGGCGGCGCATCGATGAATCGACGCCACTGGTGGATACCCGATTGGCTGATGGCTCCCGGGTCAACGCCGTGATTCCGCCGCTGGCATTGAAGGATCCATGCCTGACGATTCGGAAGTTCCCCGACGAGCGGCTGCAGGTCGACGATCTGGTTCGATTCGGGAGCCTCACCGAAGAGATGGCGAAGTTCTTGGCTCGCTGTGTGAGGGCGAAGAAGAACATCATCATCTCCGGTGGCACCGGTTCGGGAAAGACGACGCTGTTGAACGTGCTGTCGAGCTTTATCGGGCCCACGGAGCGGGTGGTGACCATCGAGGACGCCGCGGAACTGCAGATCTATCAGGAGCACGTGATCAGCTTGGAAACCAAGCCCCCGAACTTGGAAGGCAAGGGAGAGATTGGGATCCGGGAGCTGGTCAAGAACGCCCTGCGGATGCGGCCGGACCGAATCGTGGTCGGGGAATGCCGGGGGGGGGAAGCGCTGGATATGCTCCAGGCGATGAACACCGGCCATGATGGCTCGATGACGACGGTCCACTCCAACAGCCCCATCGAGGCCATCGCCCGTCTGGAGACCCTGGTGTTGATGAGTGGAATGGAGTTGCCGACGAGGGCGATCCGCGAGCAGATCGCTAACTCTGTGGACGTGATCGTCCAGCAGACCCGATTCACTGATGGGAGTCGGCGTGTGACCTACATCAGCGAAGTGGTGGGGATCGACGATGACGGTTTTGTGGTGATCGAAGATATCTACCGGTACCGTCAGACCGGGACCAATGAGAAAGGCAAGGTCGAGGGATATCATATGGCGACAGGATATCTGCCCAGTTTCTTGAACCTCTTCTTGGTGATGGGTCTGGCCTCCCCAGATGATTTCTTTTAGCCTGACGGGCTGGAGGCCGGACCGATGGTCGGGGGGCCAGAAGGGCAGGCGGTTTGCTCAGGGTCGGTTCCACGGGTACAATCGAGACAAGGTAAGCCCTCGGAGTCGCAGACAAGCGGTATTCGGTGGACGTAGAGAACGAGCGTAAGGGATAAATCGTGTCGACATTATGGCTTGCACTGGTGCTGGCCTTCATCTCCGGGTTCATGCTGATCTGGGCCGGGGGAGAGTGGGTAGGCAATCGCCTGGCCGCGGAGAAAGGGGTCTACGAGAGGGTGGTGGGCAAGGAGCTTCACCGACTCTTCCTGCAGGTCTCGCCGCAGGAGTTTGCGACCTACCACGCGGCGTTCTTTATCGGGCTAATCCTCCTGATCGGGTTGATCAGTAACTTTGTGATCGGGATCATCGTGGGGGGGTTCATCGGGATCTTTGCGCCCCGGCTCTATCTGAAGATGAAGTGGAAGGCCCGTCTTGAGGAGATCAACGAGCAGGTCGAAGAGGCGTTGGTGTACATGGCCAACAGCTTCAAGGCGAACCCGTCGTTGCCGGAGGCGATTCAGGACGTGTGTAACGCGATGGGGCCGCCGATCAGCCAGGAGTTCGGGGTGTTGCTCAAGGAGTATCGGCTGGGGACGCCGCTGGATCAGGCGCTGGTGAACCTGCAGCGACGGATGCCGGCTCGGAACATGGAGCTGGCGATCTCGGCGTTGGTGATCGGACGGACGGTGGGTGGAAATATCCCGGATATCCTGGAAGAGATCTCGAGCACGATTCGGGAGAGTTACCGGCTGGAGCGGTTGATCGACACCCAGACGGCTCAGGGACGAATGCAGGCGTGGGTGATGGGGTTGATGCCGGCCGGGGTGGTCGTGATGTTCAACTTCATGGACCCCGATCTGATTCAGCCCCTCTTTGAGACCATGATGGGGTATGCGATCCTGGGGGTGGCTGCGGTCTTTAACATCATCGGCGTGGCGCTGATCCTGAAAATCGTGGCGATCGAGGTATGAGCCAGGCTCAGCGGTCCTGCCAGTACGTCGATATCGGAGGTAGTCTTGTTTGATAACATGGATACAACTCTTCTTCTGGCGGCGGCGACGATCCTGACGATCGTGGCCTTTGGTCTCCTGGTATGGGGAGCCGTACCGGAAGAGATCGAAGAAGACGAGATCTTCGGGTATCGATTGACGAAGCGGAAGCGTCTCCTGGAGGAGAACGCCATCTACGCGATGGTTCTGCCGTTGATCAAGATCTTCGCTCATTATGCCCGGAGCATTCCGGGGGAGCGAATGGAGGAGTTTCGCCGGGACCTGCGGGATAAGTTGATGCGGTCCGGGTTCATGGGGGCCTTTACGCCGAATGAGTTTTTGGGGCTCTGCTGCGTGGTGGGGATCGGGATCTTTAGCTTCGTGATGGTCTTCACCCTGGTGGTGGCGGAGTTCTCGAATCTGGGTCTGGCGATCGTGGCCGGTCTGGTGTCGATGTTGCTTCCCTTCCTGTCGTTGAATTCGGCGATCTCGGAGCGACTGGTCGAGATCGATCGACGGTTGCCCTACACCGTAGATCTTCTGGTGTTGTCGATGCGGGCCGGGCTGGACTTCATGACCGCCCTGGATCGAGTGGTGACCCGGGGTCAGATTCAGAACCCCGACGATCCGATCATCCAGGAGCTCGGGGTGGTGTTGCAGGAGATGCGGGTGGGTACGGCCCGGACCGATGCCCTGATCAATCTCTGCGAGCGAGTAAGATCCGATTATTTGGACTCCATGGTGGGGTCGATTATCCAGTCCGAGAAGCGGGGGACACCGCTGGCAAACGTATTGGAGATTCAGGTCGATACGATCCGGAATAAGCGGACCTCGAAGATCGAGAAGGCCGCCAGTCAAGCGGCGGTGAAGATCCTCTTTCCGCTGATGTTCATCTTCAGCGCCGTGGTGATCGTGATCGTGGGGGCGATGGCGTTGAGGATGATGAGCTCCGGGATGTGAGCTCGGAAAAGCAAACTACTCCTGCTGAAAGAAGGAAGGCCTAAGCCATGGCGTCGTTCTGGTTAGAGTTTGAGCAAGGTGGGCAGGTTCGGCAGATCGCGTTCGAGCAGGATTCGATCTCGGTGGGGCGGGATCGGAGCAGCGACTTCGTTCTGGATCACCCGACGGTGTCCCGACAGCATGCGTTGATCGTCCACCAGGGGGGTGGGTTTCAGCTGGTGGTACTGTCTCGGGGGGGACTGACGGCGGTGGAGGGCAAGCCCGTGCAGTCCCAGGAGGTGACGCTCTATGACGGGACGATGATCACTTTGGGGCAGCACTCGTTCCGATTCCGATCCCAGTACGCCCCGCCGAAGCCGAGTACGTCGTCGGTGCCTCATGCGAGTCTGGCGGCCACGGGAGGCAATCAACAGGCGCCGCCGCCGGGGCCCGTCGCGCCGCAGGAAGACAAAGGTGGAGCGGGGATCGTGAGCTGGGACGAGATCGCGGCGAGCTCGGAAGCCTACGACGAGGAGGTCGTGCCGGAGGCGACCGATTTCGAGCGGTTGCAAGCGGCGAATAAGAAGGGAGAGGGCGGCCCGAGTCCCCTGATCATTATCGCGGCGGTGGTGATGGTCGTGATGTTTGTGGGAGTGCTCTTGATGACCCGCGGTGATGGAGGCGGGACGGTGGTGGCCGACGGGGGTGAGGTGCAGTTGGTACCGGTGGAGATCAACGTTTCCTGTCTGGATGCGGGAGAATGTCGGCGGAATGCGGTGCGAGCCTGGGAGCGATCCGAAGATCTCTACGACAGTCGGGATGTGGAAGCGGGGAACCTCTTCGATTCGTACAAGCGGCTCTTGGAGGCGAAAGCCTATCTGGAGGCGGGAGGGATTGCTGAGATTCCCAGCGAGATGTCGGGCCTGGAAGAGCGACATGTGGCGTTGCGTCAGGAGCTCGATGAGCTCTTTGCGGCGCTTCGGATGAGGTACCATCAGGCCGAGTCGCGCCAACGGAACCAGCAGGCGGTTGACGTGTTGCGGGAGATCAATAGCTTCTTCCCGGACCGGACGTCTCAGGAGGCGAGATGGGTACGCGAGAAAGAGCTGGAGTTGCAGTCCCGGGGGATTCTCCGGCCGGGGCAGCTCTGAGTTCTTCGAGCCAAGAGAGTGGGGCCAACGGAGGGGGGAGTTGGTGGTGGTGGATTGGGCTCATGATCGTGGTGGCGTGGGGGATGACCGGTTGTGTCAGCTCGACGGTGGCCGGAGATCGGGCCATGGAAGCGGGAGACTTTGAGTCCGCCCTGACCCACTACGAAGCGGTGATCGATGGCGGATCGAGGGATCCGGAGGTGTACTTCCGAGCGGCCCGGTCGGCGCAGTTTCTCGGGGCCTTCGGGTTGGCCGAGCGGTATTTCAGTCTCTCTCTGCGGTATGGGGGGGGACCGGAGGTGGCCCGATCCCTGGCGAAGTTCTACCTGCAGACCAGTAACTACATGGCGGCGGTGCGGGTGTTTCAGCACCTGGTTCGCATCGATGAGGATCCGCAGCCGATGTACAGTAATATCGGTACGGCCTTGATGTACGCAGGCCACTATCTGGACGCCGAGACCTATCTGTTGCTGGCCCAGGAGATGAACCCCACCGATCCGGTGCCCTACGTGAACCTGGGGATTCTCTACGATCGGCATATCCGAAACGCTCCCCGGGCGGTGCGATTCTACGAGTGTTTCTTGGAGATGGCCTCCGAGGGGGATGACACCCGGAGGGTGGTGGGGAACCGTCTGCGGGAGATCAGGAGGCAGCGGACGGTGCCAACAGATCGTGTGGGGCTGGAGTGTGGAGAGGTGTTCCGGATTCCCGAAGCAGAGTACATAGATCTACGACAGATCTTTGATCTGGAGTTTGGGGACCAAGAGGACACCGAGGAAATCGTGATCGATCGATCCAGACCAGGGGAGGGGGGCGAAGATCCCGTAGAAGAGGGGCAGGCGCCGTCGGAGCTGAGAGAAAGAGCGCGTGAGGCGGCGGCGTCGGGCCACTACGATCGCGCCGCGGGGTATTGGGAAGCCATCCCGGAGGAGCGCCGGGACCGAGGGGATCGAGAGGGATTGGCCCGGGCGTGGTCGCAGATCGGGCGGATGGAGGCGGCCGTAGGAGAGTGGGAGGCCCTGATGGAGGAGGGGCCGACGCCGGAAGTGGCCAAGGAGCTTCTCGGGCTCTATGATAGGTTAGGGGAACCGGAGCGGGCACAGAGGATTTGTGAACGGTTTGCGGGCTGGCCAGACTACGAGGACGCTCTCGCCGAGTGCGAGGAGTAGCGAGGAAGGTTGGATGAACCGATTCCGAGCGTTGCATAGTCGGGGGATCCGAGGGAGGCACGTGCTGACACGCCCCGTTGGGGCGACGGCCGTGGAGTACGTCGTGATCATCGTGCTGGTGTCGCTGTCGTTGGTGGCGGTCATCGAGCTCTTCGCCGGAGGGGTGGGTCACCAATTAGATCAGTTCTCGGAGCTCTTGCGGGCCGACGTGGGGAGAGATTCGGCAAGTCAGGCCGGACAGAGTGGTGGCTCGGGAGCGGCGCCACAAGGATCTGTCGGCCAGGGAACCGGCGGCGGGTCGAGCGCGTCGGCCCCTCGGGATGCATCGGGAGCTCCGACGGGCCAGGCGATGCCCCCAGCCGAGGGGGAACCGGCGGCGGGATCCGTGGGAGGGATCAACCCGGTGATCCTGATCATCGTGGGGATCTTATTGGCCCTGCTGGCCTACGTGGTGTTTGGCAAGAAGAAGGGGTAGGAGACCTACTCCAGGGCTTGTAAGACCCATCGAAAGAGCCATACGCCGAGAATCGCGTATACCAGATCCATGGCGATCATTGCCTGAAGGAGAGGTCGGACCTCATCGAATGAAGCGCCTTCCATCAACGCCCGGGTGTTCATCACCCCGGCGATGAGCAGGGGGATGAGCAGGGGATATAGAACCAGGGGGAGCAAGACCTCTCGGAGATCGCTGCGGACCAGCATAGCTACCACCAGGGTACCGACGGCGACGAACCCCACGGTGCCGATCACCAGGTTCAGTGCGTGGATCCACAACAGGGGACCGATCTCCACGGCGAAGGCCAACACGAGGAACGCGAAGAGAATCGCGACGAAGACGGAGACGAAGAGCAGATTCACCAGGAACTTGCCGAGGTAGAGGCTGGTGGTGCTGCCGGGGATCAGGGCCAGGGCACGCAGGGTATCGGCCTGGGCCTCGTGGTGGAAGGTCCGGGAAATGGTCAGGGTTCCGGTGAAGATCAGGGCGACCCAGAGGATGCCGGGGAAGACCAGGGAGACGGTCTCTACTTCCCGATAGAAAGCAAAGGCGAAGAGGACCACCAAGAGAATGGCGAAGCTGACCGTGGTGGTCAGGACCTCCCGGGTGCGGATCTCGCGGCGAAGGTCCTTGCCGACGAGGTGAAGGGTCTGTTGAAGGAGGGTCGCGGCGTTCATCGCTCAAGCCTCTGAGGCGAGGCGGTCGTAGACAACGGGGAGATCCTGAGTGGAAGAGCGATCGAGGTCGGCGGCGATCTTCCCCCTTCGAAAGAGGAGAGTGCGGTCGGCTACATGGTGGGCCAGGGTGAGGTCGTGGGTGACGAGGATCACCAGGCGATCGCGCTCCCGAAGCTCGGTCAGGAGCTCCCGGAGGAGGGCCCGGCCGGCGCGATCGAGGCCTGTGGAGGGTTCGTCGAGGAGGACAAGCTGGGGACCGTGGAGGAGGGATCTGGCCAGGGTCAGGCGTTGCTTCATGCCACGGGAGAAGGCTCGGACCGGTCGGTCGGCGGCGTGTTCGAGGCCCATGCGTTGGAGCCACCCCTGTGCACGGCGGGGGGCGTCGGAGAGGCCGTACATGGCGCCGAAGAAGTGGAGGTTCTCGCGGGCCGTGAGCTCATCGTAGACCATGGGCTGATGGCCGACCCAGCCGATCCGGTGACGACGGCGGCGGGCGAAGGCGGCGGCGGTCTGGTCGTCGAAGTGGACCGTGCCCGAGGTGGGTTCGTCAATGGTGGCGAGGATCTGGAGGAGAGTGGACTTTCCGGCGCCGTTGTCGCCGATGACCGCCGAGACCGAGGGAGCGGAGAACTCGGTGGTGATCCGGTGAAGGACGAAGTGTCGTCCGTAAGCGCGGGACACCTCGTCGAGGACCACACGGCGGGGGTTCATGAGGGCCCGTCGCTCTGCAGATCGGAGAGGTTTCGGAGGACCAGGGCCAGTTGTTCCCGAAGGCGAGCTTCTTCTGCCTCGAGAGCGAAGACAGCCGCTTCGTCGTCGGCGTCCTCGGCAGCCCGACGATCGACGACGACTCCGCGGAGGCGATCCATGAGCCGGTCTCGTTCCTTGGAGAGCACGTCGATGGCTCGGCCCTTGTCGGCCCCACCGTGGAGGCGCTTCATCTCTCGTCGACCCACGGTGAGGACGAGACCGGCCCCCAGAATGCCCGCGATGAGGGCGACGAAGCCGCCAATAGGTCGGCCGAACGGGAGCCCCTCGACCCGGAAGGTGTAGGACTCTCCGGCGTCCACAGAGGCTCCTGTGGCGATCAGAAACTCCATGTCCTGACGGAGGCCGAGGTCGGTGGCATCGGCCCCAACGTCAAACCCGGGGGCCACCAGTGAGAGGTTGTCCAACCGGGAGAGACGGCTGTACTGGGTCTGAATCGGAGCGATGATCTGGATGTCATCGACGGGGAACTCCATGGTTTGCTCATAGGTGAGCTCCGAGCTGCGAGCAGCCTTGGAGAACCGGATCTGCACGGACACGGGGTGCCCGGGCCGAAGCACGGTGTTCCAGAAGATGACGTTGTTGATCACCTCGCTGTCGCCAGGGCCGGTGAAGTGGATCCCCTGGGCTCGGACGGGCAGTCGGATGGGGAGGCCCCGCTCCAGCTCGGGCTGGGGAGAGAGGGAGATATCGACGGCGTGGTCGCCCTCGAGCTCGAAGGTGATGAATTGGCTGAAGATCAGAAACTCTTCCCAGGGCTCGACGACGACCCTCTTGGAGCGGATCCGGAGGCCCGAGAGGTCGTGGCCGCGATCGTAGACGGTCAGGGGGATGTCGATGCCGTCACCAGGTGTCCGAGGAGCAGACTCGAAGGAGATTCCACCAAAGCTGGTAGACGCTTGAAGTCGCAGTCCCCTGATGGCGACGTCTTCGCCGATACCCGTGATACGGGCGACGCCGTCGGATCCGGTGACTCCTGTCCAGGTGTAGAGGCGCTGGGGGGCGCCGGCCTGAAAGGGGCCCTGTGGACGAACGGCGTGGAGGAGGATCGGCTGGTTCGCCAGGTTTTCATCGGGCTCGGTGCCATGGCGAAGGTGAACGGTAACGGACCAATCGCCGTCGGGACGCTCGGAGGCCGCCGGTGCAGGGGCAGGAGCGGGAGCTGCCGCCGCCGGCATTCCCGCTGTAGGTGGCGGCGCTGTGGCGTCCCCGGGCAATCCCGTGGTCCCGGGAGGAACCGACGAGGACGGGTCGACTTGATTCTGAGCCAAGACGGGGCTGGCGAGGCTTCCGAGGAGCCCGAAGAGAGCGAGAGAGATGAGGCGGTGCGAGATCGTCATCCCAGGGCCTTCATGTCGAGTGGCTCGAGTGGCGAGCTGGTGGTGGCGGGCGGCAGAGGCACGGAGGAGGCCTGGCTGGGCTCGGACTCCCGGGCGTCGTCGACGTCGTCGCCGAAGGGGGCAGCGGGGTCAGAGTCGTCGGGAGAGACGACGGGAGAGCCGCAGTGGCCGCAGAATCGGTCCTGAGGTTCCAGGAGGGTTCCGCATCGATCGCAGCCTGGGGTGGATGGAAGGTCTTCGTCCACGATCGGAGGGGTGGGCGCCGGAGGGGCTTGGGGGAGGCTGTCGGGGAAACTGTCAGTGGCCAGGGCCTGGTCGATCAAGGACTCCCAGCCCCGCCCTCCGTGGATGGAGTCGAGGCGGCGCATGACGGCGACGGCCTGGCGTTCGCAGGAGCGGCGAAACTTCCGGTAGTGGTCTTCGGCGATCTTGTCGGTCTCGTAGTCGTACTCCAGGTCGCGGAGCATCTGAACGAGAGCCTGCTTGCGGTTGAGGAGGTTCTCGATCTCCCGGAGATCTTGCTCCAAGAGCTCAAACCGAAGCTGTTCGTCTCGACTGTAGAGGAAGGGACGAAACATCTGAAGGATCATCAGAAGGGTGAAGGCCACGGCCAACACCAGAGCGAGGAGGGTCATCTATACCTCCTCGATAGGGAGGGACGCATTGGAGGCCTCCCAGGCGGCGCTGTAGGCTTCGAAGTACTCGTAGCGGGCCGCTGAGCCCCAGTCGGTGTGGCTCTCCACAGTCCAGATCACGATCGGTGAGGCCGCCAGGGCGACGACGATGCCGAAGAGGACGGTGCGCCCGAAGGTGCCCGTACCGGGGCGGAGGTTCTCGATGGCTTCTCGGGAGGGCCACAGGCAGATGAGGGTACCGAGGATCAAGATCACGCCGCCGAACCAGAAGAACCAGGTAAAGGGGCTGATAAAGATCTTGAAGGCCGCGTTCTCGCCGGTGCTGTCGAAGTTGACCAGGGCGACGTAGAGATCCTCCAAGGGGGTGGACCGGATGTCGATCTCGCTGACGGGCATCTCCTGGGTGGTGTGATAGACAGCCCGACCGGGGTGAATGGTGAACACCTCGCGACCGCCGCGGGTCACAGGCATGGGAGCGTTGTACATAATACGCTCCCGGTAGTGTCGATCCTGAAGCCCCTGATAGGTCAGGGTGTAGTCACCGATGGTGATAGACTCGCCCAACGAGAGAGAGACGTCCTTCTCGATCTTCATGGCGTTACCAGCAAAGGCCAGGAAGGCGAAGACGATCCCGAGGTGGACGATATAGCCGCCGTAGCGGCGTTTTTGTTTCATGCACAGGCGTTGTAAGGACTGGAGCCAGGACTCATCATGACCACGGCGACGGGCAGACATGCCCCGATAGAACTCTTGGACGATGGTAGAGCCCACGAAGAAGCACAGGCCCACAGCTGTGATCGCGTAGAGGCCTTCGACGAGGTCGGGGACGACACCGAGATCGCGGCCCCGACCGAACCAGTAGGCGGCGAGGAAGAGGGGGGTCAGGATGATGGAGGCGCCGATGGGCCCGACGAAGTTGTTGCGGAAGTTCTTCCACGATGCTCGTCGCCAGGCGATGATCGTGCCGATCCCCATCATCAGGAGCATCAGGAGTCCCAGCGGGATCATCCACTTGTTGAACCACTGGGGTCCCATGGCGATCTCGACGCCGGTGATACCCTCGCGGATCCGGGGCCAGAGGGTCCCGAAGAGGACCACGGCGGTCATACTGAGGAACATCCAGTTGTTGAAGATGAAGGAGGCTTCCCGGCTGACGGGACTGTCCAGGCGCTGCTCGGCTTTCAACGACGGCCACCGCCAGGCGAAGAGGCCGAAGCTTGCGACGGTGAAGGTGATCAAGAGGGTCAAGAAGTAGGGGCCGATCTCGCTCTGTGCGAAGGAGTGAACGGACTCGATGAGACCGCTGCGGGTGATATAGGTGCCGAAGATGGTCAAGAGGAAGGTGAGGATCATCAGGCCCACGTTCCACCGCTTCAGCATGCCCCTGCGCTCCTGGATCAGCAGTGAGTGGATCAGGGCGGTGGCGGTGAGCCAGGGCAAGAGAGAGGCGTTCTCCACGGGGTCCCAGGCCCAGTAGCCACCCCAGCCGAGCTCTTCGTAGGCCCACATGCCGCCGAGGATGTTGCCGATGGTCAAGAAGAGCCAGGGGATCAAGATCCAGGTCCGGGCGGCTTTCACCCAGGTGTTGCCGAGATTCCCGGAGAGGAGAGCGGCGATGGCGAAGGCGAAGGGCACGGTCATGGAGGCCATCCCCGTCAAGAGCGCCGGAGGATGGAGGATCATCTTGGGGGTCTGGAGCAGGGGGTTGAGGCCCTGTCCCTGGGTGGGATCATCGATGAGGCGGTATCCCTCGAAGGGATTGGAACCGAAGACCAGGATGAGCAGAAGCCCGGTGGTCACGGCGAGGCAGACGGAGATCACCCAGGGCATGAACTCCTGATAGCTGCGGCGGTTGATGTAGACGCAGATCGCGGTGAAGAGGACGACCTTCCAGATCCAGAAGAGGAGGCTACCGGCCTGACCTCCCCAGAAGGCGCCAAGGAGGTAGAAGGTGGGCATCGTCGTGTCCGAGAAGCTGGCCACGTATTTGATGCTGAAGTCGTGATTGAGGAAGGCGTGGGTGAGGACAGCGCTGGCAACGGTGATCAGGCCGAAGACGGTGTAGGCAGCGAACCGTGCGGCGTGATGGTAGCGTTGCGAACCTGTTCGGGCGGCGATGGCCCCGAGAGCCACGCCGAGGACGGAGACGTAAAGAGCGAGATAAATCGAGATCGAACCGAGCCAACTCATAGAGAGAATCCGTGTCTAATCAGCGTGACGCTTGGGGACCGGAGACGTCGGACTGCTGGGCGTCGGGAGGAGCTCCCTCGTACCTGCTGGGGCACTTGACGAGGACCTCGTCCGCGTAGAGGACCAGGGATTCGTCGAAGCGGCCTTGGACGACGACTTCGGAGTCTTCTTGAAAGGTGTCCGGCAGGGCCCGGTGGTAGACCACAGACATGGAGACGCCCTGCTCGGAGATGCGAAAACGGTTGTCCAGGGAGCCGTGGCTGCCGTCAAAGGAGCCGGGCTCCACGGTGCCTCGAACCCGAATATTCTGCCCTACGAGGGTGTCGGCCTGCTCCATGGCGTCTGTGACATCGAAGAAGAAGGTCTCTTCGTTGAGGACGTCGACCACCAAGAAGGCGATGGCCACGGCGGCGACGAGAGAACCGATGATCAAGCCCCAGCTCGGGCCGTCTCCCCGTTCGGAGTCGTCGACGTGGCCAAAGAGGTCGTCGGCGAGGGGGTCATCGAGGAGCTCGTCGTCGAGGCTTCCATCCCAACCTTCGGGGGGCAGCTCGTTGTGGTGGTCGTTTGACATGAGACACTCGGTTCATCGAAACCAGACAGTACGGGGCAGAACGAGCCGATACGGGGGACTATTCCCACTGGTTCGGCGCGGGTCTTAGGGTGTATCGTAAGGACCTGAGGAGGGCAAGCCAAGCCCCTGCGGTGAATTGCCGCGGGGATCACCAGAGCTAGAAGAGAGGGATTGGGCCACGAGAGGGGCGCTCCTCTTCTTGTTGCTGTTGTTGCTGTTGCTGCTGTTGGCGCTGCCGCTGCTGCTGGGTCTGGCGAGGAGCGGCCCGTCGAACACGACGGGTGGGGCGACGCTCCTGGGCGCGCTGCTCGGCAGGGTCGGAGAACTCCTGGTTGACCCGGAAGATCGTGGCGTCGTATCCGAGTTCAATCGGGTAGTTGGGGTTGGGGGGAAACATCCACACGGAGTCTTCGGCGGAGGGGTCGTGGACAGGGGTGCGAATGGAGAGGGTAGCCTTGGTGTCGGGGACGCCGATGAAGGTGACCCGGGCCTGGCCGTGCTCGTCGGTGCGAGCAATCTCTTGACCGTCGAGGAGCACCGGTCGGTCTTTACAGTGTTTGTCGTCAAGGTACTGATCACAGGAGATTTGGACCCAGGCCATGTATTCGGTCTGGACGGACTGCAATTCAGGGCGGAGGGTGACAGCCAGGCCCCGGAGGTACCCATCGAGACCTTCGGTGATACGGAGGTGTTCGGTCTTCTCCTGACCACTGACGAGACGATATCCTTCGGGCTCGCGGACTGCGAGGGTGACCTCGGTCTCGCCGTACTCCCAGAGGATGCCTTCGAAGAGGCCGTCGGCGCCGGTGTAGCCGACGACGTTGCCGTCCAAGACGACGGGGACGCCGGCGACGGGGTTGTCGGCGGAGTCCTTGGCTTCGACTTCGATGGGAAACTCGAATTGGTGGTAGGCGGGGTTGAAGACCTCTTCCTCGGCGCCGCACCCCAGGCCGAGGGTTGCGAGCAGGGAGATGCTCAGGAGGGCCGAGAGGGATCGCAGCGAACGAGAAAGGTTCATGGGGTTCTCCTCAGGAAGAGGTCATTCTTCAGGTTCTTCATCATTATCGTCAGTGGCGGCGCGAAGTTCAACAACATTCGCCGAAGAGTGAGTGAGGATGAAGTTTTCACTGGTCACCCGGGGGTCCATGCTGGCGAGCTGGCTGAAGCGTCGGCGGGACTGGCTGAGGCGTCCTTCGGCGAGGTTGTCGTCGATGGACTTACGGATCAACTCGAGTTCTTCTTTGACCGCCGACTTCTCGTAGACGGCTCGCCAGGCTTCCCAGTCCGACTCGGGAGGGTCCTCTTGGGAACGGATGACGTTGGCGAGGAGGGAGAGGGCCTCGGAGTAGTAGTCGAAGCGGCGATTGCGGGGGGAGTCGTCGCCCAACTCCACGCGCTCGGCAGCCCGGGTGCGCCAGGCCTCGAGGTCCTCTTCGGAGGCCGAGGTGGTGGCCGTAGCCGGGGGATTCTCGGCGTAGCTGCGACGGATGGTCAGTCGGGCGTCGGCGGTGACGGGGCCCGGGAGGTCGACTTTGGGGGCCTCTTCTTCGTCACCTTCGGCTTCGCCGCCATCTTCGGTGTGGCCATCGGTGGCGACAGCCATGGGGTCGGAGTGGTCCAGGACCTCCGGATCGGATCCGGAGGGGAGGGCGATGACCAAGAGCAAGAGCAAGACGACGAGTCCCCCGGCGCCGCCGATGAGGATCTTCGGGTCGAGCCCCTGGCTGGGTACGCCCAAGAGTTCGGTGACGACTTGCTGGCGGTTTTCGGCTTGAGGGTCGAGGGCTTGAACCAGTTTGGCGACGAGCTTCTGATCTTCGATCTTGCCCACGTGGCCCGGTTCGAAGGGCAGGCCCGTGAGGGCGGCGCCGATGACGGCGGCGAGGCTGTAGACATCCGTGGCGGGGCTGAGGACCCGTTGATCCGGGGGAGCTTTCATCTCCGGGGAGCCGAAGGCGCCGAGCCCGCCGCGGTCAGCGAGGCGGAGCATGTCGAAGGGCTCCAGGAGGGCGTGGCCGTCTTCGGTGATCCACACGCTGTCAGTGGTCAGGTTGGCGTAGGCGAGCTGGTGGTTGTGGATCAAGGCCAGGACATCGGCGACGGCCCGCATCCAGGGGATCACCACGTCGGCCGGCTGGGGTCCGTGCTCTTCGATGACCTGGGTGAGGGTTGATCCTCGGGGGCCCTGGAGCTCCACCCACATGCCTGAAGCGGTGACGAACATGCCGTTCATCGTCAGGAGGTTGGGGTGTTGGATCTCGTTGAGTTGGGCGATCCGCTGGCGGAGGGGAGTGCTCATAGAGTGGGGGTCGTCCTCCCACACGCGCTTGAGGACCACTGATTTGCCCAGGTGGTCCTGGGCGTAGATCAGGGTGAATTCACCGGTCTGGATATCGCCGGGGCCGAAGATATAGCTGCGCTTGAGTTCGGCGTCCTGCTCGATCCCGCCGGCTTCGCCGAGTTGGCCGCTGCCCATCAAGGCGTTGATGTCGACGAATTGGGTGTTGCCGTCGTAGCCAGCGCTCTGTTGCTCCGGGGTGAAGTGGGCTTCTTGTTGAGCGAAGTCGTTGACGTTGAGGAATTGGGTGTGGCCTTCGTGGCCGGCGTCGTCGCCGCCGATGTAGACTTGATGGCCCGGTTGTTGCGGC